>NZ_JBFAXQ010000046.1:0-42182 GCF_040680855.1 Kribbella sp. NPDC051952
ACCACAACTCCACCGCCAAGCGTCAACTGGGGAAGGGCTTCGCGCACCAATCGGAGCGGGGCACGACGGCCACTGGGGTGGCGGCTTGTGTTCGGTGACCTGGTCTGGCGGGCCCTGCCACCGGGTGGATCAGCCTAGGGCCTCGGCAGCCGCGCTACTCAGTGACTCCACCGGGCTGGAGGCGCCGCGTCTGCGGCAGCGAATCGCGCACCTCTGCAAGGGCAGCGAGAAGTGAGCTGTAACCATTTCGAAGCTGGTCAGCAGGTACACGTTGCACCCGGAGGCAGAAGCCGGACCAGCAGTCGCTGTGGTAGCCAGGCCCCCGGCGACGGGCCCACCTGCAGTTGCACGGGGGCCTTCTGTGGGCTACCACTCCCTGTTACTCATGCAGACCTCCTTCCTGTTGCTGCGATTGGTGGTTCGGCCGGACCGGCATCCATCAAGGTGAGCGCGAACCGCGGTGGGTCGCACAGCGGCCCCAGCACGGGCATGCTGTCGATCATCCGCAGTTCGGCACTGTTGATCACCTGGTGGCACCGCGTCAGGACGTCGGTGACGAACCGTGCACCGATGCAGGCGGCCGGACCGAGACCGAAGGGCAGGTACGCATCTCGGTACCGCTCCGGCGGATCGATCCATCGCTCCGGCCGGTAGGACTCGGGATCCTCCCAAATCTCCGGTCGCCGATGCATCAGGTAGACGCAGACGAGCACCTGACCGCCCGGCTCCGCTGTACGATCGCCGATCGCGACCGACTGCCGTACGTCGCGATGCAGCAGCCAGGCGGGCGGCCACAGGCGCAGGGCCTCCCGCAGAGGATCTCCGGACGGGACAGGCGGCAACTGCAGAACCGCGCCGGCCGGCGTTTCCGGTGTCCAGCCGGCCCGTAGGAGTATGGACCAGCTCAGGGCGACCGACGTCGCGCGGCACGCGGCTACGATCAGACCGTCCACCGCGAGCGCGACCTCGTCGTCCGAGCCGAGGACGGCGCGCAAGACGGCGACGAGTTCGTTGCCTTGACTGGTCTGTGACAGTTCGCCGTACAGGGTGGACAGGGTTCTGCTGTGGGCCAGTCGCGCCTTCCAGCGCCTTCCCCGGGTGCTGTCGTGTGCCAGACCGGCGAGGGTGGCCAGACTTCGGCCGGCGCGGGTGCCCAGTCGCCTATCGACGTTCGGCAGCACGTGCGGCAACACCATCCGCAGACAGAGCTCACCTGCTGCTGCCGGCCAGGGTGTGGCGCCGGCCCCGAACTCGGTCAGTAGCTCGTTCATCCGGTCCGGTGAGGTCGCCCGCGTCGCCGCCTCCACGGCTGTTGCCATCGCAACCGAGGCGGGACGTCCAGACGCAGATCCGGGAATCCATCCGGGGATCCCGCCGAACGGCGCCGACTCGGCCCGAAGCGGCTCGGTCGTGCTCCTCAGAGACCTCCGGGCCAGTCGCGGATCGGTGACGACGAAGCGGCCGTCCGCCAGCACCCGCACCCCGATCTGCGGCTGCTTCGACCACAGTTCGAGGATGGCAGCCGGAGCGGCGATGAATTGTTCGGTCTCGGCTTCGGATATGTCGACGGTCTCGATGTCTTGCCCCTCCCTGGTGCCGACGTGACCAGAAATCGGCGGTCCGCCCCTTTGCGCGGCGGACCGCCGACGGATGTCAGAACGGCATGCGATACTTGACCCAAAGTCCGCCGGGCCTATCGGTTCCGCCGAAGTTCGAACGCAAGAAATAGCGCAGGGTTCGCATTGATTTCCCTCCTTTATAGTTGATTTGTGTGCTTCTGCCCGCTCCTAGTTGATACCGCGGGCAATGGAATGTAAATCAATTCGAATGATCTCGAAACATGACTCGGGTATACGAGTTGACATCAGCAGCCGTTGCAGGTAAATCCGTGAAGACATTTCCCACGGTGGTCTGGTCGTTGTCGAGTGGGCTGGAGTTGAGCGGACGTGCTGAGTGGAGTCTGGCCAGTTGCGTTGACGGTGGTGTTCGCGGCGACCGGGCTGTACAACCTGTGGCGGCTGGCAACGGCACGCTCCCAGGGCTTCGAAACGGTTGTCGACGTCAACCATGTCGTGATGAGCCCGGCCATGGTGGTGATGTTGTGGTGGCCATCGGCAACAGGTGCTCGGTGGCCCCAGGTCGTTGTCTTCGGTGCGATGGCGCTGGTGTTCTTCCATCGCCTGTCCGGCTCCGACACGGTCCCGACCCGGGCCGGTGAACTGATGCATGCAGCAATGAATCTGGGCATGGTGTGGATGCTGATCACGATGCCGGCGCTGATGCCGGCCGTGATGGACATGCCCGCCATGGCGATGGTCCACGAGCACCGTCGCGGTTCGATCAACGACCTGACCGGGCTGCACGCCTGGGCGGCACTCCTCAGCTGGGTCGTGGCCGGCCTGCTGGCCCTCGCGACGCTTTGGTGGGCAGTCCGGGTCGCACGCGCCCCCGGCCACCGACTTGCCTGCAGCTGCCACGGTCTCTCGTGCGCCGGCATCGCCGCGATGCTGGCCCTGATGACTCCGGCCCTCTGACTCGTCAGCTGGATCCGGGCTCGCCTGGCTGGTCAGGCGATGCGGTGGGGGGTGAACTGCATTTGGGGGTTGGCGTAGGCGTCCTGGGACTCGATGAGTTGGAGCTCGCGCTCTCCTGACTCGTGGGTGCGGGTGAGCAGGTCGAAGACGCTCGAGGTTGCCCGGGCGAGGGCGTCGGCGAGATCGCCCGTACGGCGGTAGTGGGCCGTGAAGAGCGCGGCCGTCACGTCACCCGAGCCGTTCGCCTTCATCGGGATGTACGGCGTTTGCACCAGCCATGCGCCATTGTCGTCGACGGCGAGCATCTCGATCGTGCCGTCCTCACGGTCGGGGCGCTCGACGCTGGTGACCAATACCGTGCGCGGTCCGGTCGCCCGCACGAGCTCCACCGAGGCCAGCGTCGACTCGAGCGTGTCAGGTTCGGTGTCGGTCAGGAACCCCAGCTCGAACTGGTTCGGCGTGATGATGTCGGCGGCCGGAACCACCCGGTCGCGCAGCAGCACAGGAATGGCCGGAGCAACGAAGCATCCGGACTTCGCGTTCCCCATCACCGGGTCGCAGGAGTACACCGCCGAGGGATTCGCCGCCTTCACCCGCTGCACGGCCTCGAGGATGACGTCAGCGATCCCCTCGCCGCCCTGGTAGCCCGAAAGAATCACGTCGATCTGCGGAAGAACCCCGCGGTCCTCGATGCCCAGGAGAACCTCTCGTACGTCGTCCGGGCTGATCATCGGCCCCCGCCACGCGCCGTACCCGGTGTGGTTCGAGAAGTTCACCGTGTACACCGGCAGCACCTCGACTCCGATGCGCTGGAGCGGAAAGACGGCGGCCGAATTGCCCACGTGCCCAAAAGCGACCGCGGACTGAATCGAGAGAATCTTCACCGCCCGATCATCCCACTGCGGCTCTGACGGCCGGTCCGAACCCTGCTGACCTCCGCCCGCGTCAGTTGAAGTGGGCACCTGGTTTGCGGTAGCCGCGGAGTAGGTCGCGGGCGATGATCAGTCGCTGCATCTCGTCAGTACCTTCGAAGATGCGCCAGAGCCGGACCTCACGGAACCATCGCTCGATCGGGAGCTCTTTCGTGTAGCCCATCCCGCCGTGGATCTGGAGCACCCGGTCGGCGACGCGGTTGACGGTGTTCGTGCCGTAGAGCTTGGCGATCGCGCTGTCGTGCTGGGGCGGACGACCCTGATCGACGGACCAGGCGGCGTACAGGACGAGCCAGCGAGCCGCCTCGAGTTCGACCTCGGAGTCGGCGATCATCCACTGGATCGCCTGGTTGTCGCCGATCGGGTTGCCGAACGTCTGCCGCGTCGTCGCCTGCTCGATCGCCAACTGGAGCAGCCGTTCGCAGGCACCGATCCCGCGGGCCGGGATGATGAAGCGGCCCTTCATGATCCAGCGCATCGCCAGTTCGTATCCCTGGCCGATCTCGCCGAGGACGTGATCGTGCGGGACCCGTACGTCGTCGAAGTTGAGCGTGGCCGGCACCGCCTGGCCCATGGTCACGATCGGATCGGACGTCCAGCCACGATCGCGGTCGACCAGGAACGCGGTGAACCCGCCCTTCGAACCCTTCTCGGCGTCGGTGACCGCGATCACGATCGCGAAGTCCGCCTCGTTGCCTCCGGTGATGAAGGTCTTCTCGCCCCGGATCACCCACTCGTCCCCGTCCCGGCGGGCGGTGGTCCGGATCGCGCGGGTGTCGGAGCCGGCGCCCGGCTCGGTGATCGCGAAACACGATTTGCGCTCACCCGAGATCGTCGGCAGCAGGTACTCCTTGCGCTGATCCTCGTTGCTCTCGTACAGAATGTTGTCGGCCTCGCCGCCGAACGAGAACGGTACGAACGTCCGCCCGAGCTCGCTCGTGATCAGCGTCTGGTCGACCGCCGACAGGTCCATCCCGCCGTACTCCTCGGGCGTACTCAGTCCCCAGAACCCGAACGACTTCGCCTTCAGTCTGAGCTCGGTCACGACGTCGGGCTCGACTCCTGGCAGCCCTGCCCGCTCCCGCCTGAGCACCTCGTTCTCCAGCGGCATCAGCTCCTTGCGTACGAAGTCCCGCGTCGTCTCACGAATCGCCCGCTGTTCGTCGCTGAGCGAGAAGTCGACCATCGTGCCTCCATCGATCGGATGCGGACCACCGTAGGCGCTACGCCACCCCCAACCAATGTCGAGGCGGCAGGATCACCGAGCGAGGAGCCGTTCGTATCCGGATGCTGCTGAGCGGCGCACTCAGTAGGTCGCTCGCCCACCGCTGATGTCGTACACCGCCCCGGTCGAGAAGCTGACCCGCTCGGAGCAGAGGAACGCCACCAGCTCCGCAACTTCCTCGGGCCGACCGACCCGCTTCATGGGGATGAGGTTCGTGATGTGCGCCAGTACCTCCGGTGCGGTGTCATCGTTCATCGGCGTCGCGATGACGGCCGGAGCGATGACGTTGACGAGGACACCGCTGGTGGCCAGTTCCTTGCCGACCGACTTCGTCAGCCCGATGACCGCAGCCTTGGATGCGGAGTAGGCCGACAGGTTCGGGTTGCCGTCCTTGCCGGCCATGCTCGCGATGTTGACGACCCGGCCCCAGCCGCGCTCGCACATCGTCGGCACGAACGCCCGCAGGGTGTTCACGGTGCCGATGACGTTCACCTCGAACACCTCGCGCCACTCATCGGCCGTGGTCTCGATCAGCGGCCGGTTCGGTCCGACCACCCCCGCGGAGTTCACCAGGACGTCGATCGGGCCTACCTCCGTTGCGATGCGCGCCAGCGACTCCTCATCGGTGACGTCGGCCGCAACGTCGGCGCCGCGCAGGTCGACGGTGACGACGTCGAGGCCGTCGGCGCGCAATCGCCGGGCCGTTGCCTCGCCGAGGCCGCTGCCGCCGCCGGTGACCAGTGCTTTTCTGCGGATCATGGTTCAGCTCCAGTGCGGTGCGAGGGGATGCCGGCGAGTCGCCGCTGTGCCACGGCAATGGTGGCCGACTTGCGGATCGATGGCCAGGCGATCCCTGCCTTGCCGGTCGCCTCCGACGGACAGCATGGATGATTTCGACAGAGAGACCGGCGAGGAGGGTCCGAGTGGGCATGCGATTTCAGGGGCGGGTTGTTTTGATCACCGGTGCGGGGTCGGGCATCGGACGGGTGACCGCACAGGCCTTTGCTGCTGAGGGTGCGGTGGTGGCCGTCACCGACATTGATGAGGCCGCCGCCACTGAGACGGCGGCCATGACGCCCGGTAGCTTCGCGCTGCGGCTGGACGTCACCGACGCACAGGGGATTCCGGACGTGCTGGCCGGGATTCAGGATCGGTACGGTCCGATCGACGTCTTGATCAACAACGCGATGATCTGCTCGGACACCCCGTTCACCGAGATGAGTGACGAGGCGTTGTTGCGAGAGTTGAACGTCGATCTGGCCGGCGCGATGCGACTCACCCGTGCGGTGCTGCCGGGCATGGTCGCGAAAGGCAGCGGGGTGATCGTGAATCTCAGCTCGGTCAACGGCGTGCAGTACTTCGGCCAGACCGTCTACTCCGCGGCGAAGGCCGGGCTGATCTCCTTCACGAAGGCCATCGCGGCCGAGTACGGCCGACACGGGATCCGCTGCAATGCAGTGGCCCCGGGCACGATAGCGACGCCCGTCTGGCAGCGCCGGATGGAAAGGAATCCGGCCGTCCTCGAGCGCCTTGTCCGGTTCTATCCGCTGGGCAGGGTCGGCCAGAGCGAGGACGTCGCTGATGCCGTGCTCTTCCTGGCCTCGGACCAGGCATCCTGGATCACCGGAATCACCCTCCCGGTCGACGGCGGCCTGCTGGCCGGCAACGTGTCGATTGCCGAGATCGCAGACGATTCCAGCCCTTCGGCCTTGAACTCATGAGGATGCGCGCTCGCCGTGGGTGTCCTAATCCAGGGGTGATCCCTGCTATCGCGGCGCCGGCCGGGCGGTCGATCGTGGGCTGATCAACGCGGTCGCCGGTCGAAGGTGACGGCGGGCGACCCGAGCGAAGGAGCCTGCGGCTGTGTCAGACCTTGACGATTACCGTCAGTTGGTGACGATCCGGCGGTTCGAGGAGCGTTGCCTTCAACTCAGCCGGGACGGCGTGGTGGCCGGCTCGATGCATCTTTGTCTCGGGCAGGAGGCCGTTCCGGTCGGCGCGCTGCGCGCACTCGGGGACGAGGACCGGATCCTGGCGACCTACCGCGGTCATGGTTGGGCGCTGGCCTGCGGCGTCGGAATCGACGGGTTGCTCGCTGAGATCTGTCAACGGGCCGACGGCGTGAACGGTGGCCGCGGCGGGTCGGCGTACCTGTCCTCGCCTGAGCACCGGCTGCTGGGCGAGAACTCGATCGTCGGAGCAGGTGTGCCGATCGGGACCGGAGTGGCGCTGGCCGCCGCGCGCCTCGGCACGGGCGGGGTGGCGGTGGTGTCGATCGGCGATGGCGCCATGAGCCAGGGGTCCGTGCACGAGGCCCTGGTGTTTGCCGCCAGCAACAAGCTTCCACTGGTCGTGATCTGCGAGAACAACGGCTGGGCGGAGATGACGCCTGCCGTGCTGACCCGCCTCACCCCGGAGCTGGCCGATCGTGCCGCCGGCTACGGCATTGCGGCGGAGGTGGTCGACGGCTGCGATCCTGAGGCGGTTCGACGTGCGGTGGCGGCCGCGGCCCAGCGTGCTCGCGAGGGCGCCGGTCCCACGCTGCTGGAGTGCCGGACCGTTCGACTGTCGGGGCACTACAACAAGGACATCGAGCATTACCGGCCGGCGGCTGATCGCGCCGAGGCCCAGGAGCGCGAGCCGATTGCCAGGCTGCGTGCGCGTCTGCTCTCCTCGGGAGTTCCGGCCACCCAGTTGGACGAGATCGAGGCATCGGTCGACAGCGAACTGGACGCGGCCACCGAACGGGTACTGGCGATGCCCGAACCCGATCCCGGCACCGCGACCGCTCACGTCATCGCCGAGATCAGCCCGGTCCGCCCACCCGAGCGCACCGGGCAGGCGACCGAGCTGACGTACCAACGGGCGGTGAACCTGGCGCTGCGCGATGAGCTGACCGCTCGTCCCGAGGTGGTGGTGTACGGCGAGGACGTTGGATTCGCCGGCGGGATCTTCGGCGTGACCCGCGGCCTGCAGAAGGCCTTCGGCCCGGACCGGGTCTTCGACACCCCGATCGCGGAGAGCGCGATCCTCGGATCGGCCGTCGGCGCGGCGGTGACCGGTCTCCGGCCGGTCGTCGAGATCATGTGGGGCGACTTCCTCTGGGTCGCCTTCGACCAGCTGGTGAATCAGGCGTCGAACGTTCGCTACATCAACCGCGGTGAACTCACCGCACCGCTGGTGGTCCGCCTCCAGCAGGGCGCGACACCCGGTTCCTGCGCCCAGCACTCGCAGAGCCTCGAAGCAGTACTCGCGCATGTGCCCGGACTGATCGTCGGAGTCCCCGCGACGCCGGCAGACGCCTATGCGATGACGCGTGCCGCGATCGCCGGCCCGGATCCGGTGATTCTGGTCGAGGCGCGTGAGCTCTATCAGGAGAAGGGCGACGTGTTCGTCGACGCGGCGAGCGAGTCGACGTACGGCGCCCGCTGGCATCGGCGAGGCGCGGACCTCACCATCGTCACCTGGGGCCCGATGGTGCATCGGGCGCTGGCTGCCGCGGCTGTGCTGAGCCGGGACGGCTTGGAGGTCGGCGTACTGGATCTGCGCTGGCTGAACCCGATCGACGACGAGGCCCTGGCCGAAGCGGTCGCTGCGAGCGGCGGCCGGGTGCTCGTCGCACATGAGGCCAACCGGACCGGTGGCTTCGGTGCGGAGATTGCGGCGCGGATCTCCGAGCGGCACTTCGACCAACTCGCCCAGCCGGTCGCTCGGATCGGCGCGCCGGACACCCGCGTGCCGGCCGCGCCCGCACTGCAACGCGCAGTGATCCCGGCTGCGGACCAGATCGTGGCAGCCGCACGTACCCTCACCGCTGCGGCACGGGTGGCCGGATGATCTTCGGCATCCTCCATCACGGTTTCACGGTCAGCGACATCGACAAGGCACTGGCCTGGTACGTCGATGCGCTCGGGCTGGAGCTGGTGCATCGGCAGCGTCAGGACAACGACTACACGCGCAAGCTGGTCGGGGTCGAGGGCGCCGTACTCGAAGTCGCTCAGCTGCGCATCCCAGGTACGCCGCCCGGACCGTCGACGCACGACATCGAGCTCATTCAGTACGTCGCTGAGCAGTCGGACGGGGAGGCGGTCGCGGTGAACCAGGTCGGCGCCGGCCATCTGGCCTTCCTGGTCGACGGCATCGAGGCTCTCGTCGCGCGAGCCCGAGCGGCCGGCGCGCGGTTCCGCAACGAGCCGGTCAGCATCACCGAGGGCGCCAATGCCGGCGGCGCTGCGTGCTATTTGCACGATCCGGACGGCAACACGCTGGAGTTCCTGCAGCCGTCACCCGAGCGACTCCGCCGGATCCGGACGGCGGCTTCTTGATGGCCCGCAGAGTCGCTGTGGTCACGGGCGGCGGTGGCGGTATCGGAGCGGCCACCTGTACGGCGCTGGCCCGGGAGGACTACCTCGTCGTCGTCGCTGATCGCGACGAGGCCAAGGCCGCGGCCGTCTGGGCCGACATTGCCGGTCAAGGGCTGCGGGCCGAGGCGGTCGTGGTGGACGTCGGCTCGTCCGAGTCGGTCAATAAGTTGCTAGCAGCGACTACCGGGTTCGGTGAGCTGCACGCAGTCGTGTGTTGTGCCGGCATTGTGCACGTGGGCTCGGTCGCTGATTGCTCGGACGACGTGTGGAGCCAGGTGATCGACGTCAACCTGACCGGAACGCTGCGGGTCTGCCGGGCTGCCGCACCGCTGTTCGGCTCGAGCGGCGGCAGCATCACCACGGTGGCCTCGATCGCCGGCCGGACCGCGTCGACGTACAGCTCACCGGCGTACGTCGCATCGAAGGCCGGTGTGATCGGCCTGACCCGCGCGCTGGCCGGGCAACTCGCGGGCCGCGGGATCAGGGTCAACTGTGTAGCCCCCGGCGTGATCGAGACGCCGATGACCGCGACGTACGGCGCCGAACGTCTGGCCGTCCTGGCCGGGAAGATCCCGGCGGGCCGGTTGGGATCGGCCGCGGAGGTCGCCGACTGCATCGCCTTCCTGGCCGGACCGCGGAGTTCGTACGTGACCGGTCAGGTCCTGGACGTGAACGGCGGCCAGTTCATCGGCTGACCGGTGAGATCCAACGGATGGAGAAGATGGAGTTCCTGGTCGAGATCGAGATCAACCTGCCGCCGGACTGTCCTGAGGACGAGCGCCTCCGGCTGCTGGCGGCCGAGACGGTGCGCGCTCGGGTGCTGCGCAAGGCCGGGGTCATCCACCGGCTCTGGCGGATTCCTGGTCGCACCGCGAACGTGGGCATCTGGGTCGCGCCGGATGCCACCGCCCTGCACGAGCAGCTCACCTCATTGCCGTTGTGGGGCTGGATGGACGTTCACGTCCGGCCGCTCGCGCTGCATCCCCTGGAGAGCGACGAAGCTGTGAGAGGAGCGACCGGATGAGCTCGGTCGAAGACATCGCACGACGTTACTGGCAGGCCGAGGAGTCCCGGGACATCGACCGGATCCTCGCGTTCTTCACTCCGGACGCGCGGTGGCGCGGGCCGGGGGTGGATCTGCAAGGACACGCGCAGATCCGGACCTTCTACGAGCGCAGTGCCGCCGAGTTCCCCGGGCTCAGCGTGCGGGTCGGACGGGCGTACGGCGATGCGGACGAGGCGGCGATCGAGTGGAGTGCCGTGTTCACCGATGCCGGCGGTACGACGTACGACCTCAAAGGCGTCAACATCATGCGGGTCGAGGATGACCGGATCGCTTCCCTGACCACCCACAACGACCCGTCCGGTCTGTCTCGGGCACCGCGACCGACCCCGATCAGCGAGCGGTTCGCCGGCCGGCGGGTGCTGGTCACCGGTGCCGGCAGCGGGATCGGTGCGGCGACCGCTCGGCAGTTCGTTGCCGAGGGCGCCGTCGTTACCGGCGTCGACCTGAATCCCGACGGTCTGGAGACGGTACGGCGCGAGCTCGGCCCGGCGTTCCAGCCGGTCACCGGCGATATCTCCGACTCGGCGACTCACGACGGACTGGTGGCGACCGCTGCCGGCCCGGACGGCTCGCTCGACGTACTGGTCAACAACGCGGGGGTGTTCCTGCTCGCCGGTGTGGACGCGACCCCGCACGACTGGCAGCGGACCCTGGACGTCAACCTCGTCGGCCCGGCCCGGCTGACCGCTCGGGCGGTGGAGGCGCTGGCGGCCGCGGGCGGCGGGGCGGTGGTCAACGTGGCCAGCGTGTCCGGTCACGTCTCGCAGGCGAACCGGTGGACCTACAACGCGAGCAAGGGCGCGATCCTGGAGATCACCCGCTGCCAGGCGCTCGATCTCGCGCCCCGGGGGATCCGGGTCAACAGCGTCAGCCCGGGCTACGTCTGGACCGAGGTGCTGGACCGCTCGGCCGGCGGCGACCGGGAGAAGTGGGAGCCGATCTGGGGCTCGTACTGTCCGCTGCGACGCTGCGCCGAGCCGTTCGAGGTCGCCGCCGCGATCGGCTTCCTGGCCTCGAGCGGCGCGTCGTTCGTGACCGGATCTGACCTGCTCGTCGACGGTGGCCTGGTCTCGATGAGTCCCGACGGCCTGGCGACGTACGAGTTCAGCTCGTGAGCCTGCCGCGATTCGTCGACGCCCATGTGCACCTGTGGGATCTCGAGGTGCTGCCGTACCCGTGGCTGGACGACCCGGGGTGCGAACCGCTGCGGGCCGACTACCTGCCGGGCGACCTTCGTGCCGACAGCGACGGACTCGACCTGGCCGCGACCGTCCACGTCCAGGCAGAGATGTCGCACGCGCTGGACCCGGTCGCGGAGACCAGTTGGCTGGCCGAACTGGCCGAAGCCGGCGATCCGCCCGTTCCGACAGTCTGCGTCGGGTACGCCGACCTGCGCCGGCCGGATCTCGGCGACGTGCTCGCCCGGCACCAGGAGTACGCGTTCTTCCGGGGAATCCGCCAGGAGGCGTGGTTCGATCCCACCTCCACCCGGGCCGACGTGCCGCGGTCGAACCTGCTCGACGATCCCCGCTGGGTCCGCGGCCTGGGCCGGCTGGCGGCTCGCGGGTTGTCGTTCGACCTGCTGGTGTGGGACCACCAACTCGCGCAGGCCGTGACCGTCTTCCGCGAGTTGCCGGAGTTGACGCTCGTACTGGAGCACCTCGGCGTACCGCCCGCGGCGCAGTACCTCGACCGTTGGCGCAGCGGTCTGCGGGCCTTCGCCGATCAGGTCCCGTGGGCCAAGCTCAAGTTGTCGGCCATCGGGATGGCCGGTGGTCCGGAGACAGGCGGTCCGTTGATCCGCGAGGCGATCGAGATCTTCGGCCCGCACCGATGCCTGTTCGCCAGCAACTTCCCGGTCGAGCGTCCGTCGATGACTTACCGCGACATCTGGGCGACGTACGACGCTGTCACCGCCGATCTGAGCCCCTCCGAACGGGAGGCGGTGTTCGCCGGTACGGCCCTCAGCGTCTACCGGATCGAATCCACCTGAAACCATGCAGCCATGAGCAGCACCGACCTCGGCTCCGGGCCGCGATGGACCGAGCCGCCGTTCACCGGCCGGGAGCGGGAACTCGCTGACCTGGTCGCGACGGTCCGCCGTGCCACCGAGGGCCCGGGTGGCGCGCTGATCCTGCGTGGCGAAGCGGGCATCGGCAAGTCCCGGACCCTGACTGCGGCCGCCCGGCACCTGAGCGGCGATCGGGTCCATCTGCTCCGGGTGCGCGCCCGCGAGCTGGAACGTGCGATCCCGTACCGGGCGTTCCGGCGGGCGCTCGGCCGAGCCTTCGGCGGCGCGGCCGGTGACACCGCGGAGCTGACCCGGGCACTGGTCCACGTTCTCGACGGGACGGCACAGCAGTCGGTGGCGGCGGTACACGGCGCGTCCGGGCGACTGTTCTCCGCGCTGCGTACGGAGCGGCCGGTCCTGCTGCTGGTGGACGACCTGCATCTCGCCGACGACGACACGATCGTGTTGCTGGCCGGCCTTTCGGGCCTGCCGGCCAAGCATCCGCTGGTGGTGATCGCGACCGTCCGCGGGCCTGAGGCAACGAACTGTGAGCCGCTGGTTTCTTGGCTGGAGCGGCTACGTGCCGAGCGCCAACTCTGGCAGTTCGACCTCGGTCCGCTGCCCGACGACGAGCTGGCCCGGCTCGTCGAGGTAGTGATCGGTGCGCCGGCCGCGAGCGACGTACTCGACCTGGTCCGGACCAAGAGCAGCGGCAATCCGTTCTTCGCGATCCAGACCCTGCTCGACCTGACCGAGGGCGACCCGGCCGAGGGGCCTGACCCGACCACCTGGAGTACGGCGGATGATCGGCGTGCGGCCGTTCTGCATCGGATCCTGCGGGTGGCACCCGACGTTCGACGGCTGGCCGCGGCGATCGCGCTGCTCCGTTCGGTCCAGCTGGATCGGCTGGAGCTGGCCGCCGAACTGGCGGGGTTGTCCCCGGCCGCCGCCGCGGCCGGCTGCGACGACCTGCTTGCCCGAGGCATCCTTCGGCTGGACGGCGCCGGTGGCTGCCAGTTCGGTCACGAGCTGGTTCGGGATGCCCTGTATCAACAGATCGGGCCGGCCGAGCACTGGCGCTGGCACACCCTCGCCGCGCAGCGACTCACCGAGTTGCCGGAGTCGGCCGACCGCGATCTGCAGATCGCCGTACATGTGCGCGAGACGGCTCGACCCGGCGACGCCCACGCAATAGCGGTGCTCGCAAGGGCGGCTCAGGCAGTCGGAGTGGCCGCCCCGCGTTCCGCAATCCCGTGGTACCAGCGGGCAGTCGAGCTGGCCGGGAACGACCGGCAGGGCGCTGCGGCGCTGACAGCCAAACTCGCCCGTGCCTACTTGCTTGCGGGCCGACCAGAGGACGCGGCCGGGTCGGGTAGCGAGGCTTTGGCGGTGCTGCCGCCAGGTGAGTCCCGTACTCGCCTGGTGCCGCTGGTGCTGGAGGCTCTGATCGAGCAGTCCGCCCTGACCGAAGCCGTTGCCTTGGTCGAGGCCGAGCGGGTGGCCGGTCGGTGGACAGTGGGATTGGCTGCTCAGGCGTCGTACGTGCTCGCCATGGCCGGGCGGGCTGCCGACGCCGGCGCCGCGACCCGGGAGGTGCTGGCCGGGCTCGATTCGCTGCCCGCCGTACTGCGGATCAATGCACTGGTCCATCTCGTCCACACGCGGTGCGTGATGGCTGGGTACGGCGCTGTGGGGGAGCTGGTCGGAGCGCTGCGCGACGCGGCCGTCGACGCGCCCGTCCAGGCCCAGCTGAACGCGTACTCGACGATCAGTTACGTGCTCGCGATGCAGGGCGATACGGCCGCCTGCGCCGAGGCAATAGCGGCGACGGACGCCGTCGTACCGACGTCCGACTGGCGGCTCTACCAAGCGGAACTGTCCGTCGCCCGGGCCCAGCATGCCGCGAACGTCGGTGACTGGGACGTCGCGGTCGCGCTGGCCGAAGCGGCGATGGCCGAGCTGGCTGACACCGGTTCACGGTCGTTCCTTACCGTCATCCGCGGTCTGTTATTGGAGTTGCGAGCCGGCCGGGGTGAGTGGGCCGCCGCGAACCGGCTGGTGGACGGTGATGCCGCCGCATCGGCTGCGCTGGCCGCGTTGGAGAGCGGGGCTCTCAGTACCTTGCACCTGCTCGCCGGGGACGTTGCCGCCGCACGTGATTGCCTGCAGCAACAACTCGCGCGAGCGGACGACCTGCTGCCGCGTGTGCGGGCGATGCTGCACGGCCGGCTGGCCGAGGTCGAGCTCGAGGCCGGCGACCTATCGGCCGCGCGGGCGGCTCTGGACGAGCACGACCGGCTGGATGCCGGCGTACCGGAATATGCGAACGCCGCCCGGATCCTCTACGCACGTGGCCGGGCGGCCGGCGATCCTGAGCTTGTCAGGGCGGGCCTTGCCTTGGCCGACGAACATCGGCTGGCGCTCGCGCGCGGGCAAGGACTGCTGCAGCTCGGTGCGATGGACGTCGAGCCCGAGCAGAATCTGACCGCGGCGATCCGGGTCTTCCACGACCTCGGGGCGGCGCCCTGGCGGCGACGGGCGGCGGCCGGGTTGCGCGACCGCGGCCTGAAGGTCCCGCGGAACCGGGCGACCGAGCGGGCCTTGCTGACCGAGGCCGAGTCGCAGATCGCGCGACTGGTGCAGCTCGGCCGCTCGAATCGCGAGATCGCCGTCGCGGTCTCCTTGAGCGTGAAGACGGTCGAAGCCTATTTGAGCCGGGTCTACACCAAGACCGGTTGCACCGGGCGGTTCGAGCTCGCCCGGGCCCTGGACCAGGGCCTGCTCGACTGAGTCCGCGCCTTCCCCTTATCCCGAGGGTGATCACGCCTGTGGGCGGTCGCTGATCGATGGTTGCGTCGGCGGGGACACATCCGTCTCTCCCAGGGGTGCACACGATGAATACCGCCGTCTTGATCGACGCCGTCCGGACCGCCGGAGGCAAGCGTTACGGAGGGCTGTCGGGCTGGCACCCGGCCGATCTGGCCGGGGAGGTGCTCAGCGAACTCATGAGCCGCAACGGCGTCGACCCGGAGCTGGTCGACGACGTGGTGATGGGCTGCGTCACGCAGGTCGGCCGGCAGGCAGCCAACATCGGCCGGTACGCCGCCCTCGCGGCAGGCTTCCCCGAATCCGTTCCGGCCACCACCATCGACCGTCAGTGCGGGTCGTCCCAGCAAGCCGTCCACTTCGCCGCCCAGGGAGTCCAATCCGGCGCGTACGACGTCGTGGTGGCTGCCGGGGTCGAGGTGATGTCCTCGACCCCGATGGCCTCGGCGATCGTGCCGGGCCTGCTCCCGTACGGCGACAAGGTGGTCGCGCGCTACGAACCGCGTGGCGGCCTGCAGTCCCAGGGCATTGCGGCGGAGCTGATCACGTCGCACTGGAAGCTGAACCGCGAGCTGCTCGACGAGTACGGCGTACGGTCCCAGCGGTTGGCCACCATCGCTCGCGACGAGGGCCGGTTCGACCGTGAGATCGTGCCGCTCCGGCGGCGGACGATGGACCGCGAGACCGGCGAGATCGTCGAGGGGACCGAACTGGTCCGTGCCGACGAAGGCATTCGGCCCGACACCAATCTCGAGGTGCTGGCCACCCTCAAACCGTCGTTCGTGCCCGAGGGCCGGACCACCGCGGCCACCTCGAGCCAGATCACCGACGGCGCGTCGGCCGCCCTGATCATGAGCGAGCAGAAGGCCCGCGAACTCGGGCTGACCCCGCGGGCCCGGTTCCACACCTTCAGTGTCACCGGCAGCGACCCGGTGATGATGCTCACCGGGCCGATCCCGGCGACCCGGAAGGTGCTGGCCAAGGCCGGCCTGGAGGTCTCCCAGATCGACCACTTCGAGGTGAACGAGGCCTTCGCCGCAGTGGTGCTCGCGTGGATCAAGGAACTGCGTCCGCAGGAGGAGAAGGTGAACCCGAACGGCGGCGCCATCGCCCTGGGTCACCCGCTCGGCGGTTCCGGCGTGAAGTTGCTGGCGACCATGCTGCACGAGCTGGAACGGACCGGCGGCCGCTTCGGCCTGCAGACCATGTGCGAGGGCGGCGGGTTGGCGAACGCGATGATCGTCGAGCGGCTCGGCTGATGGCTGCCGGTACGGCGGACCCCTTGCTGCACGGTGATGTCGCGGAAGGCTTCGGGCTTGTGGCCGACGCGTTCGCCGAGAACTTCCGGCTCGGTCTGGAGACCGGCGCATCCTGTGTGGTGTACCTGGACGGCCGAGAGGTGGTCCAGCTCTGGGCCGGCACCGCCGATCCGGAGACCGTGCGGCCGTGGGACGCCTCGACGACCGCGATGGTCTACTCCACCACCAAGGGTGTCGCCGCCATCTGCGCCAACCTGCTGGTCCAGCGCGGTCTGATCGACCTGGATCGGCCGGTGGCGGCGTACTGGCCCGAGTTCGGTGCCGCAGGCAAGGAAAGCTTGCCGGTCCGGATGCTGCTGAACCACCAGGCAGGTCTGCCGCTGGTCGACGCGCCGGTTACGTTCGACGACGTCGTGGCCGGCGAGCCGGTGGTGGCGGCACTGGCCGCTCAGGCGCCGGTGTGGACGCCTGGGTCGGCGCATGGCTATCACGCGGTCACGTTCGGCTGGCTGGTCGGCGAGCTCGTCCGCCGGGTCACCGGCCGGTCGCTGGGGACCTTCTTCGCCGACGAGGTCGCACGGCCGCTCGGACTCGATTTCTGGATCGGGCTACCCGACAGCGAACTGGACAGGGTCGCCCGCGAGGTACCTTCGGTGCCGGCCGATCCGGGACCTCCGACGCCGCAGCAGCTCCAGATCGCCGCGGCGTTCGGCGACCCGGCGTCGGTGTCGTCGCGGACGATGTTCCTCAACGGCGCGCTCGCCCCGAAGCCGGAGCCACCGAGCCTGTCGGAGCTGCGCCGGCTCTACCGCAGTGAGGTTGCCTCGATCAACGGCATCGGTACGGCGCGGTCACTGGCCCGGCTGTACGCCGCCTGCGTGAGCGAGGTGGACGGAGTCCGCCTGCTCGGTGACGACACGGTCGAGCGGGCACGTCAGGTCGAGTCGGACGGCCCCGACCGGGTGCTGTTCGTCCGGACCCGGTTCGGGCTGGGATTCTGGCTGCCGACCGACTGGAGCGTGCTGCTGGGTCCGGCCTCCTTCGGGCATCCCGGCGCAGGCGGTTCGCTCGGGTTCGGCGACGCCGCCGCACGGATCGGTTTCGGGTACGTGCCGAATCGGCTGAGCGCGACCGGAATGGGTGGGGATCCGCGCAAGGAACGGCTGCTCGACGCGCTGCGCCGATCGCTGGGCTGACCCGGTAGCCGCCGGCGGGTCAGAGGCCGAGAGCCTGCGCGACCCGTCGGCGGTGCAGGGAGGGACCGCCGAACAACAGCTGGCTGCTCTTCGCGCGCTTCAGGTAGAGATGCGCGGGGTGCTCCCAGGTGAACCCGATGCCGCCGTGCAGCTGGATGTTCTCGCTGGCAGCCTGCAGATACGCCGTCGAGCAGTAGGACTTGACCAGGCTCGCCATCAAGGCGAGGTCGGCGGCGTCCTCGGTGGCCGACACCGCCGCCCGGGCGGCTGCGGAGCGGGCCAGCTCGATGGTGACCAGCAGATCGGCGCAACGGTGCTTGACCGCCTGGAACGAGCCGATCACGCGGCCGAACTGGATGCGGGTCGTCGCATACTCCGTGATCATCTCGAGGCAACGCTGGGCACCGCCGACCTGCTCGGCCGCCAGGGCAACCACGGCCAACTGGAGGACCCGGGTCAGGATCCGCTCGCCGTCGCCGTCCGCGCCGACCAGGGTCGCGCGGGTGCCGGTGAAGTCGACGGCCGCCTGTCGGCGGGTGAGGTCCATCGTCGGCTGCTGGCTGCGGACGACCCCGGGTTCGCGGGGCTCGACCGCGAACAGGCCGAGTCCGGTCGTTGTCCGGCCGGCCACGAGCAAGAGCTCGGCCGACGGCCCATCGATCACGTGGGAGACGGTCCCGTCCAGCTGCCAGGACTGCCCGGTCCGGGTCGCGGTCACCGTCGTCGCCGTCGGGTCGCCGGCCGCGAGCGTGGCAGTCAACTCGCCGGCCGCGATGGCGGGCAACCAGCGGCTCATCGCCGCGGAGTCACCTGATTCGAGCAGCGCGTTCGCGGCCAGGACTACGGTGCCGAAGTACGGCACACAGGTCAGTGCCCGGCCGAGTTCCTCCAGCGCGATCGCCTGCTCGACGTACCCGTAGCCGGCTCCGCCGTACGCCTCCGGGATCGCGAGTCCTTGCAGCCCGAGCTGTCGAGCGAGCTCGCGCCACAGCTGGGTGTCCACGCCGTCGTCGCTGGTCATCACGGCGCGAACCCTCGACTCCGGCGCCTTGTCCGCAAGGAAGCGACGTACGGTCGCGCGCAGCTCGCCCAGCTCCGTCGGGGACGCGCCGGCGACTCTGCGGGCCATGGTCATCGATCCTCCTGGTCGGCGCTCGCTGTCTGGCTCAGACGCTAACGGCGGCTTTCGCGGCCGGTCAACGCATCGGCGGACAACGAGGGACACGGCTGGCCCGGTGCCTCTAGTGCGAGGGTGTTCTCCACTGCCGGGGGTCCTCGCTTGTCCTTAGTTTGCGAGGAAAACACCGAGCAGGAGGACTGCCGTGGACATCGCTGGAACCGTCGCACTCGTCACCGGAGCGGGCTCCGGGCTGGGTGCGGCCACTGCCTGCCGGCTCGCCGCCGATGGGGCGATCGTGGTCGGCCTCGACCGGGACGGCGAGGCGCTGAGCCGTCGGCTCGAGCAGGTCCCCGGGGCGATCGTGGTCGAGGGCGACCTCGCCGACACAGCGGCCGTTTCCCGAGCTGTCGAGGCGGCGTGCGAGGCCGGGGAGCTTCGGGTCGTGGTGAACTGCGCGGCCACCGGACTGCCTCCGACCAGGACCGTGCGCCGCAACGGCGAGGTGCAGCCGTTGGAGCCCTGGCGGCACGTGGTCGAGGTCAACCTGGTGGCGGCGTACGACGTGACCCGGCAAGCGGCCGGGGCGATGGCTCGGCAGCCGGAGACCGCGTCGGGTGGCCGGGGCGTGATCGTGCACACCTCGTCGATCGCGGGACTGGACGGAACGCTGGGAGTCAGTGCCTACGCGTCATCGAAGTACGCGTTGACGGCCATGGTCCACTCGACCGCCCGGGATCTGTCCGTCTGGGGCATCCGGGTGCTCGCGGTCGCGCCCGGTGCCTTCGACACGCCTGCGTTCGCCGGCCTGCCGGACGCAATCCGGCAACGGCGGCAGGAGGAATTCGTCTATCCGCGCCGCCCGGGCCGGCCGGAGGAGTTCGCGTCGTTCGTCCGGCATCTGGTCGACAACGACTACCTGAACGCCGACTGCTTCCGGATCGACGCCGGGCTGCGGATGCCGCAGTGATCAGCTCCGCGGTACGTCGCGCCACGGGCGATCGCGGTCGGTCCTCGGCTCGGCCGGCAGGCCGAGCACCCGCTCGGCCAGGATGTTGCGCATGATCTCGGACGTGCCGCCTTCGATCGTGTTCGCCTTCGACCGCAGGAACTGCCAGCGTGGGTCCTCGCGAACAGCGGTGACGTCCAGGTCGTACAGGGTGGCGTCCGGCCCGAGCAGATCCATACACAGGTCGTAGATCCGCTGGTTCAGCAAGGTGGCCGCAAGCTTGCCTACGGCCCCTTCCGGTCCGGGGGTCCCGGCCTTGGCCTGTTCAGCGGCGCGCACGGTGGTGAGCCGCAGGCATTCGGCCTCGATCCACAACTGGACGAGTCGATCGCGCGACACCGGGTCGTGATCGTCGGCCTGCTGCCACAGCGCGAGCGCGTCCTGGATCGGCCCGGCACCGCGTTGCAGCGCGCCGCTGATCATCACCCGCTCGTTCATCAGCGTGGTCAGCACGACCGGCCAGCCGCCGTCGACCGCACCGAGCCGATCGCCGTCCGGCACCTGCGCGTCGACGAAGAACACCTCGTTGAACTCCGCATCGCCGGTCAGCTGCCGCAACGGGCGGACCTCGACACCGTCGGCGCGCATGTTCATCACGAAGTAGGTGATGCCGCGGTGCTTCGGTACGGCGGGATCGGTCCGGGCCGCGAGCAGCCCGAAGTCGGCCACCTGGGCGAAGCTCGTCCAGACCTTCTGGCCGTTCACCACCCAGTTGTCGCCGTCCCGCCGGGCCGAGGTCGCCAGCGCCGCGACGTCCGAGCCGGCTCCTGGCTCGCTGAACAGCTGGCACCACACCTCGGCGCCGGTGAAGAGCGGCCGCAGATAGCGGCGCTGCTGGGACTCGGTCCCGTGCACGAGCAGCACCGGAGCGGCCATGCCGTAGCCGATCACGCCATGGTCCGGGGGGCCCGGCGCCCCGGCCTCTGCAAGCAAATCGTCGACGACGGCTTGCTGCTGGACCGGTAGGCCGAGACCGCCGAGCCCCTCGGGGTGGTGCACCCACGCGAGTCCGCGGTCGAACTGTGCTCCCCGGAAGGTCTCGGGGTCGACCTCGCCCGGGGGATGGTCGCGTAGCAGGGCCGCGACCAGGGGCTGCAGCAGTTCGTCGGCGTCACTCGTAGCAGGCACATCCCCACGGTGCGCCTTCCGGCGGCCCGGGATCAGTGGGAAAGACCCTGACGATAGGGGTCGTTATGTCTAGGGCGGGCACCACTGTGCAGGGACACCCGGCGTCCGCAGGCTTCTGCCCATGTACACGATGCCGATCGAGCGCGGCAAGATCCGTGAGTTCGCCCGGGCGGTGATGGCGCCGGATCCGGCGTACGACGCCCCGGACGCGGTCGTGCCGCCGACCTTCCTGACCACGGCGAGCCTCACCTGGGAACCACCGGACGAGCTCGACCTCGGTGACGTCGAACTCGACCTGCGTCGGGTTCTCCACGGCGAGGAGGAGTTCGTGTTCCACGGGCCGTTGCCGCGGGCCGGGCAGACGCTGGAGGTGACCAGCCGGCTCGGCGACGTCTATCGCAAGCCGGGCCGCCGCGGCGGTGACCTGACCTTCGTGACCATCGTGCGAGAGTTCCGCAGCCCGGCCGGTGAACTGGTGGCCGAGCAGCGCACCACGCTCGTGCAGACCAGCAAGAGCCCCCAGGAGGTGCGGCCATGACGGCACCTGCCGCGGTCCTTGCGATCGGTGACACGGCCTGGAGCAGGACGTTCGGGCCGGTGACCCGGTCCGACATCGTCAGGTACGCCGGTGCGTCCGGGGACTTCAACCCGATCCACCACGACGAGGAATTCGCGCGGTCGGCGGGGTTCTCGACCGTGTTCTCGATCGGCATGTTCCAGGCCTCCCTGCTGGCGTCCTTCGCGACGCAGTGGCTCGGCGCGGACCGGATCCGCCAGTTCGGCGTCCGGTTTCGCGAGCAGGTCTGGCCCGGCGACGTACTGACCTGCTCGGGCCGGGTCACCGCGATCGAACCCGCGGGCGATCAGCAGCGGGTCGAGGTCGAGCTCACCTGCACCCGGCAGGACGGCAGCGTCGCGGTCACGGGGACCGCGGTCTTCGCCGTACCGACCGAGAGCGCGGACGATGACTGACCTCGACTTTGCCGGCCAGGTGGCGATCGTCACCGGTGCGGGTGGTGGCCTGGGGCGCAGCTACGCCCTCGAGCTGGCCCGGCGCGGCGCCCGGGTGGTAGTGAACGATCTCGGCGGTGCGCTGGACGGGACGGGTGGATCGCAGGCGGCCGCTGACGGAGTCGTCGCACAGATCCGCGAAGCCGGCGGTGAGGCCGTCGCGAGTCACCACAGCGTGAGCACCGCGGAGGGCGGCGAGGCGATCGTGCAGTGCGCGCTGGACGCCTTCGGCACGGTCGACGTGCTGATCAACAATGCCGGCATCCTGCGCGACCGGAGCTTCCCGAAGCTGACGGGCGACGACCTCGAGGCCGTGCTCAAGGTGCACCTGTACGGCGCGTTCCACGTGACCCAGCCGGCCTTCCGGGTGATGAAGGAGCGGCGGTACGGGCGATTGCTGTTCACCAGCTCCGCGGCCGGCCTGTTCGGGAACTTCGGGCAGGCCAACTATGCCGCGGCGAAGGCCGGACTGGTCGGGCTGTCCGGCGTGCTCGCTGTCGAAGGCGCGAAGTACGGCATCACCTCGAACGTGATCTCACCGATCGCGGCGTCGCGCCTGACCGAGGGACTGATGGACGAGGTCACCGACAAGTTGCGACCGGACCTGGTCACACCGCTGGTGGTCTTCCTGGTGTCACCGGGCTGCACGATCACCCACGAGGTGTACACCGCCGGCGGTGGGCGGTTCGCCCGGGTGCTGCTCGGTGTCGGACCGGGCTGGTTCGCGGAAGGCGAGCCGACCGCCGAGGAAGTCGCGGACCAGATCGACCGGATCCGGTCCGCAAGCAACTACACCGAGCCGTTGAGCGCCGTACAGGAAGCCGGTCTGCTGGCCGAGCACCTGGGCATCGACGGCTCCTGATCGCTATTTGCAGGGTTCTTCCCGCTACTGGCCGGCAGCGGCTGGGCCAAGAGTCTGATCACCCGTGCGGAGACCGCCGGTGAACCCGTGAGGGAGCGTGCAGCAGATGAGAAGCATTCGAAGGTTCGGCTGTTTGGCGGTGAGCCTGCTGGTGGTGCTGGCAGGCTGCGGCAACGGCGACGGTGGGAACGGTGCCGGTGCGGCCGGTGCCGCGGCCAAGCCGATGGCCGATGCGAAGGTCGCGACGGGTACGCCGATCAAGGTCGGTCTGGTCAACACCGAAACCACGGGCGGCATCCCGGGCTGGCGGGTCGGCTCGGAGGTTGCCGCCGACTACGTGAACCGGCAGCTCGGCGGCATCAACGGCCACCCGATCAAGTACGAGGTCTGCAAGACGCAGGGCACGCCGGAGTCGGCCATCGACTGCGCCAACCGGCTGGTCGAGGCCAAGGTCGCCTTCGTCCAGGTCGGTGCGGAGGCCGGCGGCGACGCGATGCTGCCGATCCTGAACAGCGCGAAGATCCCGCTGGTCGGGCACACCGCGATCGGCCAGCAGCAGCAGGTCGATCCGAACGCGGTGTTCCTCGGCGCCGCGATCGAGGCGCTGTTCGCCGCGCCGCTGAAGTTCTACAAGGACAAGGGCAAGAAGTCGATCACGTTCTTCTTCAGCGACGGACCGGGCGCCAAGGCCTGGGCGGACGGGCTGCTGAAACCGGTCGCGGACAAGCTCGGCATCCACTACGACATCGTCCAGTACTCGCCGGCGAATCCGGACTGGAGCGTACTCGCGGCGACGGCGATGGCCGGCAAACCGGACGTGATCGCCGGCCTCGGCCTCGTCGATGCCTCCTGCACGGCCCTGGTGACCGCGCTGCGCACGAGCGGCTACGCCGGTGACGTGTACGTCGGCGGTTGCTCGAAGTTCATCGAGGCCGTGCCGGAGCAGGCCGTGGGAGTCCAGATCTTCAGCGACGGTTGGCGTGACGACGTGAAGGACGTCGCGCCCGCGGGCAAGAAGGCCGAGCTGGAGACCTATGTGCAGGCGATGACCGCGGCCGGCCACGGGGACCTGCTGAGCACCGCCGGCGGTGGTTTCGGCGACACCATGACGATCGCCCGGATCCTGACGGCCGCCAAGGGCGACCTGACCGGGCCGGGTGTGCTGAAGTCCCTGAAGGCAGCGAAGTCGGTGGACGCGTTCGCCGGTCCGCAGATCAGCTGCGACGGCACCGCCTGGAAGGGAACCACGGCCTGTAGCAACTCGGTGATCTTCTACCAGGTCGAGTCCGGCGGCAAGATCGGCGTCGCCTCCGACGGCTTCGTCGGGATGTCCGGTCTGGCTCCGCAGTAATGAGCTCGTTCCTGCTGTTCCTGATCGTCGGCCTGGGGACCGGTGCGGCGTACGTCGCACTGGCCCAGGGCGTCGTGGTCGTCTACAAGGCGACCGGGGTGATCAACGTGGCCCAGGGTGCGATCGCGGCTTGGGGAGCGTTCACCTTCGCCGAGCTGCGCAAGAGCGGCGACCTGGTGCTGCCGGTCGGACGGGTTCACGTCGGGTCCGCGATGGGCACGTCCGTGCTGCTCGCGGTCGGTGTGTCCGCGGTGACCGGGCTGCTGGCACACGTACTGGTCTTCCGCCAGTTGAGGTCGGCGCCGGCCCTGGCCAAGGTAGTTGCCTCCGTCGGGCTGATGCTGACTCTCCAGGTCGCGACCCTGCTCCGGTTCGGCGAGGACTCTCGCGCGGTGGATGCGTTGCTGCCGAATCGTCTGGTGGTGGTGAGTGGAGTCGCGGTCTCCAGCGGCCGCCTCTACATGGCCGGCACAGCGGTCGTGCTGACTGTCCTGCTATGGGCCTACTTCCGGTTCAGCAGGCTCGGTCTGGCGACCAGGGCGGCCGCCGAAAGCGACGTCCACGCGTCCCTGTCCGGCTACTCGCCGGACCTGCTGGCCGGCTCGGCCTGGGTCCTCTCATCGGCCTTCAGCGGGTTGATGGTGATCCTGGCTTCGTCCGCCACCGGCCTGACCGCGTCCAACTACATCTTCTACATCGTGCCCGCGCTCGCCGTGGCGCTGGTTGGGCGGTTGCGTTCGGTCGGCCTGGTCTGCGTGGCGGGCTTCGTCCTGGCCGGTATCCAGTCCGAGCTGTCACTGTTGCGGATCAAGCCGTGGTGGCCGGACTGGGCCGGTCCCGGCCTGGCTGACGTCGTACCGTTCGTGGTCATCGTCGTCTCGCTGTTCGTCGCCGGCCGGAGCCTGCCGTCGCGGGGCGACGAGGACGCGGACCGGCTGCCGGAGGTCCACCGTCCGGCCAACCGGCCGCGGGTTGTCGTGGTCGCGACCGCCGTCGGCCTGCTGGCGGTGGTGGCCACGCAGGGCAGCTTCCGGTTCGCCGTCGTCACGTCGATGATCATGGCGATCCTCGGGCTGTCGTACGTCCTCCTGACCGGATTCGTCGGGCAGATATCGCTGGCCCAACTGGCCTTCGCCGGCGCCGCCGGCTTCACGCTGTCGCGCCTCACCTCGGGGGCTGGCGTGCCGTTCGCGCCGGCGATCCTGCTGGCAGGCCTGGCCGCGATGGTGCTCGGCGTCCTGGTCGGCATCCCGGCGTTGCGGATCCGCGGCGCGCAGCTCGCGGTGGTCACCTTGGCGGGGGCGGTGGCGATCGAGCAGTTCGTGTTCAGCAACCCGTCGCTGTCGCCCCCGACCGGGAATCCGATCACCGATCCGTCGTTGTTCGGTATCGATCTGGCGATCCGCCGCGGCGCGGAGCTGGTCCGGCTGCCCTTCGCCGTCATGGTGCTGGTCCTGCTGGTCGTCCTGACCGTTGCGGTCGGCAACCTGTTGCGTGGGCACACCGGCCGGGTGTTCCTGGCCGTGCGCTCGAACGAACGGGCAGCGGCCGCGGTCGGCATCGACCTGGCGGTCACCAAGCTGATTGCGTTCGCGCTCTCGTCGTTCATCGCCGGCATCGGTGGCTGTCTGATCGGGTACAGCCGTGGCCAGCTGTCGACCGCGTCGTTCGCCGTCATCTCCGGGCTGGCCTTGCTGGCGGTGGCTTACCTGAGCGGTATCACCAGCATCTCGGGTGCGATGATCGCCGGCCTCTCGGCGCCGCTGGGGCTGGCGAACGTGTTCTTCGACCGGGTGTTCCACCTCCGCGGTGACTGGTGGTTGCTGCTGTCCGGGGTAGGGCTGATGATCACCGTCATCCTCAACCCGCAGGGCATCGCCGGTCAGGTCCGCGAGGCCAACGGCAGGTTGCTCGGGAAGATCAAGGCCCGCAGGACCACGCCGGTCCCCGAGGTGGCGCGATGACGACTCCGGTGCTGAGCACGCGCGACCTCACCGTCCGATACGGCGGGGTCGTCGCCAACGACCAGGTGTGCCTGCAGGTGGATCCGGGCCAGATCGTCGGGCTGATCGGCCCGAACGGGGCCGGCAAGACATCGTTCATCGATGCGGTCAGCGGCTTCACCGGATGCACCGGTGAGATCGAGCTCGCGGGTACGGCGTTCGGTTCGTTGCCGGCGCACCGACGGGCCCGGCTCGGGCTGGCCCGCACCTGGCAGTCCATCGAGCTGTTCAGGGACCTTTCGGTGTACGAGAACGCACTGGTCGCCGCCCATCGGTTCAGCATCCGCCGGTTGCTGGCGGACCTGGTCCGGCCGGGGCGCGAGGAGGCCGACTCGCACGTGTGGGCCGCGCTCGATCTGGTCGGCCTGCGTGACCTGGCACACCGCCGTACCGAAGAGCTGTCGCTCGGGCAACGCAAGCTGCTCGGGGTGGCCCGGGCGCTGGCGGCACGGCCGAAGATCCTGCTGCTCGACGAGCCGGCGGCCGGGCTGGACGTCGAGGAGAGCAAGGAACTCGGCGACCGGCTGCGCGATGTAGTTGCCGAAGGCATCAGTGTGTTGCTGGTCGATCATGACATGGGACTCGTGCTGGAGGTGTGCGACCAGGTGTACGTACTGGAGTTCGGCAAGGTGATCGCGCATGGCGAGCCGAACCGGGTGCGGACCGATCCGGCCGTGATCGCGGCGTACCTGGGCAGTGGAGCGGACACATGACGACCGTGATCGACGTACGGAACCTGGTCGCCGGGTATCCCGGCGTACCGGTGGTTCGTGGGCTGACGATGCACGTCGA
Organism: Kribbella sp. NPDC051952; assembly: GCF_040680855.1. Lineage (NCBI taxonomy): Bacteria > Bacillati > Actinomycetota > Actinomycetes > Propionibacteriales > Kribbellaceae > Kribbella > Kribbella sp. NPDC051952. Next base: position 26,687 of record NZ_JBFAXQ010000046.1, read on the forward strand.
CGCGGGCGAGGTGGTCGCGCTTCTCGGGCCGAACGGCGCCGGGAAGACGACGACGTTGCTGACACTCGCCGGCGTGCTGCCCGCGCTCGGAGGTGACCTGCGGGTGCTGGGTGGGCCCGTTCCGCTTCGGAAACCGCATCGGCTGGCACGGCGCGGACTGGCGTTGGTCCCGGAGGCACGCGGGTTGTTCTACCAGCTCACCGTCGCGGAGAACCTGCGGCTCGGACGGCATCGACGCAGTACGACGAGTGTCGACGACGTGGTCGAGCTGTTTCCGGCACTCGGGCCGCTGATGAAGCGGCGGTGCGGACTGCTGTCCGGTGGCGAGCAGCAGATGCTCGCGATGGCGAAGGCCCTGATCGCCGACCCGTCCGTGCTACTGCTCGACGAGATGAGTCTCGGGCTGGCACCGGTGATCGTGCAGCGGCTGCTGCCGGTGATCCGCCGGATGGCGACCGAGCGTGGCATCGGGGTCCTGCTGGTGGAGCAACATGTGCAGATGTCGCTCGACATCGCCGACCGCGGCTACGTGCTGCGGCACGGCGAACTGGTGATGTCCGGTCGCGCGGACGAGCTGCTGGCGCGGCGGGACCTGCTGGAGGAGAGCTATCTGGGCGAGGTCGGGTCCGATGGCCGCTAATCCGAGGGCGGACCCTGCTGGTCGCCCGAGCCGGGCCGGCGGCAGAGTGGCAGAGCCGCCTCAACTGTCGACGAAGATGCGAGGAGCAGCACAGGTGCCAGCCGATCAGCCGCCGTCGTTCGCCCGGATCCTGTCCGGCCTTGCCAAGACCGACCCGGACCGGACGGCGATCGTGTGCGCCGGCGAGCGGGTCAGCCGCGCCGAGCTGGAGCGGCGCGCGAACCGGCTCGCCCGGGCCTACCTCGAGCGTGGCGTGCAGGTCGGTGACTTCGTCTCGATCGTGCTGCCGAACTCGATCGAGTTCTACGTCGCGCTGGTGGCGGCCTGGAAGGTCGGCGCGGTCCCGGCGCCGCTGTCCGCCCGGATGCCGGCGGGCGAGCGGGACGAGATCCTGAAGATCGCGGACCCTCGGCTGGTCGTCGGACTCGACACGACGGCGTGGCCGAGCCTGCCCGCGGGCTACCTGCCCGCTCACAGCGAGGCGCCGCTCCCGGACCGGATCTCGCCGGCCTGGAAGGCTCCGGCCTCCGGCGGCAGCACGGGCCGGCCGAAGCTGATCGTGGCCGGCCAGCCCAGCGTGCTGCCGGCCGACACCGGGAAGCTGTTCCACCAGCGCGCCGACGACCGGCAACTGGTCGCCGGACCCCTGTACCACAACTCACCGCTGACCTTCTCGAGCCTTGGCCTGTTCCTGGGCCAGGAGTTGGTGGTGCTGCCGTCCTTCGACGCCGTAGCCGCACTCAAGGCGATCGAGCGGCACCGGATCACCTGGGTCAACGTGGTGCCCACGATGATGCTGCGAATGCTCCGGGCGATCGAGGCGGAGCCGGGCCGGTACGACGTCTCGTCGCTGCGAATCCTCTGGCACATGGCCGCTCCGTGTCCGGACTGGCTGAAGCAGGCCTGGATCGAGCTGATCGGGCCCGACGCCGTGATCGAGATGTACGGCAGCACCGAGTCCATCGCCTACACCGTGATCACCGGGACCGAATGGCTGACCCATCGCGGCTCCGTCGGACGGCCGTTGTCCGGCGAGATCACGATCCTGGACGCCGCCGGCAAGCCGGCACCCGCGGGGGAGGTGGGCGAGGTGTTCATGCGTTCGGTGATCCCGATGTACCACTACAAGGGCGCCGAGGCGCGTCGGCACGGTGACTGGGAGTCGGTGGGCGATCTGGGCCGCCTGGACGACGACGGGTTCCTCTACCTGAGCGACCGCCGGACGGACCTGATCCTGTCCGGTGGTGCGAACGTCTATCCGGCCGAGGTCGAGGCCGCGATCGCCGAGCACCCGGCGGTGCTCACCTGCGCCGTGGTCGGCCTGCCGGACGCCGACCTCGGCCAGCGGGTGCATGCCGTCGTACAGACCGCAGCGGAGCTGACCGAGACCGAGTTGCTGGCGTATCTGGCCGAGCGGCTGGTCCGGTACAAGATTCCGCGTTCCGTGGACTTCGTCGATCAACCGCTGCGAAGTGATGCCGGGAAAGTTCGGCGCGGTGCGGTCCGCGATGCGGCGATCGAACGACTCGGCGGCACTGTTTCCGGGAAGGACTCCGATGGCTGAGGCCTACATCGTCGATGCGCTGCGAACTCCGATCGGGCGGCGCCGGGGCGCACTGGCCACGGTCCATCCGGCCGATCTCGGTGCACAGGTGCTGCGGGCGCTGATGGCGCGGACCGGCATCGATCCAGCTGCCGTCGACGACGTGATCTTCGGCTGCGTGGACACGATCGGGCCGCAAGGCGGCGACATCGCGCGCACCGCGTGGCTGGCGGCCGGCTTGCCCGAGTCTGTTCCCGGCGTCACGCTCGACCGGCAATGCGGCTCGTCACAGCAGGCCCTGCACTTCGCGGCCCAGGCGGTGCTCAGCGGTACCCAGGATGTCGTGGTGGTCGGCGGCGTACAGAACATGAGCCAGGTGCCGATCCAGTCGTCCTTCCACTCCGATCGGCTGCCCGGGTACGACGACCCGGACCCGTACGTCGGTTCGGCCGGCTGGCGATCGCGGTACGGCGAGGAACCGGTCAGCCAGTTCCGGTCCGCCGAACTGATCGCGGAGAAGTGGGATCTCGACCGGGCCGAGCTGGAGACGTACGCGTTGGAGAGCCATCGCCGGGCCGTGGTCGCGGCCGACGAGGGCCGCTTCGACCGGGAGCTGAGTCCGTGCTTCGGCCTGGCGGCCGACGAGGGGCCGCGACGTGACACGTCACTGGAGAAGATGGCCGCGCTGCCGACGCTGCTGCCGGACGGGAGGGTCACCGCGGCAACGTCGTCGCAGGTCTCCGACGGCGCTGCAGCCCTGCTGGTCGTGTCCGAGCGGGCCTTGCGAGTGCACGGCCTGACACCGCGGGCCAGGGTGCATCAGCTGTCGGTGGTCGGTTCGGATCCGATCTTCATGCTGACTGCCCCGATCCCCGCGACCCAGCACGCGCTCGCGCGATCCGGGCTGTCGCTGGACGACATCGACCTGATCGAGATGAACGAGGCGTTCGCTCCCGTCGTACTGGCGTGGCAGCGCGACACCGGTGCCGATCTGGCGCGGGTCAACGTGAACGGCGGCGCGATCGCACTCGGGCATCCGCTCGGCGCGAGCGGGGCCCGGCTGATGACCACTTTGCTGGCCGAGCTGGATCGTACCGATGGCCGCTTCGGGCTCCAGGTGATGTGTGAGGGTGGCGGGCAGTCGAACGCGACGATCGTGGAGCGACTCGGGTGACCGCGCAGCTCAGACCACTGGCCGATCTGCGCGTGGTCGAGTTGAGCGTGGCCGGGTCGGCGGCGACCTGTGCCTCGTTCATGGTTGCCTTCGGCGCCCAACTCGTCCGGATCGGCCGGGTGGACGCGCCCAGTTCGGTCGACGCGGCCATGAGTGGGTTCACCTCGGTCGACTTCGGCGCGGACCGGGAGACGATGCCGGTCGACCTCAAGTCGGCGGCCGGTCGGGAGACCGTCCTGAGACTGGTCGAGCGTGCGGACGCGGTGATCGAGGGTTTCCGCCCGGGCGTGGCCGAGCGACTCGGACTAGGGCCGGAGGAGTGCCTGGCCCGGAATCCGCGGCTGGTCTACTGCCGGGCGACCGGCTGGGGCCAGCAGGGGGAGCAGGCCGGTGTCGCCGGGCACGACACCAACTTCGTCGCGGTCAGTGGGGCACTGCGCGCGTTGGCCCGGGACGGATCGGCCCCGATCGTCCCGCTGAACCTGATCGGCGAGATGGCCGGTGGGCTGCACGCGGCGCTGGCGCTGGTGAGTTCGGTGCACCACTCCCGCCGTACCGGCGCCGGCGTGGTGATCGATGTGGCCCAGGCCGAGACCGCGGCCGCGTTGATGCGCTCGGTCTACGCGATGCACGCGGCCGGCGACTGGACCGACCCGGGCCGCAACCATCTCGACGGTGGCGCCCCGTTCTTCAACGTGTACGAAACCTCCGACGCCGAGTACGTCGCGGTCACCGCGATCGAGCCGCACCGCTACGAGCTCCTGCTGCGTGGCCTCGGTCTCGACCCCGCGGAGCTGCCGGCGCAGCTCGATCGGGACAGCTGGCCGCGGATGACCGAGAGGCTGGCCGCAGTGTTCCGGACCAGAACCCGGTCGGAGTGGTGCGACCTGCTCGAGCGCAGCGAGGTGTGTCTGACGCCGGTCCTGTCCCTGGACGAGGCACCTTCCCATCCGGTCAACGCAGTACGTGGCGTCTTCGATCCGCTCCCGCGACTCGCGCCGCCGATGTGGAGCGCCGAACCCGGCAACGAAAGGTGGTGGGCCGAGTGCCCGGTCCCGAAGTGAAGGCGTTCAACCTGCCGCCGGCGCATCCGTTCGTCGGCCAGGACATCGACTGGCTGCTGCGTACCTGCGAGAGCGTGTACGGCGATCGACGGTTCCTGACCTGGGAGCCGTTCGAAGGACTGGGCCGCACCTGGTCGTACCGTGAGTTCGTCGTCGACGTACGACGGGTCGCGGCCGGATTGCGCGCACGCGGGATCGATCGCGGTAGCCGGGTGCTGATTCATCTGGACAACTGCCCGGAGTTCGTCCTGTCCTGGTTCGCCCTGGCCAGCCTGGGTGCGATCGCTGTCACCACCAACACGCGAGCCGCCGGCCCCGAACTGCGGTACTTCGCCGAGTCGTCGCAGGTGACCGCTGCCATCACCCAGCCCGCCTACGCCGAGCTGGTCAGCGCATCGATCTCGGAGGCGCGCTGGGTCGCGGTCACCGAGACCGACGCCGGCACGACCCCCACGGCCGGACCAGACCGGTCGTCGTCCTTCGACGCGCTGTACGGCGATCCGGCGGCGTCGGCCCGCGAACCCGAACCAGGCCTGGCCGTGCTGGTCCAGTTCACCTCTGGCACCACGGCCCAGCCCAAGGGTGTCGTCTGGACGCATGCCAACGCCTTGTGGGGAGCGCGGGTCACCGCAACTCACCAGGACCTGCGACGCGACGACGTCCACCTGATCTTTCTGCCGCTGTTCCATGCGAACGCGCTCGCCTATTCGTTCCTGCCGTCCATGTGGGCCGGCGCCGGCGTCGTACTGCAGCCGCGGTTCTCGGCGCGCCGGTACTGGCCCGTGTCGGTCAAGCACGGCTGCACCTGGAACTCCACGATCGCGTTCGCCATCCGGGCCCTCTCGGACTACGAGATCCCCGCTCACAGCTACCGGCTGTGGGCGGCCGGGACGTGCGATCCGCCCTGGGACGCCCAGTTCGGCGTTCGTTCGCTCGGCTGGTGGGGGATGACCGAGACGATCACACAGGGCGTGGTCGGCTACGTCCATCATCCGAACCGGCCGATGTCCATCGGGCGCGCGGCGCCTGAGTACAAGATCGACATCGTCCGTCCGGACGGCGCATCGGTCGAGAACGAGGAGCCGGGCGAGCTGCTCATCAAAGGTGACCGGGGTGTGTCGCTGTTCGCCGAGTACCTGGATGATCCGGCTGCGACCGAGGGAGCCTTCACCGAGACGGGCTGGTTCTCCACCGGTGACCGGGTGGTCCGGCACGCGGACGGCTTCATCACGTTCCTCGAGCGGCTCAAGGACATGCTCAAGGTCGGTGGCGAGAACGTCGCCGCCTCCGAGATCGAGCAGGTCGTGCTCGGCGTGGACGGCGTCGTCGAGGCCGCGGTCGTCGGCGCGCCGCATGACATGCTCGACGAGGTGCCGGTGGTGTTCGTCGTCTCGCGGCGCGACCGGGCCGCCCTGACCACGGAGATCACACAGGCCTGCGCCGACCGCCTGGCCTCGTTCAAGGTGCCGCGCGAGGTCTACGTGGTCGACGACCTGCCGCGCGCGACGCTGCAGAAGGTGGCGAAGGCCGAATTGCGCCGCCAACTCCGGAACTGACGTATTCTGGCCCGCGTGCCAGAACCGTCGGAGGAGGACAACGCCACCCGTGCGCGTATTGTCCGGGCGGCCGAGAAGCTATTCTCGGAAAAGGGTTTTCACGGCACCGGGATGAGCGATATCGAGCGTTCCGTGCGACTCGGCCGGGGCGCGATCTATTATCACATCGGCAACAAAGAGACGCTGCTCTTCGATATCACGATCCGCCGGATCGAGAAACTCAACGCGTACGCCGACGAAATGCTCGGCCTGAGTATCGAGCCGGCCGCGAAGGCGCGGTTGCTGGCGCGGGCGATCGTCCGCGACATGGCCGAGCACGAGCACGCCACCCGGATCTTCTACCGGGAGTGGCAGTGGCTGACCGGTGAGAATCGCGACCGGGTCGTGGCGGCGGCCGACCGGTTCGAGCAGGCGTGGAAGCGGATCCTCGACGAGGGCGCTGCCGACGGCAGCCTGGTTGCCCGGCGGCGGCTGACCGTGAAGGGCGTCCTCGGCCTCTTCAACTCGATCTACCTCTGGTACGACCCCGCCGGACCGCTGGGTCCGGACGAGATCGCGGACGAACTGGTCGAGCTACTGCTGGACGGACTCCGCAGCGTCAGCTGATCGCTCGGTAGACGGCCACCACGGCCGCGTTGGCGAGGCCGACGTTGTGCTGCAGGCCGATCCGGGCCCCGGCGACCTGACGCGGACCGGCGGTGCCTCGAAGTTGCCAGGTGAGTTCCGCACACTGCGCCACACCGGTGGCGCCGATGGGGTGTCCTTTCGAGATCAGCCCGCCGGACGGGTTCACGACCCAGCGACCGCCGTACGTCGTTGCCGCGGCGTCGACCAGCTCGTGGCCACGGCCCTCCTCGGCCAGACCCAGCGCCTCGTAGCTGATGAGTTCGTTCGTGCTGAAGCAGTCGTGCAGTTCGATCACGTCGACGTCGTCGATCCCGGTGGCTGCTTGGTCGAGTGCGCGCCGGGCCGCGGTCCGGGTGGCCTCGGAGCCGACGGCGCGGATCGCCGATGCGGTGCCTGCGAACGTGGCCGGCGGATCACTCGCGACCGCATGACCGATGAGCTCGATCGCGCGGTCCCACAGGTTGTTGTCGTCGACGAACCGTTCGCTGGCGAGGATCGCGCAGGCCGCGCCGTCGGAGGTGGGCGAGCACTGCAGCCGGGTCAGCGGCTCGTACACCAGCGGCGCCGCCAGGATCTCGGCCTCGGTGTATTCGGTGCGGAACTGCGAGTTCGGGTTGTGCACGGAGTGTTTGTGGTTCTTCCAGCCGATCCAGGCGAAGTGCTCGGGCTTCGAGCCGTACTTGTCCATGTGCTCGCGGCCGGCGTTGCCGAACATCTGTGGCATCGGCGCGAACGAGTCGTCCCAGCCGCGCGCCGCGACCGCCAGGTCCAGCTGCCACTGCAGCGGGTTCACCGCCCCGTCGCCGGTGCTGAGCGAACCTCGTTCCATCTTCTCGAAGCCGAGCGCCAGCGTGCAGTCCGCCGCACCGCCGCGGATCGCCAGGCCGGCCAGATAGAGCGCGCTCGACCCGCTGGCGCAGGCGTTGACGACCGTCATGATCGGCACGCCCGTGGTGCCGAGCTCGTACAGCGCGCGATGTCCTGATCCGCCGAGCGCGCTACCGGCGTACGCCTGCTGCACGCGCTCGTAGCCGATGCCTGCGTCGGACAGCGCCGCCTCACCTGCCTCGCGCGCCATGTCCGGGTACTGCCAGTCCCGGCTGCCCGGCTTGACGAACGGGGTCATCCCGACGCCGATCACGAACGTTCGGATGCTCATGCGGATCTCCTCAGTTGTCGGACAAGGCCTTGACCTGCGCGATCAGATCGACCACGCGCTGCTCACCGACCGGGACCGGAGAGACCTGCAGCTGGGTGACTCCCGCGTCCCGGTACGCCGCGATCCGGTCCGCGACGAACCCCGCCGGACCACACAACGAGGTGAGTTCGAGCAGGGCGTCCGGGACAGCGGCGGCAGCCTGGTCCCGGTGGCCGGCCAGATAGAGGTCCTGGATCTCGCGGGCTTCGGACTCCCAGCCGAATCGGCTGACCAGGTCGGCGTAGAAATTGTGGCCGCGGGCACCCATTCCGCCGATGTAGAGGGCGAGGGCCGGCCGGGCGAGCTCTCGGGCGGCGACGACCTCGGGGCCGTCGCCGATGGCCAGGGTGACGCCGGCCGCGATCTGCAGCGGGCCGAGGGACGGGTCGCGATCTGCTCGGCCGGCGGCGAGCGCCGTACCCCAGGTGTCCTGGACCTTCTCGGGGATCAGGAACGCGGGCAGCCAGCCGTCGGCGATCGTCGCCGCAAGCTGCACGTTGCGTTCGCCGAGCGCGGCCAGCCAGACCGGGATCCGGTCCCGGACGAGCCGGGGAATGATCTTCAAGGCCTTGCCCAGGCCGGTGCCCCGGTCCGGCGGTAACGGCAACGGATAGCGCGGCCCGGCGTGGACGACGGGCTGGTCGCGGGCCCAGATCTTCCGGCAGATGTCGACGATCTCCCGGGTCCGTGCCAGTGGTGCGTCGTACGGAACGCCGTGCCAGCCTTCGACGACCTGTGGACCGGACGCGCCGAGGCCGAACTGGAACCGGCCGCCGGACAGGCTGTCGAGGCCGGCCGCCGTCATGGCGAGCAGTGCCGGCGTCCGGCTGTAGATCGGCAGTACGCCGGCGCCGAGCCGGACCGTGCTCGTCCGCGCGGCCAGGTAGCCGAGGTAGCTCGGTGCGTCGAACCCGTACGCCTCGCCGACCCAGACGAAGTCCAGGCCGGCGCTCTCCAGTTCGGTGACGTGGCGCGCCTGCCGCTCGAAATCGCCGGCGTAACTCAGTCCGAGACCGATCTGCACAATGCGCCCTCCCCGGTAATAGACTGATCGGTATATACGCTCTCAAGCGATAATTCATTGGTCAACGTGTCGTGCGTCTCTCTTTAATAGACTGATCGGTCAATTCGACGTAGTGTCGACTCCGAAGACTGTGGCCGCGGCGATGAGGACGATGCATGGACGACTACCCCGGGAGCCAGACTCCGGACTGGTTTCTCGATGCCAAACTCGGGATCTTCGTGCATTGGGGGATCTACTCGGTGCCGGCCTGGGCGCCGACCGGTTCGTCGTTCGAGGACGCACTCGGTGACTTCGCCCGCCTCCCGTACGCGGAGTGGTACGCGAACTCCCTGCGGTTGCCCGACAGCCCGACCCGGCACCACCACGACGAGCGGTACGGCGTCGGCGTGGGCTACGAGGATCTGGCCGACGAGTTCCGCGCCGAGCACTTCGACGCGGGCGAGTGGGCCCGGTTGTTCCGCGACGCCGGCGCGCGCTACGTCGTACCGACTGCCAAGCATGCGGACGGGTTCGCGCTCTGGGATACACCGAGCACCGGATTCACCGCTGTCCGGCGTGGACCGAAGCGGGACCTGATCGGCGCGCTGGAGAGTTCGGTCCGTGCCGCCGGTCTGCGCTTCGGGCTCTACTACTCGGGTCTGATCGACTGGCACACCCGCCCGCTGTCGCCGGTGCGGAGCCTGCAGGACGTGGCTCAAGCTGATCCGGAGCGCACGGCCCACGACCCGACCCACGCTGCGTACGCTCGCGGTCAGCTCGCCGAGCTGATCGAGCGCTTCCGTCCCGACGTGCTGTGGAACGACATGGGCTGGCCGGCGGCCGGCCGCGGTGACCTCGGTGCCTTGTTGCGGCAGTACTACGCGACCGTGCCGGACGGCGTCGTCAACGACCGGCTCGGTGTCGCGCACTACGGCTTCCGAACGGTCGAGTACGGCATCGGTGAGCGGCCGGAGACCGGAGCCTGGGAATCGACCCGGGGCCTCGGCAACTCGTTCGGCTACAACAGCGCCGAGACCGACGACGACCTGATCAGCGTCGCCGACCTGGTCCGGTCGTTCGTCGACATCGTCGCCGGCGGCGGCAACCTGCTGCTGAACGTCGGCCCCAGTGGCGACGGCACCATCCCGGACATCCAGCGCACCCGGCTGACCGGCCTGGGTGACTGGCTCGCCGTGAACGGCGAAGCGATCTACGGCACCAGGCCGTGGCGGCGTCCGGCGGACGACCTGGACGGTACGCCGGTGCGCTACACGACCTCGGGCGACCAGCTGAATCTGATCGTTCTCGGCGAGCCGCCGGAGCGGCTGAGGCTGACGCCTGATGTGGCGGCCCTGGCCAGGTCGGGCCGAGTGCTCGGCTTCGGCGACGTGGAGCTGGTGGACGGCGTGGTGCGGATCCCGGTCACCACCCAGCCCGCGACCGTCGTGTCGCTGACGATCGACGGCGCGGCATGACCATTCACAAGGATCTAGCAGAGGAGCACTCGGTGACGGAGCAGTTCACCCGGATCCGCTACGACCAGCCGCGCGAGCACGTCGCCCGGATCACGTTGGCCCGGCCGGAGAAACGCAACGCGCAGGACACAGCGATGCTGTACGAGATCGATCGGGCCTTCACCCTGGCCGGCACGGATCCCGAGGTGAAGGTCGTGGTACTCGCGGCTGACGGTCCGGACTTCTCCTCCGGCCACGACCTGAGCGGTGACTTGACCGGCGAGGATGCGGACGTCTATCCGGGAGCACCGCTCGTGCATCAGGACACCCAGTCGGGCCTGCCCGGAATCGAGGGCACGGTCGCGTTCGAGTGCGACGCCTACCTCGGCCTCAGCCTGCGCTGGCGGAACTTTCCCAAGCCCACGATCGCGCAGGTGCAGGGCCGGACGATCGCCGGCGGTCTGATGCTGCTCTGGCCGTGTGACCTGATCATCGCCGCGACGACCGCGAGCTTCTGCGACCCCGTCGTCGCTCTCGGCGTGAACGGGCACGAGTTCTTCGTGCACCCCTGGGAGGTCGGCGCCCGCAAGGCGAAAGAGATGTTGTTCACCGGCGACCTGATCAGCGCGGCCGAGGCCCACTCGCTCGGCATGGTGAACCACGTCGTCGACGAAGCCGAACTGGAGGACTTCACTCTCGGCCTGGCCGCGCGGATCGCGACCCGGCCGGCGTTCGCGCTGAAACTCGCGAAGATGAGTGTGAACCAGGCCCTGGACGCGCAGGGGCAGACCGAGGCGGTCCACAGCGCCTACTCGCTGCACGCGCTCGGACATGCCAACAACCTGCAGCGGTACGGCATCCTCATCGATCCCGAGGGACCGGCCGCGCTTCGGGCCGGGATTCAGGGCGGCGTGCGATGACGCGGGCTGTCCTCGTGGACGCGGTGCGGACGCCGTCCGGTAAGGGAAAGGCCGGCGGCGCGTTGGCCGGCGTACATCCGGCCGACCTGCTGGCCGGCGTACTGGCCGCACTGGTCGAGCGCAACGGGCTCGATCCAGGCCGGGTGGACGATGTGATCGGCGGCTGCGTCTCGCAGGTGGGCGAGCAGACGATGAACGTCACCCGCACCGCGGTGCTGGCGGCCGGCTTTCCCGAGACGGTGCCGGCCACGACGGTGGACCGGCAGTGCGGTTCGAGTCAGCAGGCGGTGCATTTCGCCGCGCAGGGTGTGGTGGCCGGGGCCTACGACATCGTGATCGCCTGTGGCGTCGAGTCGATGAGCCGGGTGTCGCTGGACGCGCCGTTCCAGGGAGCCGACGTCTTCGGCGCCGGGGTGCGGGCGCGCTATCCGGAGGGTTTGGTCAGCCAGGGCGTCGCGGGTGAGCTGGTCGCGGCCCGGTGGAAGATCGACCGGGAGGCCTGCGACGAGTTCGCGCTGCGCTCACATCAGCGGGCCGCGGCAGCGGTGTCGTCCGGCTGGTTCGACGGTGAGATCGTGCCCGTCCAGCTGGACGATCGCGTGCACAGCACCGACGAGACCGTGCGACCGGGAACTTCGGCGGAGGCGCTGGCCGGTCTGAAGCCCGCGTTCTACGACGGCGCGTTGGCCGAACGCTTCCCCACGGTCGACTGGGTCATCACGCCGGGCAACTCCTCGCCGTTAACCGACGGTGCGTCGGCGGTCCTGCTGATGAGCGAGGAGATGGCGGCGAAACTCGGGCTGCGTCCGCGTGCCGCGTTCCGTGGGTTCGCCGTGGCCGGGGACGATCCGTTGCTGATGGCAACGGGACCGATTCCGGCGACCCGGAAGGTGCTGGACCGGGCCGGTCTGGAGCTGGACCAGATCGACACGTTCGAGGTCAACGAGGCCTTCGCCTCGGTGCCGCTGGCCTGGTCGCAGGAGCTCGGCGTCGACCTCGAGCGGGTGAACCCCTGGGGCGGCGCGATCGCTCTCGGGCACCCACTCGGCGCGTCCGGCACCAGGCTACTCGGCACGCTGGTGAACCAACTGGAACGCACCGACGGCCGCTACGGCCTGCAAACCATGTGTGAACGCGGCGGCCTGGCCAATGCGTTGATCGTCGAGCGGCTGTCCTGATGCGGATCGACGGTGGCGTCGCCCTGGTGACCGGTGGCGCGTCCGGCCTCGGAGAGGGCACAGTCCGACGACTGCATGCCGACGGCGCCCGGGTGATCGTGCTGGACCTACCGCGGTCTGATGGTGCGTTACTGGCCAAGGACTTGGGGGAGCGGGTCCGCTTCGTGCCGGCCGACGTAACCGATGAGGTCCAGGTGTCGGCGGCCCTCGATGCCGCGGCCGAGCTGGGACCCCTGCGGGTCGTGGTGAACTGCGCCGGCGTGGCCGATCCCGGCCGTACGCTCGGCCGCGACGGGGTGCTCCCACTCGAGCACTTCACCCGGATCGTCACGATCAACCTGATCGGCTCCTTCAACGTGATCCGCCTTGCCGCCGAGCGGATGGCGTCGCTCGATCCGGTCGAGGACGAACGTGGTGTCATCGTGAGCACCGCGTCGGTGGCCGCCTTCGACGGCCAGATCGGCCAGGTCTCCTATTCGGCCTCGAAGAGTGGGGTGGCCGGGATGACGTTGCCGTTGGCCCGTGAATTCGCGAGCCGGCAGATCCGGGTGATGACGATCGCACCCGGTCTTTTCGAGACCCCGATGATGCAGGTGCTGAGCGAGCAGGCCCGGGCCGCGCTAGCCGCCCAGCCGCCGCACCCGAGACGGCTCGGCCTGCCTGCCGAGTACGCCGCCCTGGTGGCGCACATCATCTCCAATCCGATGCTGAACGGCGAGGTCGTCCGGCTCGACGGCGCGCTCCGGCTGGCTCCGCGCTGAGTCCACGCCAGAAAGGAACCTGATGGCACAGCAGAAGCTCGGCCGGTTCGTCTCGGACGAAGGTCGTGCGATCTTCGACGCGGCGTACGACGAGGGCATGCGGGACCTGCCGGAACCGGCCGAAGTGCGCGACGTCTCGACGACATTTGGCGACGTCCGCACCTATCGCTTCGGCGACGCGGCGGGGACTCCGCTTCTCCTGCTCCACGGCCGCGGTGGCACGACGGTGATGCTGCGGCCGAACATCGCCAAGCTGGCAGCGCATCGCACCGTCTACGCGGTCGACATGCTCGGCGAAGCCGGGCGGAGTGTTCAGACGGCGCCGTTGCGGAACTCGGAGGACCAGGCTGCCTGGTTGTCCGAGGTCATCGAACAGCTCGGACCGCAGCGTTTCCACCTGGCCGGCATTTCGGTCGGCGGCTGGACCGCCTGCAACCTGGCCATCCGTGATCCCAAGCGGGTGGCATCGCTGGCCCTGCTCGATCCTGCGCAGACGTTCGGCCGGATCCCGCTCGCAGTGATCCTTCGGACCATCCCCACCCTGATCCCGTTCACGGCCGAACGCGCCGTACCGAGATTTCTCGCGTACGTCGACGGCCAGGGCGGGGAGTCGCCCGCGGACGATCCGGTGGGAAAGGTGATCGGCGCAGCCCTGCGCTATTACCGGCCGGGTGTGCCGCCCCCGTCGTACTTCACCGACGAGCAGTTGCGGAGTCTTTCGGTGCCGACGTTGGCGCTGATCGCGGGGCGCTCTGTCATGCACCAGCCGGAGCGCGCCGTCGAGCGTGCTCGCGAGCTGGTTCCCCGGGTTGAGGCCGAGCTGTGGCCGGCAGCTACGCACGCCATCTCCGGCCAGTGCGCGGCAAAGGTCAATGCACGACTACTGACCTTCGCGAACACGGTCGACGCAAACCCCAGCCGCTGACGCCAATCCTCATCTCGCGTTGGCTACGTGGCCAGGTCGGCGAAGACGACCAGGTTGGCCTCGTACTTCCTCGACACGGTGTCGAGGCCGCCGCACGTGATCAGGCGTAGGACGGGGTGGTTGACGTCGCCGTACACGGCAGCGCTGGGGAAGGTCGCCTTCGGGTATTGCTTGAGCCTGGTCACCCGGAATACGGCCGTCGAGCGGTCTTGGCGGGTCACTGTGATCGCGTCGCCCGGCTCGAGCTGGGCCAGCCGGGCGAACACGCCGGCTCGCCCGGCCCAGTGGACATGGCCGGCGATGACGGCCGGGCCGTTCTCGCCGGGCGAGGGGGCACCGGTGAACCAACCGGCCGGGAATCCGTTCGGCGGTACCTGCAGGGTGCCGTTGCGTTTGATGCCGAGTCGCATCAGCGCTGAGTCCACTCCGATGGCGGGGATGACCACCCGGATCGGGGCAGACTTCCGCATCGGTGCCGGCTGCTCTGACCGTTGGCTTCGTGGGCGCGCTGGCTCGGAGGATGACGTCGCTCGCGGTGTCGGGGTGGGCTTGCGCGCCGTCGGCCGCGTACTCGGGGTCGGTGTGATCACCGTTGTGGTTGGCGCAGCGGTCCGCCCGATCACGACGTCGGCTGCGGTGGGGCCGGGCTGAGTCGGCCCCGTGCCTGACTCATCTGTGCACCCGGTCACAGCCGAAACGATCGCGAGGAGCAGAACCGCTGCGCCGGTCCTCATGGTGTGCCGGACGCATCGCCTGTGTTGACAGGGCCTCGCGGGGTCTTGGTGACCTGCGGCGGCTTGGGCGAGACGGTCGGCGCGGGTGGGGAAGTCGGAGGCGACGTCGGCGGTGAGGTGGGGGGAGACGTTGGTGGTGAGGTGGGCGGCGACGTCGGCGGGCTCGTCGGGGGAGACGTGGGCGGCGACGTCGGAGGCGTCGTGGGTGGCGTTGTCGGGGGCGTTGTCGGGGGCGTGGTTGGCGGCGTTGTCGGGGGAGTCGTGGGTGGCGTGGTCGGTGGCGTGGTGGGTGGGGTGGTGGGGGTGCAGGTGGGTTTGGTGAGGGTGTTGGTGTCGAGGGTGACCGATCCGTTGCGGGCCAGCATGCGGCCGACGGCGGTGGCTGAGGTGTTCATGGTGATGGAGGTCAGCGCGAGGATGGTTCCGCGGAATTGTGTCGCGGTCCCGAGGGTGGCCGAGCTGCCGACTTGCCAGAACACGTTGCAGGCTTGGGCTCCGTTGGTCAGTACGACGCTGCTGCTGGTCGCGGTGGTGAGAGTCGAGCCTGCCTGGAACACGAAGACCGCGCCCGCGTCGCCCTCAGCGTCCAGAGTCAGCGCGCCGGTCAATCCGATCGAGGAAGCCGAGTTGTAGACGCCCTGGGTCAGCGTCTTGCCGCCGAGGTCGTCGGTGATCGGTGTCGGTGGCGATTCTCCGGCGGCGACGTTGTAGGCCGTGAC
>NZ_JBFAXQ010000047.1:0-36079 GCF_040680855.1 Kribbella sp. NPDC051952
GCTCGGGCACTCGTACGACATCACCCTCGACATCGTGATCGGCCAGAGCGGTCAGCAACTCCCGCCCGATCAGCTCCGAACTCGACTTCGCCGGCGACTTCTTCAGCGAACAAGGTGACTTCAGCAAGATCGGGCTGGCGATCGTGCGCATCGGCAGATCGCGGCCCGGGTCAGTAGCCGAGGAGGGAGAGGCCGAGGAGGTGGCTGTGCGGGGCCCGGATGCATCGGTCGTTACGGATGGGTACGCATGGTCTGGCGGAGCCGTGAGTCGCGAGTGCTGTTCGGGTATTTGTCCTTCGGGACGACGTTCAGTGGTGTTAGGCGGCGGTTGGTGAAGGGAGTCGGGTGAGGACTGGCTGGCAGAGGTTCGGGGTGCAGCTGACCGTGCATTGGGTGATGGCTGTGTTGTTCGCGGGTGCTGTCGTCGGGCAGTTGGTTCTGAAGGTTTGGCCGGGAGCGGTGATCTGGGCGGTGCCGACGCTCGGATTGTTTACCCGCGTCGTCGTCCTCATGCGCATTCGCCGGCTGGGCTGGTATGCCGACGACGAGACTGACCGGCCTTCGGTCGCGGTGGTCAACCGCGAGACGTCGAAGATCTTCGTAGTACAGCTTGTTGGTTGGCTGATCGCGGCCGTGTACCTCGCCCTCGTCCACGTCTGGCTGGGTCTCGCCGTCGCCGTCGTTCTGGCGTACACAAGCCTGGTCCTTGTTCGTTTCATGCGTCGATCACCCAAGCCGTCGTAGCCGACGCTGCCATGATGCATGTAGGTGTCACAGCTTCCAGACGGACGACGCCGGTGATGATCCGAAGCTGACAAATTGACGAGCTGACCACCCTGTCGCGTTGGCATGACACCAGGACGAGAAGGCATAGGAGCCATCTCTAGCGGTGGCGGCCAGATCCAGCTCAGAGCACGCGACCTCTCTCCATCGTCGCAACCACATGACCCTCAGATCAGCGGCGTCCGCCGAGTTCCCAGTCGATGACGTCGAGGGGTCCATGGCTTGCCGGCGGGCCGATCGTCTGCTGCAGTACGGACTCGAGGTCGTTGCGGGACGGTAGTTGTGCGGCCAGCGCGACACCTCGGGGAGCGTCGGTGCTCGGGTCGCGCAGACTTCCGAGAACGACCAGGCGGTCCGCAGTACCTGATCGCCAGTGCTCCGTGCGTGCTTCTACGTCGCAGTTCTCATCGGTGAGTACGAAGTACCGCGTGTGATCGGCGATGCGAGCGGTGTCCCACATCGTGCGGCCGAGATGGTCGTCGAAGCGCCAGATGTCGTGATCGCGGTAGGCGCCGGCCCGGTGGTAGGGCTCGTTCTCGATGTATCGGCGTACGGAGCTGAGGTCGGGTAGGTCGAGGATGTGGATGCTGCCGGTCCACTCGCGACGGGCGCGGTCGAGTGTCGGGCCGCGGGCGATCATGGTTGCGGCGTACGGATCGGTGTAGGACCAGTGCTGTTCGTCGAGGTCTGGGTCGTCCACGTCGGCGACGCCGGCGGCAGCGATGCTGCGGATGAGGAAGTGGGGCATCGTCAGTCCTGTTCTTCGGTGTCTGTGCGGTTGTTCGCGATGCCGCCGGCGGCATATGCGGCTGAGGTTGTAGGCGGCGCGGGCATCTCGGCGGTAGTTCCGGGGCGAGGATGCCTGAGCGCCGCAGCGACTGCCAGGCCGTGCGTACGGCGTCCGGCGGACGTACGTCGTACTGCGATTCTGGCCTGCTCACGTCGTCTCGGTCCTGGCCGCGGCGTCGTTTACCGAACGAGGTGCGGCGGCGCCATCGTCGCCGTACCCGATCTGCAGGCGAAGGATCATGTCCAGCAAGACATGACGGGCGTGCTCCAAAGCACGCTTTGGCCAGCCTTCGCCGCCGCCGAGACAGGCGATTCAGATATCTTCACGGGGTAGGCCCGGTCCGGTTTGGCGTAGACGATTGAGGTCGCCGAACTGGTTTGCCCGGCCGCGGACGGAAAGCCCGGCCCGGGCACCAGCAGACAGGCATCAGGACCTACTGGTGGTAGCACTTGACACAATCTCATTGCCCTCCTCACAAGATACGGCGATTCATGATGGATCCCTTCTGGATGAACTTTACGACGTAAAGCTATCAATATCACCGTACGGTGTAAAGTTGAGTCGAGGGATGCCCGCCGATCCCGAAGGTCTGGATGCCGCCTATATGAGCTCGACGTATCCGTCGGTTCCGTGGACGCGGATCCGCTGTCCGTCCTGGATCAGCCGGGTGGCGTCCGCGACACCGACGACGGCCGGCAAGCCGTACTCCCTGGCTATGACCGCGCCATGGGTCATCAGGCCGCCCACCTCGGTCACCAGGCCTGTGATCGCGACGAAGAGAGGCGACCAACTGGGATCCGTGTAGGCCGTGACCAGGATGTCGCCGGCCTCGAGGTTGGCTTTCGCCATGTCGAGGATGACGCGGGCCCTGCCCTCGACGGTCCCCGCGGAGACCGGCAGACCGATCAGCGCTCCGGTCGGCAGGTCGTCGCGCCGATAAGCGCCGGAGATGGTCTCGCCGTCAGACGTGAGCACGCGAGGCGGCGTGAGCGCCTGATCGGACCGGAACGAGTCCTTGCGTTGCCGGATGAGCTCACTGTCCAACTGGTTGGTGCGCGCGACGTCGTGGAACTCTTGGAACGTCAGGTAATAGATGTCCTCCTTCTGGGGAAGCACCTTGGCCCGCACGAGGCGTTCGGCCTCGGCCAGCAGGGCCTGCTTGTAGACGAAATAGCGGCTGATGATGTTGTACTTCGGGTACTCCCGGTAGCCGATGAAGGTGCGGACCCGGTCGATCATCTGTTTGGTCTCGTCGGCCTTCTGGTCTCCGTCCGGCAGGCCTCGCAGGCGTTCCAGCAGCTCCTGTTCCTTCTGCTGTGCCTTCTGCCGGCCTTGCTCGAAGCGTTGCTTGGCAGCACCCGGGTCGAAGAGCTTGATGTTGTCGAGGATGAGGGGCACGAGCGTGGCGGGGTGCTCGCTCCAGCGTGGTCTGGTGATGTCGATCTCGCCAGCGCAGCGCATACCGTATTGGTCGAGGTAGGCCGCGATGGCGTCGCGCGCTTCGGTCCCGCCCGCGAGCTTCGGCAGCTCGTCCAGGAAGTCGTCGTTCTCGACGTACTGCAGGAACTCCACCACCTCCTGATGGGGGCGGATCACGTCGGCGATGTCGAGTAGCGCCAGCCCCATCTCCGAGGTGACGTTGTTGGGCGCGGACAGCGTGAGTGTGTCGGCGGCGTTCTGCTCGCCGAGCCATTCCTGCAGCTGGTCGTTGAGCCACCAGGTGGCTTCCATCCCGGCCATGATCGCCTGCATGCTCAGCGGATCGGTGAGGACACGTTTGTGTTCCTGGAAGGCCTCGAGCAGGTAGTCGAACAGCGCCGGTCCGGTCACTGTCGCGATGTCGCGGCGCAGGGTGGCGATAGAGGTCCGGCTGCGCTCGATGAGCTCGTTGACGATGGCCGGATCGGTCTCGATCGGGGCCGGCGCGCCGCCGGCCGTTGGCCCGCCCTGACCTCGGTCGGGGAGGGTCGGGATGAAGTCCCCACGGTCGAGGACGGTCTCCAGCGCGTCCCTGATCAGCGGATCGCCTCTACCCACGAGGTCCAGGAAGGCCGCGCGCGCGGCCGGCGAGGTCAGGCGGGTGGTGGCGTCGACGAACAGCCTCCCGCCGGCGACCTTCATGGGTGCCATTGCTGTCAGCTGCCATACAGAGATCCCGAGTGGCTTCATGGCGTCGGTCATCATCTGTTGGTGCCCGACGGAGAGGTAGACGTGGTTCTCCTGGTCGCCACTGTCGGGGATCGGGAACAAGGTGGTGATCGGTCGGCTCTGCACGATCTGGAAGGCGTCGTCGACCAGGCACCATTCGATGTCCTGGGGGCGGCCGAAGTGTGCTTCGATCTGCCGTCCGAGCTGCCCGAGCCGTACGACCTGCGCATCCGTCAGCGCCGGCTGCTCCTGCTGCTGCGAGTCCATGGCCATTTCCTGCGTGCCGCCGGCCGGCAGGGCCTGAACGGAACGCTGTTTGGCGGCGATCGTCTTGGCGACGATTTCGCCATCGCGCACTGTGAAGACATCCGGGTTGACCAGGCCGGAGACCAAGGCTTCGCCGAGGCCGAAGCCGGCGTCCACCGTGGAGACCTTCCGGTTGCCGGAGACGGGGTCTGCCGTGAACAGGATGCCGGCCGCCTCCGAGAAGACCATCTGCTGTACGACGACCGCCATGTGAACCGTGCGGTGGTCAATGCCGTTCCGCTGGCGATAGATCACCGCCCGCTCGGTGAACAGCGAGGCCCAGCATCGGCTGATGTGCTGGAGGATCGCCGCCGAGCCGATGACGTTGAGGTAACTGTCCTGCTGGCCCGCGAAGGAGGCGGTCGGGAGGTCCTCTGCCGTTGCACTGGATCGAACGGCGTAGGCGGTTTGCTCGCCGAGCTGGGAGATCGCATCGGTGATCGCCGTGGCTAGATCCTCGGGAATCGCGACCCCTTCGATGGCCTGTCGGATCTCCGCACTGAGCGTCGAAATCGCCTCCCGATCGTCCGGGGTCAGGCTCGACAATTGATCGAGCCACTCGTCGATCGCGGGCGCTTCCGCCATGATCCGCCGGAACGCGCCTGTCGTCACGCAGAAGCCCGACGGCACCACGACACCTTCGACCCGGGACAACTGCCCCAGGTTCGCACCCTTTCCGCCCACCGCCGCGAGCTGAGTCTCGTCGATCTCGTCAAAATTCATCACGTACTGGGTGCTCACTGCGATACCTCCGAGGTAGCCGAGCTCAAAGCGGTTTGTAAGAAGGCGAGTTCGCGGTGCAAGAGGGACTCGATGGTCTGGCTGTCGGCGATGCCGTGACCCTCGCCGGGGAGCAGAACGAGTTCGTGGGGCTTGCCGAGGGTGTTCAGTGCGCCGGAGAAGCGGAGTGCGTGTGCTGCCCAGACGTTGGTGTCGTTGAGGCCATGGATCATCAGCAGCGGTCGCTCGAGGTTCGCGGCGTACGGGAGGAGCGAGGTGCGCCGATAGGCGTCGGCGTGCTCAGCGGGATGCCCCAGGAACCGTTCCTTCCAGTGGGTGTCGTACCAGCGCTGGTCGGTCACCGCGGCGCCACCGATCGCGGCGTGAAAGACGTCGGGCCGGTGCAGGAGTGCGCCGATCGCGAGGTAGCCACCGAAGCTCCAGCCCCGGATAGCGACCCGGTCGAGATCGAGATCGCCGGCCTGCGCGGCGATGGCGTGGAGCGCGTCGATCTGGTCTTCCACCACTGGCGCGAGGATGTCGCCGACCGTCGCGCGATCGAATGCCGGTCCGCGCCCCGGCGAGCCACGGCCGTCGGTCGACAACACGATGAAGCCCTGCTCGGCGAACCACTGCGAGATCACGTTGGACGGCGCCAGATACTTCTGCGCCAGTTGCAGGCCGGGACCGGAGTACGGCGTGAGCAGTACGGGAAGGGTGGACGATCCCGGCTCGTGCCACGAAGGCCGGAACACAGCAGTCCGCAGCTCCCTCGAGCCCGTGCTGACGAAGGAGACCCGAAGCGCAAGTACCGGCGCTTCCTCGGTGGACTCCAGAGGCTGTCCGTTGACCGTGACGGTGTGCCCGGTGAGCGTTCGCGAGTCGATCACAGTTGTGCCGTCGACGACGAGGCCGGTGTGGACGCCGGGTTCGGAGGTCAGGGGCCGTACGCCGCCGTCCCAGACGTAGAGATGCGTTTCGGTCGGATCGGTCTGGGCCAGGAACGCGACGACGTCGCCGCTGACGCTGCGGATCTCGGCGACCTGCAGGCCCGGGGGAGTGACGACCTCGTCGCCGATCACCAAGCGGTACGTGTCGCACGCCTGGTCGCGCTCGATCCAGACCAGCCGGCCGTCTGCAGTCTGCTCAGGTGTCCGTGCCGGTACGCCGACGAAGTCTGGATCAGTCACCTCACGGACGAGGGATGTCTCACCCGACTCGGGGTCGACGGCAAGAATTCGCACGCACCGTTGGTCCCTTGTTTGGATGGTGATCAGCGGTCGCTCGAGCGACCACAGGACGCGAACCAGGTACTCGAACCGATCCCGGTCCCACCGCACCTCGCGCCGGTCCCCGTCCAGGGTGAAGACATACAGTCGTACGTCGGCGTTCGTGGTCCCGGCGGCCGGGTAACGCATCGCTGTCGGCTCGGCCGTCGGATCGGCCGGATCCATGAGGTAGCGTGTCTCGACCTGGCTGTCGTCAACACGGGCCGCTAGCAACCGATCCCCGTCGGGCGACCACCAGAGGCCGTCCGTCCGTCCCATCGACCGCCCGGTGAAGGGCTCCGGACGACCCCACATGACGTTCCTGTCGTCCGCGTCAGCGAGCAGCCGCTCTCCCAGGCCGTCAACGCCGATCAGCCACAGCGCCCGATCCCGGACGAACGCCACGTTCTTCCCGTTCGGATCCACCCGCGCGGCATCCACATTCTCGACCGGCAATCGATCGAACCGCTCACCGGCAATATCCGCGACGAACAGGTCCTTCTTCAGCAATACCACCGCAGTCGTGCCACGACCGGCGTCGTACGACGAAGCCGCCCCGAGACAGCGTTCGCGCCCGGCCGCGACGTCGTACGCCCAGAGCGAGTCTTCGCGGAGGTAGGCGACGTAGCGCCCACCGTCCACGATCGAATGGTTGCTCTGGGCCCCTTTTCGAAAACGCTTGGTGCGCGCCACCTGGCCCGGCAGATCCTTGGCCGTCACAAATCCCCGTCCTCTCGCATTCGTGAGTGTTCTCATCGGTAGTCGGCTACTCGGTGGAGGTGATCGCGGTCAGGGTTTCGATCTCGGCGGGAGTGAGCTGGATGCTGCCGGCGGTGAGGTTCTCGACCAGGTGGCCGGGTTTGCAGTGCCGGGGATCGCCAGCACGTGCGGGCCGCGGCTCAGTGTCCACGCGGTACGGATCTGGGCGGGTGTCGCGTTGTGGGCGCGGGCAATGTCGAGGACTGTCTCGACCGCCCGATCCCTGGCGCCGTTGCCGTTGGTGCCGGCTAGCCGCTTGGTGCCGAACCCGATGCGGTTCACCATCAGGTCGCCGAGCCGCCAGACGCCGGCCGAGGAAGCAGGCTTGCGGCCCTTAAATTCTCGTGATATGATTAAAGAGATACTTGTGTGAATTTCTGATTTGGCCATTAGATCAGGATAGGCCGGACGCCGCTTGATGTCTAGGACATTCCGCTATGGCCGCAGAATGAGCGGTTCCACCCCGCGCCCTGGCTCGCGACGAGGCGAAACCTTCCGCTTCTTGATGCGCCAGCCCTGAGTCGTTCTAACGAGCTGATCCTCGTAAGTGAAGCTGGCAGCCGAACCGTCCTGCTTCACCGCCAGCCCTTTCGACCACGCCCGGGCGCCGTCGCCATCTTCGCGGACGATTGTGCTGGTGACATGGAGAGCAAGCGTGTCGCCAGGCCCGATACGATGCGCAGCCGCAATGTAGGTCGCCAGGCGTGGCTGGGACGGATCACCTGCCGGCAATTGACGGCGACCGAGATCGCCGACGTCGACTTCGAGATCGGACGCGAACACTTCGCCGAACCGATCATAGGCACCGGCGTCACACAGATGACCGTGCAGAGCGATCAGTTCGTGGATTTCCAAGCGGTCATCGATAGTCAAGCTCATTCGATCTCCAGACTCGCGCATGCCGTGAAGGCATACGTCACAAGAAGGTTCGGGTTGTGATTTCCTTGGTTCGTGGACCTTGATCGCCTCGGTCTCCAGCCGATGTCCCCCGCGCCGGACGCGATGGTGTCGCGCCGTTCGTGGAGATCCTGGCCGCGATGGTGGCTGGTTCGGGGAGTGACCTATCTGGTCGTCACGGTCGGTGCGACGATCCTCAGCTTCGGCGCCGGCTCGGACGACTATCGGGCGAACGTCTGCGGAGGCGATCCGTACGGTGAATGCGACATGACAGGTATCGGTGGATTCAGCTGGGCGGTAACGGCGGTGGTCGCCTGCTTGGCGGTCGCCGTTGCGATCGAGCTGGTCCTGTGGAGTTCGAGGCTCGCACGCAGGCGACGGGATCCGCGGATCCTTTGAGTTTCGTTGTCGCCGGCAACGTCTCACAGCACGGCTCTGACGTCGTCCTCATGGGCCATCACTTGGGTTCGACTGGTGCGCAACGGCCCCGATCCCGAGAACGATCATGTCGATCCCCAGCCGGTAGTAGTCCTCCACGTTCTGTCGGCCGATGAGCGCGTCTGCCGCGGTTCGAATGTTCGGATACTGCTCGGCAGCCAGCTCGGCGAGTTCATCGCGCTCGGCCGCATACTCGGCGGCCTGTTTCGGTGGCTTGGCCTTGAGATCGGGTGCGTGGTCGACGAGTGCTACGACGGCCTGCGTTGCCAGCTGGGTCAACATCGCGCCGTCGTGCGGGCTCAGGCCGGCCTGGCGGGCACTGTCGAGCATGATCTCCAGTGCCGCCATGAATTTGGGCAACGGGACGAGCCGTTCGATCACCAGCCGGCCCATCCACGGATGCTCCCGTAGCTGAGCCACCAGTGCCAGCAAGACCCGACGCAGTCTCTCGTCCCAGGCGGCTTCGGTGACGTCGTCGAACCCGCCGAGCGCGATAACCGACTCGGTCATGGCGTCGAGCAGGCTGTCCTTGTCCTTGAAATGCCAGTAGACGCCCATGGGACTTGCTGACAGTTCCCGCCCCAATCGGCGCATCGACACCGACTCCAAGCCCTCGCGATCGGCGAGAGACACCGCCACCTTCAGGATCTGATCCGGCGACAGTGTTGGCTTGGACGTGCCCGAAAGATTCCTTGTCACTCGGTCACTATACACCGTACGGTGATGTGATAGCTTTACGCCATAAAGTTGAAATTCGTAGCGTGTTGAGATCGGAGGCATTGCGCGTGAGACCTGTCCGTATCGGCGCTCAGATCGCGCCACAGCGAGCGGCGTACGCCGACATCCGGCAAGCCGCGGCCGCGGTCGAGGATCTGGGTGCGGACATTCTCTTCACCTGGGACCACTTCTTCCCGCTGGGCAAGGACTCCGACGGTCCGCACTTCGAAGGTTGGACGATTCTCGGCGCGTGGGCCGAGCAGACCTCTCGTGTCGGCCTCGGGGTCCTCGTCAGCTGCAACAGCTACCGCAACCCCGACCTGCTGGCAGACATGGCCAGGACCGTCGACCACATCAGCGGCGGTCGGGTCGTGCTCGGGATCGGCGCCGGCTTCAAGGAGCGTGAGTTCCTCGAGTACGGCTACGACTTCACCTCGCCCGGTCGCCGGGTGGCCGATCTCGCCGCGGCCTTGCCGCGGATCAGAAGGCGACTCGCCGCACTGAACCCGCCACCCATGGGTCCCCTGCCGATCCTCGTTGCCGGCGGCGGTGAGCAGAAGATGCTGCGCGTTGTCGCCCAGCACGCCGATATCTGGAACACGTTCGCCGAGGGCGAGGACCTGGCGCGCAAGCTTGGACTGCTCCAGCGCTACTGCGCCGAGATCGACCGTGACGTGTCGACGATCGAAGTCTCCGTCCACGCCGGGGGAGATCCCTGGGAGAACGGGCCGCCCCTTCGCGAGCTCGGAGCCAGTCTCTTCACCATCACCACCAGCGGCCCCGACTACGACCTCGACACCATCCGCCGCTGGATCGCCTGGCGCGACGAACAAAACGCCTGACGAGCTCATGAACGAAATCGTCCTACGAACGGCTGAGCCTGGTGATTCAGAGATGCTCACAGCACTGAAACGGCGATCCAAGGCCTACTGGGGCTACCCGCAGACGATGCTCGATCAGTGGGCGGACCAGCTGACGGTCAGCGTCGCCGCCATCTGCGACGGAGGGGTCGTTGTCGCCGAGCAGGACGGCGTACTCGCGGGCTTCTACCACCTCATTGGCGAACCCCCGACGGGCGAGCTGTCAGACCTCTTCGTAGACCCAGAGGCGATTGGCGTCGGCGTTGGCCGCAGTCTCTGGGAACACGCCGTCGCCTCGGCTCGCAGCACCGGATTCCACGCTCTGACCTTGGAATCCGATCCTCATGCCGAGGGCTTCTACCTTCGCATGGGAGCTGAGCGAATGGGCGAACGAAGAGTTGCCCCAGATCGAGCACTTCCACGCCTGAAAGTCACTTTCCCTTGCGCCTCTGGCGTCGGCAGGACGCGCGATCGTGCGATCATGTAAGCAGTAAGGGCTGGCTTGTTCCTGACATACAGCGTCCTATCGGCAGTGCAGCTGCCGCCGGCCTGTTGTCATGGGGTCAGCCAACCCGAGCGTGCCATGGTTTGTGTCATGAACTCGCGTCTAGTCGAGAGGTCAAACTCGGCTCGAGTGGTTCGATTCAGGAGTCGTGCAGTCTCAAGTTAGTTGCTGCGGCAAGTGGCGTGGCTCTCATAATCCCTTGGGTCGGCGGCTCGAGTTCCCACTGTGCGGCCCACAACGCCCCGGATCGCGGCAGATGCAGTTGTCGAGCGCGAGTAGGACTCTCACTCCGGAGGAGTTGACGCCGCACCCGGGACAGGAGTGTCCTAGTTTTGGCGGTGCGCAGCCGTATGGGCCGATGTGCCGCAAGGCCTGGGAGGGACCATGGACCCATTGACGGCAAAGGGGACAGAGGTCCTTATCGGGTCCGCGGCCGAAGGGTTGCACCAGATGGTTGAGCGGCTGGGACTTCTGGAACGGCTCAAGAGCAAGTTGATGACGCAGCCTGGCACCGCGTTGGAGAAGTTGAGAACGGTTGTGCTCGAGATAACAAGGTCTTCATGAGCCTGTCCAGCCAAATCCAGGCCTACTCAGCTTTGACCCTGCTGCCACCAGGCGACCAGGTGGAGGGCGTCCCACGAGCGAAGGCAATCGAGATCTGGCAGCGTGACTGCATGAAGCTTCGCGCATACGCGGCTGGCGACCATGTAACGCCCATGAGACACGGTCATGGTGATTGCCAGAAGATCTCTTGGATCTACTACACCTATCTGAAACCGTGGTTCGCGGATGTCCTGAAACCCGAAGAGTCCGACGAACTCAAAAGCCTGTTCCGCGAGCTCTCTGAGACCGACAGCTACATGCTGGATGCGCTCATGGAAACGGCGGGGTGGCTGCAGCGAGAAGCGCAGGCAACCGAGATGATGCTCCGTCAAGAGGACTACGAGGGAGCTCAGCGTCGAGTGGACGCCGTCTGGGATCAATGGACGCCCATCATGAAAGATCTACACGTGAGCAGCCAACACCTCTGGGATCTCCAGACAGCATTCATCGTGACCCACAACCCTCTCAGGGCTAGTCAGGAGGTCAGCATGCACGTTCGTGGCGGTCCAGGCCGCTAGGTTCGGAATCGGTGCCGGCTCTCCCAGCTCAGCACCCTCCGCGCGTTACGACCTCGGCGGCGCACACTGCAGTTCAGCGGGGAACAGTGTGGGAACGAAGGCGCGTCGGATCGAGTCAACTGGCGTTGAAACCGGTCGAAGTGATGATGCCTTGTCCGGCTTGTAGTGGCTGGTGTCGACAGGGTCGCTCGGTTTCCTAAACCATGCTTCGGGCTCGAGACTACAGCGACCATGTCAGCACCGTGAGGTCTGCAAGGGTATTCATCCGAACGTATGAGTGTATCGGTTCGCAGATCTTTGATAGGGCGCGCATGCAGGCCCGCCCTATCAAAGATTCACTGTGGCGGGTAGCGTCCGAAACTACTGAGGTGCGGTCATCCTTGCCTGTGCCTCTTCTAATGGAGCCGTCGTGAGACCAATCCACAGTCGTCTCGACGCCTCAACGCCTGGGACATCCGACTCGCCCCATCGAGCTGGGGCCACAGGATGCGATCGATTTTGGAACGAGCGGTGGTTCGCCGTCCAGAAGGGCTACTAATGCCAATTGACGGTTGGAGCGAAGTAGATCCCGCTGAAGCGACGGATGCGCGCGCCTGGCGCGGAAGTGGTGTGCCTTACGCGCCAGCGATTGCGACCGCCCTCCGCTCAACGACCCTCGGGCGCCACCGCGATGCGCTCGCGTCCGCAGCAGGAGCAGGCAGCGGCAACTTCAACTTCACGGTCCCGTTGGTCACATATCCGGGCCGCGATGGGCAGCCTCTGACGATAGACCTGACTTACAACGGCCGAGTCTGGCAACGCCTCGACGCTCCTGCACGCATGGTGTTCGACATCGACCGCGACTGGCCAGCGCCGGGTTGGACGCTGGGATTCGGGCGAATTACCCGCGCCGGTGGCGCGCGATGCATCCTAATCGAGGGCGACGGCACTCGACGCCCATCGGTCGAAACGGGTAGGTGGACTCAAACGAATGGCGAGACAACCGCCACCGAAAGAACGACGGACGGCTCATTCATCACCTTCACCTACCTGGAGAACTCTCAGGGCAAACTGGTGGATGCGCGCGCGAGGTACCCCGATGGGAAAGTTGTCGACTATGTCGCCTCGGACGAAAGCGATGCACTGTTTCCGCAGTACATCACGGACCGGCACGGCAACTACATCGGCATCTACTACTGGGGAAAAGGCCCGAGGATTCACCAACTGAGCGACACTTGCGGGCGTTTGATTACCTTCCACTACGACACGCTTGAGCGGCTGACTGCAATCACTGGACCGAGTGTTGACGGACCCGACGTACCACTGGTAAGGCTGCACTACGCTCAGGACATTCCGCGCCACCACTTCAAGCTGCCCGTCGAGCCCATCGGGGTAGTTCACCTCATCGACGCGATCTTCTTTCCGGGAACCGGCCGCGGGTATGACTTTCGGGATGACGGCCGGCATCTCAACTACTCGCCGTACGGAATGTTGCGTCGAATCAATCAGACTGTGGGAATGTCCCTCGATACCTCCGGGCTGGAGGAACAGGGCGTTGTCTCGCAGGGCGGGACGACGATACTGCTGAAGGAATACAATTATCCAACGGATATTGTGGCCGAGCTCGACACGCCCCCCACCTACGACACTTTGACGGAGTTCTGCAGTAGGCATCGAGGATCCGCGGTGACGACGTTTAGCCGGGTGGAAGAAGTCGACCAGCTGCGGACGGTGGTGATCCGACCGGACGGCGTTCGGACGATTCAAACCCTCAGACGCTCGCTTGCGAGCGCGTCCCTGCTGCCTGCCGAGTTGACAGTCCTCGACCGCGCCGGGACCCCGGTACAGCAGACCGTGATGCAGTGGGAACCCGGTCATGAGGGTGTCGCTCGCGTGGCATGGGTGCAGGTGCGAGATCGGCGAGGCCGGATAACGGCGACGAGCTATGGGTACGGCGAGGTCGAAAATCAGGTCACCGACGTGCGGTTCCACGACTTCGACAGCGACCGGATACTGAAACGCATCCACACGGACTTCGTCCCAGCTGATCCATATCAGGCCCGCCACCTTATGCACCTGCCGAGGCGGATGCAGGTATACGACCAGGCCGGCACAGTCGCTCTGGAAGTCGAATACGAGTACGACACCACACCGCTACGACCGACACCGAGGGCCACCAACCATGACGACACCTACGACCCAGCCTCCCCCCGCTACGATCCCTCGAACGCGCTCCGCGGCAATGCCACGGTCGTCCGCACTTACATCGACGCGAGCACCAGGGCCGGGGCCATCGTCAGCACCCGTCTGTTCGACACCTGCGGCAACCTCTGTGTGAGCGACTGGTCCGGCCGCAGGGAAGAGAACACCTTTACAGCCCTCACTAAATACTCACAGCCATCGGAGACCTTCACAGGATCGCCAGACCTCAACTCCAGCGCACGTCTCCGCATCGCGCAGCTGTCGTACAACGCGGCAGGCTTGCCCTCCTCCGTCACCGATGTCAACGGGGAGACTGTCGACCTAACCTACGACCGGGCGAGCATGAGACTGAAACAGCTCGTTTCGCGCTCGCGCGGGTCGTCAACCGTATTCGATTTCGATGATCTGCAGCAGCGGGAGAAACGAACTGTTCACGAGGTTCATGGAGCCTCCCCGCCGATCATCGCTGCCGAAGACACCTGGCTATACGACGGACGAGGTCGAGTCGTCACGCACTTCCACGACACAGATGAAAATGTTGAGGTCCGGGAGTACGAGTACGACCATCGCGGCCAAGTAGTCGCGGTGAGCGCTCCGCGTTGGGTCACCGAGGCCGCACGCTGGGGATCGCTAACCTACGACCCTCTAGGACGGCCCCTGGTCTCCCAGACCCCAGGCGGCGAGACCATCACACGCCACTACGACGAAGAGACCGCGATGCTGGGATTGTCGCCGGACGGGCCCACAGTCCGCACAATGGCTCCTTCCGGCCGCGATCGTCTGCTGACATTCGACGCACTCGGTCAGCTGTCAAGCGTCCTTGACCCAGACCCCGATGGCTCCGGGTCGATACTGCAAGCCGGGGCATCGCCCGTGCCAACCTCCTACACCTATGACGGCAACGGCAACGTAACTGAGATCCGCACAGGTCGTCCGGCACCCTGGCCATTTCCCTACCGAGCAACCCAGTTTCGACGGTTTCGCTACGACTCTCTTAGCCGCCTTACAGCTCAGTACCTTCCCGAGCATGGATACGGCCTCGACGAAAGCGGGAGTCCCCTGGGCAACCCCCTGCTCTGGAGTCATATCTTCACCTACGACGACCGCTCTAACCTGATCTCGAAGAAGGATGGCCGCGGAGTCACGGTCAACTTCCACTTCGACGACGACCCACTTGACCGAGTGCAGAAGGTCACCTATGACGTCCCCGCCGTGGTCGACGACGCGGCGCCGGTCGTGCCCTGCCCGGACGTCGAGTACACATACGTCAAGCATGGCGACAGTCGCCGCGTCGAGACCGAGATCACCGTCGGCGTCTCCCGGCAGACCATCCGTTACGACTCAGTCACCGGTCAGACCGAGACCGTCGCAACATTGCTCGATGCCACACCGAGCTTCCCTTCTAGCACCGGATACAGATACGACTCCTTAGGGCGTATCAAGGCGGTCATAAGACCACCGTGCTACGGCGGCACCGGGCAGAGTCCCGCCGGCGGCAACAAGCACCTCAAATACGCAGTCGGCGGGCTGCCATCGGACGTTACGGTCCTCTTTCCTTCCTGGCCTGACGCTTCCCATTTCACGTACACACCCGACGGTCGTATCGCGGGAATGCAGGTCGGAAACATCCCACCGGCGCTGCCGCTCTTCGAGACCTATCTATACGAAGAAGACCATGACGGAGTATGGAGACAACAGCTCGTACAAGACAACCGTCTCCTGCTCGACCTTTCCTACCACTACTTCGCAGCTGGACTAGGCGGCGAAGGTATCTCGCACGAGCAACTTGCAACGACGACGGACCACCTCGACGCGTCCGGTGACCGAACCTTCCGATACGACGTTTGGGGCCGCCTCCGCACGGCAACCGCGGGGCAGCAACCTGCCTGGACCTGGGCCCAGGACTACGAGTACGACATCTTCGGGAACCGGACTTCAGTCGTCGCGAGCGGGTCAATTGAGCCCGGCAACGCCATCACACCCGACGGCGAGGCGTCCCTGGCCTACGACAAGGCAAACCACATCACGACCGACGGATTCGGCTACGACAAAACCGGGAACCTGGTGTCGGCGCACGTAAACGGGCACGGCTTCTCATACCAATACGACGCCGCCAGCAGACTCACATACGCCAAGGATGACGCCACGGGCGAGGTAACCGGCTTCGTGTACGGCGCCTGCAATCGGCGCCGTGCCACCCTCAGGCTGAGGTCTGGACCGTGGCCGCCAGGTGATCCCCCCTCGAACATGGCCAATCCGGATCGCATCACGGCCGCAACCTTCTATGCATGGGACTACAACCAAGTCATCGTGACTCACCAGGACACCGGGCCGCCATTCGGAGAACATCTTGTCTGGAAGGATGTATACGTCTTCCTCGGCCCTCGCCTCCTGTCGCATTACGAGAACCATCCTGCCCCGGGCGAACCCGTAGTCTTCGAACATCCGGGGCCGACCGGCACCCGTGTCGTGAGTCGGCGGGATAGCAGCACCAGCCACGAGCCCCTCCCTTACGGATCACGTCTGGTACGAGACGGCGGGGCGAGCCGCGCGTTCACAACCTATGAACGCGACATGAGCACCGGGTTGGACTACGCCGTCAATCGGTTCTACCAACCATCCCTGGGGCGCTTCCTCCAGCCAGACCCCATCGGCGCCGCCGCCTTCGACCCTGTGAACCCGGCAAGTTTCAACACCTACACCTACGCCGGTAACGACCCTGTTAACCGCACGGACCCGATCGGACTCGACTTCGTCTCAATAGTTCGAGGTCATCGGTGGCGGCCATTCTTGTGGTCCCCGAGACTTGGAGAGGACGGCTCTCTGGCAAGGAATGCCCGCGGAAGAAGCGGCGGCGAGTTTGCCGACAGAGGCCGCCCCGACCGGGCCGGAAGAGAAGAGAAGCCCGATCCGGATTCCGCGAACAGATGCGACTACGCAACCATGGACGCCTCCCTCGGCCTCAGCTTCCACATGGCGATCGACAGACACGGCCAAATGTTCCTCGGTGTTGGAGCCGGCTTGCCAGGCGCAAGCCTGCGGCTCGGCCGGATGTTAACAGTAGAGCCACCCACCCCCCAACAGTCAGCGAGCTTCCAAACCGGCCACGGGTTCAACCTCAATGCCTCAGCGGGTGGCGCAAGCGCTGCGTACACATGGGTTCCAGGGAATCCCCTTGGCGTGGAAGCGGGGATCTCGACGCCAGGCTGGGGGGCGAGCTACACATACGGCGCGGACGTCGTCCAACTGCTCACCAATCTGTACCGACTCATGACAGACATTGAGGCAGGATTCGCCGGTCCAGGTGGCGCCTGCCGATGATCCGCCGGACGAGGCCTGCGGAACCACCTCCAAACCCGGCTAGCCCGCTCCCTCATCGCGGAGTTGGTGACGCACCTGGTGAACGCCTGCGCGGTCGACAGAGCTCGCAGCACAAGACGCGTCGCCACGGCCACCTGCAAATAGGCTGCCCGACCGCCTTGGGCCGACTACCGACTCAGAAACCAGTACCGACTCCATTCGGGCGGGGCCCGCGCTGCCGTAGGAATGAGACAGCTCCCCGATCTCCTCAGTGACACTTTCGCACCATGTTCAGCTGCAACTCCTGCACCGCACCTGACCCACGATCAGCAGTTCAGCGTGCGAACAGCCTGGGAACACAGACGTGTCGAGCCGCGGCAACTGGAGTCAAGATCGGCCGAACTCGTGATGGCTGGTTACCTGTCGAGTGGCGTATGTCGGTGGGGTGCGTCGGTTTCCTAAACCGTGCGTCACCAGGCCGAGCTGGCCGACGACTTGACCGTTCTCGCCGGCCCGGTCCCATGGCCATGAGCGACTCATTACGAGTCCGTTGCCCTAAGCCCCAACTCCGCGATGACTCCCGACCTTGAGCAGTGATCGTGCTCAAGGGCCGGGGGTCGTTGACGGCTGTTCAGGGCCCTTCGGGGGCACCTCGGGGGCACAACCTTGCCTATGCCTCGGGCTCGACCCCTAGGTCAGCGCGGACGGCCGCGATGTACTTCACCTCAAGTTTTTTCTGGTCGGCATGCCCGCTCAGAACCGCCTCGAGCCAATTACCTGCGGCCAACCCGACTGCGGTCGGGGAGATCATCTGAGTCATCTGCGCAGCTGCGATCAGTCGATCATTGAGTGCCATGACCCGCTTATTCAGCTCGATGCATTCGGCGGTCAGCGGCACCAGCTTCGGACTCTCTGGTTCTGAGCTCAAGAGGGCTTCACGCTCCGCGTGCTTTGTCCGAGACTCGTCTTTAGCAATCCGCCTCTCAAAGACGGCGGTGAACATGCTCACGTATGTGGATTTCCGATCCTCGAGATGAGCCAACCGCATCCGGGTGCGTGCATCCCTCTCAAACATCGCTAGCGCGTTGGCATTGGCCGTCCTGGTTGCCTTCGCTTGCCATGCACCCGTGGCTACAACACCGATGATGGCTACAGCGAGCGCAACACAGCCTGCAATGACTGAGGCCTGAACCGCCGGTTCCATGAGCGCGATCATCCGTGACTCCTAACGACAGGCATCTGATTGCCTGATCTGATATGCGATGCCGAATACGCGACGCTACTGCTCCCGCGTCTTCCCGTCTGCCGGTCAGCCCACGCGTAGCGCGATCAGGAGGCGGCAGAGGGGGCAAGGTGGAGCGCCCCGCTGGACGAACGACCTTGCCCCCTCTGGTGGCTCCTGATAGGTCCTGAGGCTCAAATCGGCACCTGTCGACGCGGTCCGGCGGCCTCATAATCCGGTCGTCGTGCGTTCAGGCCCCACCCGCCCCAGCAGATGCCTTCGAAAATGTTCGAGAGCGCGACGGCCCGCGCCGCACATCAGTGCACGCAACAGGTCAGTGAGACCTATGAGCTGACGGAACTGATCTGGAGCTCGTTCCGTCGGATTATCGCCAGCCTGCCGCGGCAGACGGCCGACCATACGTGCCACGAAGCGGGACTATGTCGGCGTTCACCGGCGTGGCCGGCGTGTACGGCCCTGGCCGAACGACGATCATCGTTGTTCGATGTACAGCAGTAGGGGAAGAGCATGTTCCATCGCCGGAGGCCACACGCCGCCAGGTACTACGCGGGCGGCGTCTTCTACACGTTCTCGTTCTCTCTGCCACTCGGCACCAACATCCACATGCTGGCCGATCGGTTCCTGTCATCTGGGCTAGCCACCGCTGCCGGCGTCGCAGGCTCGGACAGGGCTCTGCTCGGCAAGCACTACTCAAAGCCGCTGCAGGCGCGCAAGCTTTCGGAAGACATCATCTCTCTTAAGGAAGTTTGCGATACAAAATCTTCTTTGTGGACGTGGATCAGGCAACATCCGGCCTCCACCTTCCGATTGAGACGCCGCATGGTCAGAGCGATCTGGAAACGTGATCGCATGGAAATCGTCAAGAACCTCGACATCGATGCTCTGCGAGCCGTGAACGACGAAGTCGACTTAGAAGCGTTCAAGATAACAGAACTGATCGGCGGGATGGCGCGATCGACCGGATCCTCTACTCGTCAGTGTATCTCCGCAGCCAGCCTTTCATCCGACTCGACCTCAAGCCGTTCTACACTAACTGCCCGAAATTTCATGACGCCGAGGTATCGGCCTTCCTTCTTCTGCATCGGTCAGGTACCGCGCTACTGAGCTGAGACAACGGCAGCACACCCCGACACGCGGACCTGATCGCGCAGGAGTCCGCCGCCGACCTGATCACCCTCCGCCGCGGCGACAGCATCTTGTCCTTCGCCCCGCCAAACATCGGTCAGTGTCCACTGACCCATCCAACTTGGCATCGTCGACAGGAACGACGAGCAGGACCCTCCGGCCATCCCCTTCGAGGTCGGCTTCCGGGCGATATCTCGCGGGAAGCTCCAGCTGACCGCCTCCGGGCGGATCGCTTACGGAGTCGCGGCCGGGCAGGGCGTCGATTACCAGTCCAGTCTCGACCCGGCGGACAATGAAGTGGTGACGACCAATGACCAACTGCTGTTCTCGGTAAAGGACCTGCGAACGGTGCTCGACCAGCAGCGAGCCGAAGCCCTGAACGAGATCACCACGATGCAGCCCGCTGAGTTTCTCGCGTGGAGCGAGGCCGAGCTGAACGAACAACTGATGAGCAAGTACTCCGTGACGCTGCCAGTTCTTGAACGGCACAACGCCTTTATGGCGGACGGCGTCGAGGACACGGTGGCAACCGTGCGGGGCTTTCGTCCGCAGTTCGGTTATGAGGAGATCGCGACCATGGTCGTGCTGGTCGCTCCGTTTGAGGGCGACGCTCCGGTGTTCAAGTACCGAGCCACATCATTCACCCTCAACCCACCACGTGGTGAACATCGAGAGCGTGAACTTCGTCTTACCTGGCGCGGCGCCCACACAGGAGCGCGAGATGCCGACGCCATCAGGGCCTACTTCGATGAACAACTCGACCGAATCGAGCAACATCTCGTCTGGTCGCGCTCCGACATTAATCAGTACCACGACGAGCTCCGCCGAGCTGTTGCAGACGCGGTGAACAAGCGAAGGCTCAAGTTCCTGACCGACCGCGAACTCGAGTCTGCACTCGGCTATCCACTGCGGAGACGCCCGGACGCGGCCGTCTACGACGCGCCGATCAAGCGACGCCAGTTCACGCCCGCTCGTCCTTCGCCGAGCGCTGGGGCTCCCCGACCAGAGCCGTTTCTGGCGGACGAGCAGTACGAGGAGGCACTGCGCGTGCTCCGCAGCGGGCGCAACATGCTGGAACGCAGTCCGAGCCTCACGGCCACGCTCGATGAGGAGCGAATCCGCGACGTACTACTGCTGTTGCTCAACGCACAGTTCGAGGGCGCAGCAGTTGGGGAGGCGTTCAACCGAGCCGGCAAGACAGACATCTTGATCCGCAGCGGAGATCGCAACGTATTCATCGCCGAATGCAAAGTCTGGCACGGTCCGAAGACAGTTCGAGACGGCCTAGATCAACTCTTCAGCTACCTAGCTTGGCGCGACACCAAGGCGGCGCTGATCTTGTTCGTCCGGGCGGGCGAACCATCAACGGTCATCGAGAAGGCCATCGCCGAGATCAGGAGCCACCCCAACTTCACGACGGTCGGCATCACCAGCGACGCCGAACGATATGACTTCCTGATGCACGCCGGTGGAGACGACCACCAGCAGATCCGACTCGCTCTCCTACCCTTCGCACTGCAGGATCGCCAACCCTGAACAGACTGGTGGCGCTTCCGACTCGAGCTGGGTTCTCGGCATGGCGCAACTTCTGCAGGTGGGCGGCGCAGAACTTTGCTGTGAGCGGCTTGGCTGCTAGTCCCAGAGTGCCAAGGTTCTGTCGATGGCTGGGTTCTTGTATGCCGTGTGCCAGGTGAGCACGCTAGGTGTGTCAGGCAACGGCACGAGACCGAGGTGAGTATGCCAATGTCGAGTGAGGCGCTCCTGCTCGGCATTCCACAGCTCGGTCTGCTCGAGCGTCAGTTCACGGTGCTCCGGATCGAGGCCGCGGACCGCATCACGTCGCTCGAGCGGAGCGGCCTTGGTGGCCACCATGCTCATGGAATGGTCGAATAGCTGAATGCTCTGTGCGGCGGCCCACGCGCCAAGCAGATGCCCGCGCAGCACAGGCGTGACCCGCGCCAATCGCAGCAGCAGGACCGCGTTGGTCATCATGGCGTCCGGCCACGCGACGGTGACATCGCGGCCCCACATGTCGCTGTCGTCCTCACGGTCGGCGACAAGCGGGCCAACCAGCGACTCCAGGTCGCCTGCGAGCTCATCAGCCGCATCCCACAGATCGAAGCCGGTCTGGATGACGCGCCGACTGCCGAGCGGCGGACCTTCCAGCCGAGCGACCAACAGCGTCTGGTCCCCGACCCGCGCAAAGCCGTCGTCATCAACGTGTACGCCGTGCGCCGTGAGCGCGGAGTCCAGCCGGCCCGTCGCAGTGCCGAGATGCTGGGAGACAGCTGTGGGAAGCGCGTCGTCGTCCTCGTCCCACCGAACCCCGACCCTCACCTGCCATTCGTCGAACCCAGCAAACCAGCTCTCGCTGCGACCGAACTCACCCTGTACGTCGATAACGGCCTCATCTGGCCGTGGGAGCCGCAACACATTGGCGCTGCAACACGATGGCAGCTCATCCTCAAAACGCACCCGCACTCCCTCACCCATATCCGCAGCTTACTGCCGCACGCTGTGCGACGCCTCCCGTCAGGAACTGCAGCGGGCAGGATGCTCATGCCGATCAGGTTCGGCGGGAGACGTGCCCGAACAACTCGGCAAGAACTGCTCGGACGTGCGATCGCGACGGTCCTCCACCTGCGCCGCGATACGCCCGTCCGGGAGGCGACTCAGCCGTCGGCGATCTCTCGGAATCCACCTGAGCAGTACCAGATATTGTCGGCAGCCGCTTCGTAGAGTGCGGTCATCCAGGAGTTGTTTCGGGGCCTCGTTCGCCATCTCGCCATGGCGAGCAGGTGCCCTCGTACATCGGGGGCACCGCCGGCATCGAACGCAGTCTCGAGCTGGCCGGCGATCCCGACCAGCTCGTCCGCCGACTGGACCTCGTACACCCTGGCGAGCTCGAACACCTCGAAATGGTGCTCCACTCGGGACGTCAGCAACGGACTCCACGAGCTCGGCGGACTCACGAAGAACTCGACGTACCAGTCCGGCAGGTCGACGACGAGGCGTGCTCTGAGCCAGCGGCCGTCGTCGATGTCGTCGAAGTACGGGTGGAGCGTCTGCTCGCCATACGAGGTCGGGGCTCGCTCCCCCTTGATGTAGTTGCAGTCGGCGCAGACCGGTAGCAGGTTGCTCGGCGCAACCGCGAGATAGGGGTAGACGGCCTTCGGAAGGTGATGGTCGATCTGCCGTACCCGCCCGACACCGCACAGGGGGCACTTGACGGCTGCGTTGCGTATGGTGTCCCGGACCTCCCGCCCGGGCTTGTCCGGCGCCATACGTTGCTCGTACATGTTGACGAGGTCCTTGGCATCTGATGCACGTGCCTTCGGCGGGTTGAACTTCGCGCGATCCAGTAGGTGCAGCGACGCCGCGCGGCAGGCTTCCTCGTACTGCTCGGTGGCGGAGACCACCGGATCCTCGTAGTACTCAAGGACCCTCAGCTTGGCAGGACTGATCTGGTCGCTGATGCACAGGCTGAAGACAACCCGCACCTCGAGCTGCGGGCGCTCGACGGGCCACATCAGCGCTGCTGCCGAAAATGACGAGCGGCCGCGCGCGCCAGCGCATGACCCTCGGCGCCGAGGTTTCCCCGGAACGCCAAGACGATCTCCTCATAGGAGAGACCTTCGCCAGCCAGGTCCTGAATGAGCTGATGGAAACCGGACCGCCGAACCTCCAGGCCGAAGATCTCCCGGGTGATCACCCCGACGTTCTCTCCGAACGTCTCGATCTCCGGATGATCGACCCGAACATCGTCCCCCACTCGGCGCAACGCCCAGACAGCGCTACGCGGTGTCTCCTGCAACACCACCGGAGAATGAGTCGCGATGACAGCCAGCCCATTGCGATCGAGCATCAGATCGGACAACGCCCGGAGCAGCGCCGACAGGAGCGGCGGATGCAAGTGGGCCTCCGGCTCGTCGACGAGCACCAGCGTCCGTTCAACCGTGTTCTGAACCAGGCACGCCAGCGTGAGCAACACGATCTTGTGACCCGAACTGAGGCTAAGGAAGAGATCAACCGCAGCCGGGTTCGGTAGCTCACTGGATCGGAGGTACTCGTCACCCGCGAGGTCCCGGATGCGCACGTCGCTGAACAGGGCATCGGTCGCCTCCAGAGTCGCGAGCGCGGCGGCCCAGCGCTTACGCCGAGCGGCAGTGCCCGTTAGACATTCCTGGACAGCAGCCTCGAAGTCCGCAGCAAGGTCCGAGTATCTCTTCGTTCCCCCGCCAGTCGGGTGCTTCAAGCCTATGTATGTGTAGCTGACGTCTGCGCTCGGTCGAAGCGGCTGTTGTGGGTCGAACGCGCTGAAGGAGACAGTCACCAGGTTCGTAAAGGGATGTTGCCGGTGGTTGCGGCGGTCCTCCAGCCTGCTCTTCGGAGGAAGAAGGCGCCCGGGAGCCAGCACCGTGCTGGCAAGCCTCTCGAGCAGCCTCGTCTTGCCGACGCCGTTGCTGCCGATCAGCGCGTGAATGTTGTTCGGCGGCTTCGCGTTCGGATCGACGGCGAAGTCGAAGACCACGGGCGGACCGTCGTCATCCGGCTCCTGCTCATACCGAACGTTGAATGCCGACTGTGTCGGTCCGCCGTGGGCGATGCGATGCAACTGCTGCTGCACAGTCTCGGGCAGGAGCTCGCGCAGGAGTGAGGTTTCCATCGCAGGTTGGCGCAGGGCATCCACGAAGATCCGCAGATCGTAGGCCGAGTCACGGAGCGCGGCGAGGACCTCCACCCGAGTCTGCTCGGACACCTCGTCCCGCAGTTTCACGTAATAGTTCTCGTCGGTGCCCAGAGAGAAGTAGCCGACGCCCAACCGATCGAACGTGCCAGGTATGGACACCGCCCCCTGCTCAAGCCCGTCCGAAGCAATGCGCACGCTGCCGATACGAACCTGCACCGTGCCGTTGCTGCACCACAGCCAGAACTGCGTGCGGAACCCGAAATCGTTCCAGTTGTCGCTGACCAGGTAAGCGCCTGGCGCGTTTCTGGGGGGCTCTTCTCGCGGCGGCAAAACCGTAAACAACACTCGCCAAACCCTACCTGGCACTCGTACTTGCCGGTGACAAGGACGCCGCCGCAGCGGCCAGCTGACAGGCCGCCGGAACGCCGACGGCAAGCGTTCGCACTCCAGGCTGGGCTAGAACTCGACCCTGAAGACCGGCGCGAACGACTCGCTCGTGGGGCGGACGCCTGCGATGCGATCGAGTCGATAGCTGCGCAGTTGCCCCCGGTCGTTCACGACGAAGAGAACGATGTTGCCGTCTCGCGTGCGGCGGAAACCCAGCTTGGGCTCGGTCGATTTCCTGTGCAGCCCGTGGGTCCGGACCGTGTTATCCTGGCCGACTTGCCTCATTGGCGAGAGCGTCGGGTCCAGGGGATTCGGAGCCCGTCCATCGATTCCGCGGCCACGTGATCTCGCGGTATGGACGCTGGACCGCAGAGACCTGAGATCGCGCGTCTGCCAGGCCGTTGGCCGCGACATCACCCGCGAGGAGTGGAGCACCTATGTCGGGTCGAAGGTGCCCTACACACCCGTGTGCCATTGACCCGTGCCGATGGTGACGCCGGCCCCTGGTTGCGTCAGTCGTGGTCGAGGAACGTGACAACGTTCGGCTGTGCGTCGGAGAGCGCCCTCGCGAGCTCTCCTCTCCGGTCCACCGCCCGCGGCGACGTGGTTTGGATATGTCATCCGATGCACCGAGCTTCACGGACAGTTTCGGCGGATCTCGCGATCCGCAGAATCGGCAAATGGCGCTGCTGGAACGCGAGCCGACCGGTCGGAGGCCGGAGGCGTCGCGAGCACGCCGAAGCTTCGCGTGCACCGGACGTACTACCAGCCTCCCGAACGGTCGGGTCCCGCCGACAGCCGAGGAAGCGATCGCTCCGGCTGATCTGCGCGGCCTACCGAAAGCCCACCGAACCGCCCTGCTGGAGCTGGTAGAACTCGCTGGCTTGCGATCTGTGGCGGATGAGCTGGCCGGGTTAACCGCCCACACCTTCCGGAAGACCATGGCAACCAACTCGGAAGCGGCGGGTCAAACCCCTCGCCAGGTCACCGACCAGCGGGGTCACGCTCAAACGAGTCAGGAGGTCGTCGTGCTCCTGCCGATCGAATGACTGGGATAGGTTGCGTTGCAGCAAACGCGTCTCGGACGGAAGGTTATGGGATATCGAGACGACCTTGTATGGGAGCTGAAGCGGCTGGAGACCGACGTCCTGTACAGCGAGAAGGCACATTTCGCTTCGGCGGAGCACTACCGGGTGCTGCACTACGTCCTCGGCGGCTTCACCGCGGTGGCCTCAGCGCTGGCAACCACGACCGCACTCAAGGAGCGCAGCGGACTTGCAGCCTCGCTCGCTCTGGCGGCAGCTTTCACGGCGGCTCTCCTGACCTTCCTGAAACCTCAGGGCATCGCCGAGCGGCATCGAACCACCGCGCGTCAACTCGGAGACCTCAAATTCCGGATTCGCCAGGCGCATCAGCTGGACGGCCACCCTGGCTCCGGCCGCACTGACGAGGACCTGCGCGAGCTCATCCGACTCTTCACCGCCGAGAAGCAGCAGATCCACGCCGACGCGCAGGCTACAGGTCCTTTCGCGTTCTGGCGGGCTCAGCGCAAGATCGATGCCGGCCACTTCAGCTACGACAAACGATCGCAGAAGGTCGCCCAACGCCGACCGTCAACGGGCCTGAGTCTGGCGCATGGCGCCGCAGTCGGTAGTTGACCGCCAGAGTGCTGACCTCGTGCTCCTCGTCGGGGTCACAGCCGAAGAAGGTCAGGTCGCCGAGCGTCCCGATCTACTGAACCGAATGCTTCAGCAGCAGGTGCGCCGACTCGTGAGTTCCAGGCACGCCGCTGTCGGCGCCGACCTCGCTAGCAGCATCGGCACCTTTCGTGATCCGCACAACGTTCGCAAGGCGGTCCGTGGCATCCGTCGGCCACTCGGCAGCCAACGGCGGCAGGAACCTGGGCGCACCCTTCGGGCTCTGAGGCTCCAGGCTGGATTGGTCCATGCCGACGCCATCGAGAAGCTGAGCTGGCGCAAGACTAGCGTCAGCCTCGTTAAGGCGAGCCACGTCGCAATCACGCAGGCCGAAGTCATGGCCCTCGCCGATCTATGCAAGGTCTCCGGACGATGTCTTCACGAGCAGCATCAGCAACCACCGAACTCGCCGGCCTCAGATCGCTCGCACGCCCCGTCGCCTAGGCCAGTTCGTCGATGGCGGGCCATCTGGCCCAGGCATCCCAGCTTGCGTCGACGATCGAGTTTCTGGGCGGGTGCTTCTGGTCGTCGTGCACCTTCGTCAACCACCCGCGGAGGCCGTTCTCCGGTGAGAGGGCACCGAGTAGCTTTGAGCCGGCCTCTTCGTCGTCTTGTAGCCGCGCGACCGCGTTTTCGAGCTCGTGCGCCCACGCGTGCGAGATCGGAAGGACCGAGCTGTCCAGGCACGCATCACGTAGCGTTTGGCGCAGGTGATATGGCTCAAGGGTGACGATCAGGCCTCGAAGGGGTCTGTCGTGCGGGATGTCCGCGAAAGCTGGATGGCGGTCGATGATCTTCTGTGCGGACCGCTCCAATTGAACGACCGCGTCGCGAATCCGGCTGCGGGCGTCGGCCCATCCTTCATCGCCCCCGGCGCGGTAGTCGAGTGAAGGACGCGCGCACTTGACCTCGACCAGAAGGACAACTGAGTCCGTGATGATGAACCAGTCGCAGCTCTTGGCGTCGCTTCCCTCCAACTGATAGCTGATCTCAGGCAGAACCTGCGCGTGCCTGACGAACCGCCACTGGTCCCCGACGTACCCCTCGAACGTCGTTCCGAGCGGACCGGTGAACTTGCTCTTCCACTCAGCCTGAGCCACGTACCACAGCCCTGTCGATGTCACCCTATCGATCAGCAGATGAGGGGCTGGACAGACCAGATCGTCTCCGAGCGAGACCAAGGGATAGGCCGTTAGGGAACTGAAGGACCACTTCTCCCGGCCGGGTAGCTCGCCGACGCGAATCAGAGACCGGTGCTCATCGGCGGTCCTGCTGAACAGTCGATCGACGATAGCGAACAGGTCGTCTGGGCTCAGGGGCTCCCAGATGGCCTTCACGTGGTCAGCCTTCATGACTTCGCGAGAGATCGCTCCTCCGTTTTGCATGACCGCGACGTGGAGGGC
Source organism: Kribbella sp. NPDC051952 (assembly GCF_040680855.1). NCBI lineage: Bacteria > Bacillati > Actinomycetota > Actinomycetes > Propionibacteriales > Kribbellaceae > Kribbella > Kribbella sp. NPDC051952. Next base: position 27,339 of record NZ_JBFAXQ010000047.1, read on the forward strand.
AAAACCAGTGCGCATGAAGGTATCGAGGTCGACACCAAGTAACTCCTCCCACTGGTGGGCGGAGGGCATGGCGGGGTTGCGAGCGGCGTAATCCTGGAACAAGCTGTGCGCCCGTGAGAGATTCTCCATCGGAGAGTACTGCTCACCGAACTGCTCGAACGCGATCCGGGTCAACACGGCCTCGACATCGGTACTGCCGCCGTCGGCCAGCGCGGGATCGAGAACGTCGATGTACTCAGAGCACAGCCGAGCGAGCTGGCTGGCACCGGCCACGTGCCGATTCCTACGCCGCTTGTCGGTCCCCTCAGCGAGAGCAGCGCGCGCGACGCCGGCGAGAGTAACCGGGGTTACCGGCACGCTGATTGGACCACGCGCAGCCCGCTTGTGAGCTTCGCGGACCGCTTCTGCGGCGATGATCCGCAGCAACTCCTCCCGTGGATACCTCGCCACCAACCTCGCAAACTCCCGATACGTGGGACCGATGTACGCAGCCATAAACCGATCTTCCCGTACTCGGCAAACAGATTCAGGCCGCCTCCTAATTTGACCGCAAAGCCGGCTATGTATCCACGCGCCGAAGCCCTACTTCCCGGTCAAGAACACGACCGCGACGGCACGACGCGTACGCTCCGAGCGGCGATGCCACACTTCAGCCTCGCGTTCTTCGCGATCTTCAACATCCGGCCCGTGGTGAATGAGATCACCAAGGTGTTCACCGCCACACTCGGACTCAGCAAAGAACGCCCACGCTGCGCAGGCAAGCCATTGGTTGTCGGCTCCACCACCTACACCCTTCCGAGCCGTTACCTCTCGAAGAGCGACGGCGTGCTGTGGCCATGTCTGCGCGCCGACGGACAGAACGTCAGCGTCGACCTCGTCGCGGCATCCGGCCTGCTTTACCTCGTTCGCGTGTCACCGAAGGCGTCACTGACGTACGGAGGTATTACCGACTTCGGCAAAGCCACCATCCTGTCCCTCTATCGAGAGCTGATCCACAACGCGCCCTACACCCAAGGTCTCTTGGTGCCCGGCGCGACGATCTCCTACTCCTTCAAGGGATCAACACTGCCCGGCACGATCGCGGCTCGCGTCGCCGTCGGTACTCAGTTGGCGTTGTCGGCGGTCTGGGGCGCCCAGTGCCTGCTCACGATCTTCGGTAAGAAGATCGAGCTCCTTGAGAAGTTTCAGGTTCTCAGTTGCATCGGCGATGTCGTCGAGGCAGCGACACCGCCGGAGGGGTTCCCGAGCGGCGCGGCCCTCGGCGGCGTGCTGAAGGCCGCGACCTCCTGCGGAGAGCAAGTGATCAAGGCTGAAGGCGGCGTTGTCACAACACTGGTCGCGAGCATCCTCAGCGTCCTGGCCGGCGGTGCAGGACTGGTGATCTCCGGTCTCCAGGGAGCGGTCCGAACCGGGCTGAGACACGACACCACGACGCTGCAGATCGGCCGCACAGAGTCGGCGTCGCTGGCCGATTCACCGTTCGCCGGTGACTGGTTCGTCCACGGTGGAAGCCTCGAGATCCGGGCAGGCGGTACTGCGACGCTCGGCTACCGCTACGGAACCTGCACCAGTAACCCTGACGAGGACTGCCGAGTCGAGCAAACCCTGGCTGCCCGACTGTCCACCGACGGCAAGACCCTGACGATGACAGTGCGCAAGGTCAATTACCTCGCATATGTCGACTAGACTCCGCGAGTCCTCACCGACCCGCCGCCGGAGCTTGTCGCGAGCAGCGAACAACCTGGACGACCGGGCGGTACCGCTTCACGGCGCCGAACGTCATCAAGAACATCGACCGCGACGAAAACGAAGGCAACCCGTACTTCTGCAACGTCGACAACCCACCCGCCGACAACGGACCGTGCGGAGCCTGATCCTCGAAGTTGTGATCATCGTTCCAAGTCGGCGAGGAGTTGGCGGCTGAGGGACAGGCGTTGGGCGTACGACGGATCGGCGGCGGCCAGTTCGGTGTACAGGGCGACGGCTTCACGCGCCGGTACGAGGGCGGACTGTCGTTGGCCGGCGGCGATGATGACCTGGACCAGTCGGAGGGCGGCGTCGGCCTGGAGGGGCTTGTACGCCGGATCGGCCGCAGCCAGCGTCGTATAGATGTCGTGGGACTCCTGGCCGCCAGCGATGGCGTCCAGGAGGACATTTCCGGCCTGGCGACGGTGCGGAGGTTGCCGAGGGCCCAGGCGAGCATTGGCTGGTCGGCGAGGGCGCGGTATAAGGCGACTCCCTCCTGGTCCGCCGCGATTGCTTCGTCGTACTGCTTGGTCCGGACCAGGAGTCCGGCGAGTACGACGGCGGCCTGTGCAAGCGTCGCCTGGTACGCGGGGTCTGTCGCAGCGAGGTCCGATAGATGCCGCAGGCTTCGTTCTGAGCTGCGGATGCCTCGGCGAAGCGGGCGGCCGAGTTGAGGCAAGCGGCGAGGTTCGTGTACGCCCGCCCGGTCAGGTTCTGATCGCCGACCTCTCGGCAGACATCGCGATCAGGTTGGGCGGGCCACTGCTCTGGAAGGTCGACGAGACGATAGCCGATGCCGCAGCCGTGCGGCCGTGGATCGCGGTGCCCGCCGGTGGGATCCGGTCCCTCGGCTATCTCGAATGCTCCGCGCGAGGCATCCTACTGATCGAGAACTCCGAGCCGTTCGAGCAGGTCTGTCGTCAGGGCGGCATCACCGATCGCTGGCTCCACAACCTCGAGCGAGCGCTCTCCCAACTGGTCTCCGCTGTGGGGATGGAGGTCGAGTTCTGGCGCCAAGGCCAAAGCTTCATCAGACTGCCGATCAACTCACCAAGGCGCGTCGCGCGGCGGTTTCGATGAGTGCGAACGGCCCAGAAGTGCTCCGCGAACTTGCGGAAGCAATCGCCGTGACAGGTGACTGCTGCGAGCAGGAGACCTTGTACATGCAGGTACTACCGACCCTCCAGCATCCCCTACGTGCGCTGGAGTCAGCGCCGAGGTGACTCACCGCAGACGACAAGCACATAACCATCGCCGCCTCGTCACACGCCAGGAGCCCGACATAGCCCCCCCACCTCTGGCCAGCTCGGCCCGAACTACCAGGGGGTTGTCATCGTCGCGAGCGATGCGGTCAATCGGTGTGCTGGGCCAGAGTAGGATTCCCGGCAACGACTAGCGCATCAACAATCTCTTGCCACACAGGCTCCGCGGATGTGTTTGCGACATGGTGTTTCATGTCGACCAGCCAGCCGGTCAGCAGGAAGCTGCCACGTGCCACTGTGTCCGCCCTGGGCAGCACCAGTGCCGCGAGCCATTCCAAGCCGGGACTGATCTGGTCGATGGTCGGCATCGCCCGCAACGTTGAGACCAGCGCGTCGACACAGCGTGGCCGCCCCACCGCGAGTGTGAGCCATGCCTGCATCTGCGGCTGCCAGTCCAGCAGATCAGGCCAGCGAATCGGGTGGCCGGCACATTCACGATAGAGGTACCCCACACCTGTTGGGCACGGTTCCGGGATCAGCTCGGCCAGGAACGAGCGTCCGATCGAATCATCGAAGGAAGCATCGGGTATCGGCAGATCGAGCTCGAGGACATGGTCGACCAAGCGGGGCCAGACTCTGCGTCCCGCAGCGGCAGATTCGGTAGTCTCTTCAGCCGCCGCGGTCAGCGCGCGCAGCAGCGACGCCAGCAGTTCCTGGTCACCCGAGTAAGCATCAACGACCTTCAGTAGCGCCGACAAATCATCATCACCTGCCAGCCGCAACAGGGCACGGGCGGTCTGCAACATCGAACTCCCCCGCTGGTCGTATCGCCAGCCCAGATGCCGTAAGCACCGTGTCTGCGTGCCGAGTACCTCGGCGAGCAACGCCCTGGCTTGTATGCTGATGCAAGTGACGGTGACGGCGGCGACGCCGAGGGACCGGATCGGTGCATCGAGTCGCTCAAGGTAAAGTTCGCCGTCAGGTACTTGCCGGACGGAGTCGATGATCGGGTCAGCCAGCATCAGGATGGTGCGCTGCCTAGCCTTCAAGTCGTAGGGACCGAGCCGGCAGTCGCGCAAGGTCTGGATCGTCAACTCGAGTGCCAGCTCGTGATGACACGGCGCCGATTCGCACGGCGCACGCCACACTGGGTCCAGAGCTCGGGTCAGGTGAACGCGTGTCTCGCTGAATCCAGCTGCGGCGAGCTGCAGCGCCGCCGCTCGAATTCTCACCGGCCCGGGTGCCCGCCCCGGCAATCCGCATTCGTCCCGCAAATCCTTGGCCGCGGGCAGCAGCAACAACGGCACAGCGTCAGCAGCGGCCCGGTCCATACGGTTGTCGAAGTAGGCGTTCTCGAAGCCATCGGCCTCGTACTGCTCCGCTACCGCCAACACGGCTTGCACCGCGAACGCAACGGCTGGTTCCGGCAGTGGCAAACCGTCGACAAGGTGTCCTCGCAGCGCTGCCGCGCAGACCGCTGTCACCGCGCTGTGCGGGTCGATCTGGCCGCCCGACAAGTTGTCGAGCAGATCGCCGGCAGCTTCGAGATCTGCAGTGAGTTCTGCCGCGGTGAAAGGCTCGGTCGTGCCGGGCACCCCGAAGCGAGGCATCTCATAGCGGGCAAGAAGCCTGAGCGCCTGCGCGCTGCGCTCCTGTTCCGCCCGCGCGGCATCCAAGGTCGCCTTCACCTGCGGCGGCGGAATGTGCTCAACAACCATCTCTCGGTCGACCGTGCTCACCTTGTACTGCTCTCGGTCGAGCATTCCTGCCCACGCCCTCACATCAGCTCCGTACTGCTCCTCGTCTAGTTCGTCGCCACCTTCCGCGGCCCGATGCGGTACTTGCTTATCGAGCCGTTCGGCCTTCTGAACCAATTCGTGTCCCAGCGCCCTCAGCTCACCGGCACGGGTGTCGTCAGCCATCACCACTAGTGCCGCCGCTACATCGCCGGCAGTCCAGTCACGGCGACCGGGTTCGACCACGCCGGCGGAATCAGCAGCAAGACCGGAATGCTCGCCGGCCGCCCGTGCGAATTCGAGCCTCCACACCAGCGGCTCAGCCAGGAACGGGTCGAGCTCCCGGCCGGCACGGTCGAGGTGGCGAGTCAGGACTCCGAATAGGAGGCCGGGCATCGCGAGGTTCCGGCAGTCCTGGAGCAGCAATCTGGTCAGACGTTGTGGCGTGACGCCATCCTGGAGGGCCAGGTCGCAGACAAGTTCGAGCGCTAGCAGCGCACTGGTGCACGGATAGGGACCGATGCTGGAGCCGCGGTACCAGGCCCACACCTGATCGTCGCCCGCATAGGTCGCCGCCAGTCCGCTGATCGACAAGACGTGGTGCTGCGCGATTCCCACCACAGTGAGTCTCGGGCCTGGGGTTGACGCGATGCCCGTCATCGTCTGCGCGTGGATGCCGGCGGCATGGTCGAGAATCTTGTTCACTACGGCGATTCCCCGCAGCGGATCATTTCTCAGCAGCGCCATGAATGGCCCGCGATGCGGCCCTGCCATCGGCACTATCGATGACCGTGATGCGTGGCGCCGTACTCCGTCATCTCCGAGTCCGGATCCACCTCGTTGGTCGATGTAGTAGGCCTCGGCCAGCATCGACAACAGCTCGGTGCTGTAGCTGGCCAGAGCCCGTCCTGTGTAGCGTTCCTCGATCGCTGGTGCCAGGTGCCACGGCGCGTCCCGGGCGACATCGTGCAGAATCTGTTCGGCGTCGCGATCGAGGTCGGGGCCGAGCAAGGCGACCAGCTCGAGCAGCGCCGGATCGAGGATCTCCTCAGGAACCCGCTTAAGCTCAGGCTGCGGCCCGTAGCCACCGGCCCCGTGCACGGAAGCGTCGAACTCGGCTAGCCGTGCCTCGAACTCAGTGTCTGCCGCGACCTGTTCGGGCGACCGTGCCGCCTGCGCGTCCGCCTCGCCCTGGATGGTCGCGGTCAATCGAACCCAGGCGTCCGCAGCGGCAGCAATCATCTGGTCTCGCAGTCGGATCCGGAGCAGGTGCCCGGCAGGAGTCTCGTCGGCGATCAGGCCCGCTAGCCAATCACGTAGCACGTTGATCTGCTGCCGGCCGCCAGTCCAGGTGACCGGCTCGTCGAGGAGCAGGGCCATGACGGGTTCGGCGATCACGGGGTCGATGGTGCCGTCGGAGCGACGATGACGCTCCAGCAACAACCGCAGTACCCGGCTCAGACCGGCACCCTCACCGGCCCGCAGCGCGGGCCAGGCAGCTGACAGCACCGGACCCGGGGCAGTGATGGTCAGCAGAGCCTCCGCCGGTACATCACTCCAGCGCAGGCTACCCGTCACAGCGATGGTGGTGAACGCGTCCTGGATCGCGGTGAACGCTGCGGGTTGCGTCGCTGCGGGCCGGGTCAAGATGATCTGGCAGGCCAGCCGCGCGGCCGGTAGTGCCCAGCGTGGCGCTGCGGCCCGTGCCAGCACTCCCGCGGGATCTCCATCGGCGGCCAGCACCATTGCGACCGCGTAGCGGCGGATCTCGTCATGAGCGAACTCCGGCAGGAGCGCGAACATCTGCTCGGTCGCCGGCCGCAAGATCCCCTCTCTGCGCAGGCTTGCGATCGCGGCCGTGTCCAGGCGTCCGAGCACATCCATCGCCGGCAAGGACAGCAGCGACGCGCGCGCCAGCTCCAGCAGTACCCGTTCCCGAGCATCCGGCGAGATCGTTCCATCGAGGCGCTCATGGCTGCGCACCAAGCCACTCCACACGTGCCGCAGCGCGTCGACATCGCTCATCGGTGCACTGGCCGCCTCGCTGCGGATCAGCAGGTCGACCACGACCAGCCGGCGCAGCAGCTCCCGCGTCCGGGGAACGTTCAGCAACGACTCCAGCTCCGGAAATTCATCACCGATCGTGTCCAGGTCGGCATCAGAGAGCCCTTCGACCGGACACATCGCGACGCTACCGCTGCCGTGCTCGGCCAGCAGATCCCGAACGATCTCGGAACAGTCGGTCGCGCACACTGCCACCACCGTCACATCGGCCGACGCAGCAGAACGAACCAAATAGGTGAACATCTCGCGCCGGCCTTCTTGCACAGCGTCGGCGGCGTCGATCACGAGGAGGCGCTGTCCGGCAGCTAGGTCGCCCAGCAGCGCATCGACCCCGCCGCCCAGACGGGATTCGAGCTCCAGCGGCGACTGCGGAAGGTGCCGCAGATTCAGGCTGAGCGACTCGGCCTGGACCCCGTCGCAATTGGTCTCGGCCGCCTCCAGCACCAACGTGCTCTTACCGACCCCCGACGGGCCGTGGACGACGACACTGCTCGCGTCACTGCACGCAGCGATCACGGCAGCCTTGTCGTCGCTGCGGTCAAGTCGCCAGCTGCGCTCGCCACGACCAATTCGGCCGCTGGCCGCGGCTCGCGCCTGTGTTTGCAGCCGTCCGACAACCTGCCAGCTCCGTCCGCGAACAGCACCTGGCTCTAGCAACCCGGCCACGGCTCGAATCAACATCGTCTTGTCGACAGTCGCGGCCGCGGGCGCGTACTGAGCCGCGAGCACCTCGAGTCGCTCGGCCAACGCCGCGGCACCCGCAAGATCGCCACCGGCAGCAACGCCGACCAACGTGTTGGATACGTCTGTCCAGTCGGACTCGTCCGGCGATTCCAGTCTCGGCATCAGCACCCACAGCCGCGACAGCAGCATCCAGGTGCTCCGTTCATTGTCCGCTGCGACAGCCTGGTCAATAGCCAGGTCGGTCTGGGCCAAGCGCACCAGTTCCCTCAGATGCTCCAACCGGGTCACCAGCTGCGCGTCGAACTTCGCCGGCGTGTCGAGCAACGCGAAGAAGCTGTCCGGATCGGCCTGGTCACGGGCATGGTCGGTCAGGGTGGCCAGCTGCGCAGCATGCTTTTGCCAGCCCGCAACCGCGAGGCCGAGACGTTCCTCCCGGCCATCCGCTTCGCCCGCCGATAACATCCTCAGGTAGTCGCCGATGAGCTTGCGGGTGTCGGAGTCTGCCGACGTGATCTGTGGACGGCGTCGGACCGCGATGGCAAGCCGCAGACTGGGTTGAAGCTCACCCGACCGGGCCGCAAACACCACGAGATCGTCGATCGCCGACAGGTGTGCCTGCTGTAGCGCGACCCTGACCACCGCGCGTCCCTCACCCAACTCCGGCGCAGCACGGCCCGTCAACAGCCGTGCGAGGTACACAGTGTCCAGCCGTCGCTCCAGGCTCACTCCGCCACCACCAGCGGCGTACGGGCTGGCAGATGCCGCGCCCGGCCGCACGAAACCCCCACCCCCGGCACCGGCCTCGTCGCGATCCGTCGCGGGTGACCCGGACCCCTGCCCGGGAACGGCGCTAGTCACAGCTCAATGATGGTCCATGCCACCGACAAATTGTCGGAAGCATCCGAGAGGTGCCGCAACGACCGGCGTCGAGCCCAGACTTTCGGCACAAGCTCAGCACCAGCCGGCGCAGACGCTCTCCAGTCCATGATCCCTACATCCGGTGTCGCCGACGCCGCACCGAGGTCGGCATCTCACCAAGGCCGAACCGCTCAGCGAGCCGTCGGCCGGCAGGCGCAGCACACCTCTTTACGCACCTCAATCGGCGCGAGAGGATGGTCAGCGATGAGAACCGATGTGTACGAGATCGCCCCCGAATCGCTTACCAGTAAGAGCTTTCGCTCATCACCGGCAATCCTTGATCAACGTCGGCTGGAAATCAGCGGGTTCGGGGTTCGAGTCCCTGGCGGCGCACAACAGTCCAGGTCACCAAGGTGGCCTGGGCTTCTTCATGTCTGCAGGTCACCTCTTA
>NZ_JBFAXQ010000048.1:0-34058 GCF_040680855.1 Kribbella sp. NPDC051952
CCTAGGCCGCCGCCCCACCCTGGAAGAACTCCGCTCCCTCCAGGCCGCCGACGTAAAAGTCGCCGCCACCTAGCTCCCGCCCGAAGCTGGGGAGTCGTCGATGACGAAGGAGGTCTGGAGGGAGCTGTCTTCGGTGCCGGTGAAGCTGATCGACACCGTTTGGCCGGCGAAGGACGAGAGGTTGAGTGACTTGAGCGAGTAACCGCTCGCCTTGTTCAGGTTCGAGTACGTCGCCAGCGTGGTGCTGCCCGCCTTCACCGTGAGCTTGTCGTACTGCGTCGTCGTGGTGGTCTCCGCAGAATCGATGTGCAGGTAGAAGGAGAGCGTCGCCGCGCAGCCGGACGGAATTGCGACCGACTGGCTCAGCGTGTCGGTGTGGGTCCGGCCGTAGCCGTCCAGCCACGCCTTCCAGGTCCCGCCGTGAGCGGGCTGGCTGTTGTCGTTGTCGACCACACCGGCCGACGCGGACCACGGTGACGCCGTACCGGTCTCGAAGCCGGGGTTGCCGAGCTTCTGGCCGGAGCAGGTGCCACCGCCACCGCTGATGGTGAAGGTGAACTGCGTGCTGCCGGAGCCGCCGACACTCGCGGTCGCCGTTGCGGTGACGTTGAAGGTGCCGCCGGCGGTCGGCGTACCGGACACGGTCCCGGTGGAGGAACCGATGGTGACACCGGCCGGCAGACCGGACGCGGACCAGGTGTACGGCGCGGTCCCGCCGGAAGCCGCCAGCGTGAACGAAGCGATCGCCGTACCGACGGTGCCGGTCTTGTTACCCGGGTTGGTGACCGTGACGGTGCCGGTGCTGCTGCAGGTCGGGTCGGCCGACTGGGCCGGCACGCTGACCGCGTCCCACGCCGCCTTCACGGTGTTGAACTCGGTGCAGCTGCCCGGGAACAGGTTCTTCGCCGCGGTCAGGGTCCAGGTCCGGTACTTCAGGTACGAGCTGCTGCTGGTCTTCATCAGCATCGCGTTGTACATGATCCGGATCGCCTTCTGGATGCCGAGACCGGTGACCGTCGAGCTGTTACAGGTCGGGCTGGCGGGCGAACCGTTGCTGCCCTGCGACAACAGGTAGAACCAGTGGTTGCCGGGACCGGCCGCGGCGTGCACCTCGGTGCCCGGGATCGAGCTCGAGTAGCAGTTCGGGTCGCCGAGCGCCGACGGGTTGTACATGTTGCGGATCGGGCCGCTGCCGACCAGGTTGACCTCTTCGCCGACCAGGAAGTCCGGCGGGTCGTACGCCGCCGCCTGGTTGCTGTACCACTCGGTGGCCGCGCCGAACGTGTCGGCGACGAACTCCTGGGTGCCGCTGCCGGAGATACCGCCCGGCGTGTGGTCGTCGATGCCGTGACCCATCTCGTGGGCCAGAACGTCGATCGAACCGATCCAGCCGCCGGCCGTGTTGTGGCCGATCTGGACCTGGCTACCGTCGTAGTACGCGTTCTCGTCGTTCAGGCCGACGCGGATCGGCCAGGCGCCGCCGTTGCCGTCCATGCCGTTACGGCCGAGCCAGTCGGTCAGCATGTGCCGCTCGGTCTGCGCCGCGAACAGGGCGTCGACGCAGCCGGTCTCCCGGTTGGTCGCCGTACCGTTGCCCCAGTTGTCGTCCGGGCCGGAGAACGTCTGGTTGTTCGCCGCGTCCTGGCAGGACAGGTTGGTGGTGTTGGGGTCCTTCATCGTGTACGTGCTGCCGGTGAGCGTGGTGTCCAGGTGCACCGGGTTCGGGCCGCTGTAGACCGCCGTACCGTTGCCGGCCAGCACGTGTTCCTTGGTGCCGAGCACCTTGCCGCTCTGCGCGTCGACGTACACCGAGAGGCTCGACGGCTCGTGGCCGTTGGTGCCGGTGACGCGGGACTGCCACGCCAGCTTCGGGGTGCCGGTGAGGGCGTAGACGGCCAGCGTCGGCGTGGTCGAGGAGTCGACCTGCTTCAGCTGCTTGCTCGCGGTCGCCCTGGCGGTCGCCGCGGTGACGTTGGCTGTGGTCGACAGATCGGGTACGGCGGTGGTCTGCGAGACCGAGGTGGATTTCACGGCTCCGTCGGCGTCCGTGACGACGACGAAGTCACCACCGACGACCGGGAGACCCTTGAAGGTGCGCTCGTACGGGACGTACTGCAGGCCGGACGGCTCGGAGACGACCGGCTTGGCGACGAACTGGTCGTTCTTGCCTGCGTGCAGGGCGGACGGCCGGTTCGCGACCAGTGACGAGGCAGACTCGGCGGCGAACGCCTTCGACTGTGCCTGCGTCGGCCGGGGTGGTGGTGCCGCACTCGGCGCGGCTCCCGCCGCTGAGGTGCCGAGTCCGGCCAGGGCCGCCGCCGCGAGGCTGGTCACCGCGATGATGACGGCGGGTTTGCGGGAACGCTGAAACAAGACCATGGATGTGGTCCCTTCGCGAAATGATGAACGCGCCGAGCGGGTTCATCGGGTGCTGGGCGGGTTGCGCTTCGCCGGACTGCAGGTGGTGCACCACTCCCCCTGGTTCCTCCGGGTAATTCATCGGGTTCCTGCGAAAATCCCCCTTTTCCATCGACCGCCGATGAATCGCGCGGACGGACACTATGCCCGCGTGACACCGCGGACAAGGCGCTGTGCTGCCGTTGGCACGACTCAGACAACTGACCGCGTTGTCATGGCTACTTAGAGCTGACAAAGTCGGCCGGCGGCGGGTCGGGCCGGGAATCGGTGGGTGGCCCTGACCAGGTGTGGATGGCAGAATCGCGCAGACGGGTTGGCTGCCGGCTGGAGTGTGAGTGGAAACCGAGTTCGCGCTGTCACTCGGTTCGCAGCGCTGGGCGCTGCCCGCCGAGAGCGACACGATCACGATCGGTCGCGCCTCGAACGCGGACGTCCGGCTGCCGTCGGACGACCAGATCTCGCGCATCCACGCCCGCCTCAGCCGCACCGGCACCACGTGGACCCTCCACGACGAGTCCCGCAACGGCACCGGCCTCAACGGCCGCCGCCTGGCCACCCCCACACCCCTCGCCAACAACGACCGAATCCACATCGGCCGCTCAGTCCTGACCTTCACCGCCTCGACAGCCCTATCCCCACCCCCCGCGGCCACCCCAACCCACGCCGCACCCCCCAGCACTACCCCTTCCCCGGCGGCACCCCCGCCAGTTGCGCCAGCCCCGCCCACTCACACCCCCGCGGCCACACCCCCGCCCACCCGGGACGCACCGCGCCCGTCCACCACCCCCGCGGGCCACTACGCCCCACCCGAGCCCCAGCGCGAGCCAGACCGACGCGCACCGGCCGAGCAGTACCCGGTGGAAGAGCCGGAGTGGTCGTCAGATGGTGCGAGCCCGTTCGCCCCCGCTCATCACGAGGACGCGGCGGAGTACGACGTACCTGCGGAGAGCCCGTTTGCCCCGGGCAACGACCAGGCGGAGTACGACGTACCTGATGCGCCTGAGCTCCCGGCACCGCCGGAGCGGCGACAAGGGGCCGCGAGCAACTTCCCGCTGTTCCCGGACGACCCGAGCTCGGACGAGTCCTGGGCCGCCTACCCGTCCGCCGACAACGCGGAGCCGCCGCGCTCGCCCTGGGAGAACCCGCCGCAGATCCAGATCGAGCAACCACCCTGGGACAAACCGGCGAACTGGCCCGAGAGCAGCGGTCAGGCAACCAAACAGACCCGCCGCCCAAGGCCCACGAACGCGGAGGACCAGGAAGAGGTAGGCACAGTCCGCCTGCCCCGCGTGCTGCTGATCGCCGGCGCCGTGATCCTGCTCGGTATCGCGATCAACCTCATCATCACGTTCCTGTCCAACGGCCCGAGCGGCGCACTGCGCTGGCTCGTCCCGCCGGCGATCGCCCTGGTCGCGGCCATGATCATCGCCCTCATGGACGCCGCCTCCTCGACCCCGCGCGCCCCCAGCCGTCTCGACGTCTCGATCATCATCGCGATCCTCGCCGTACTCATAGGCGTGGGAGTAGGCGGCTTCGCGTTGACCGCGGGAGCGAAGTATGTCGGCGGCTACCTCACCGGCAACGAATCCGGCCAGGACCGCCTGATCAAACCCGTCGCCAAGGCCGGCGGCGGACTCACCGTCACCGTCGAGAACGTCACGTACACAGGCCACTTCACCCGCGTCGAGGTCAAGCTCGTCAACGCCGGCAAGGAGTCGATGAACGTCCCGCTCGACGCCACCTTCGCCGGCGCCGAGGGCGAGGCGCTCCGCGCCGACGCATCCCGCAGCGACTGGCCCGGCAGCATCCCGGCGAGCGGCACCGAGCACGGCACGATCACCTTCAAGGGCCACCTCCCCGACAGCGCCAGCACCGCGAATCTCACCCTCAAATCCGGCGGTACGACGCTCACCGTCCCCGGTCTTGCCCTGAGCAACTAAGCCCGCCGAGCCCTTCCCGGCAATAATCTCGCGACAAGTTACATCAAAAATTGATACAGTCGGGGTCATGCCGGACGAGCTGGACGTCGACAGACTGGCCATGGTGGTCGAAGACTTCAACACGATCTTCATCCGCCTGCCGTCGGTCCGGCGGTACAACTTCTCCACCCTCTCCGTCCTCCACACGCTCGGGAGAAACGGTCCGCTCCGCCTGACCGACCTGCTCCCGACCGAGCAGCTCAAGCAACCCGCGCTGACGGCCCTGGTTGCCAGGCTCGAGGAAGACGGCCTGATCCAACGCCGCCCTGACCCCAACGACGGCCGCGCGACGCTGCTGTCGCTGACCCGCGCGGGCAAGCAGATCGTCCGCTCCCGGCACGCCGAGCGGGTGAAGAAGCTGTCCCGCCTGGTCGACCAGCTCACGCCCGAGGAGCGCGCCGTACTCGCGGACTCCGTCCATGTACTCACCCGGCTGACCGAGATCGCCGCCGACACCACGTGAGGCACACCATGCCCGAACTCGAACCAACCCCCATCCACGTCTCGGACGAGGTCCTCGACGACCTGCGCCGCCGGCTCATCGCGACCAAGTGGCCGCTCGACGCCGGGAACGACGACGGCTTCTACGGCGTACGTCGTACCCAGCTGCAAGCCCTCGTCGAATACTGGGCCGAGGGCTACGACTGGCGTGCGGCCGAGCGCGCGATCAACGCGTACGACCACTACCGCGTCGACGTCGGCGGCGTACCCGTGCACTTCATGCGCAAGCCGGGCGTCGGTCCGAATCCAATCCCGCTGATCCTCAGCCACGGCTGGCCGTGGACGTTTTGGCACTGGTCGAAGGTGATCGACCAGCTGGCCGATCCCGCGTCGTACGGCGGTGATCCGGCCGACGCGTTCGACGTGATCGTGCCGTCGCTCCCCGGATTCGGATTCTCGACGCCGCTGACGAACCAGCCGGACATGAACTTCTGGAAGATCGCCGACGTCTGGCACGAACTCATGACCGGCGTACTCGGCTTCGACCGGTACGCCGCCGGCGGGTGCGACGTCGGCGCGTTGGTGACCGGCCAACTCGGGCACAAGTACGCCGATGAGCTCTACGCGATCCACATCGGATCGGGGCTGAAGCTCTCGTTCTTCAACGGCGACCGCGGTTGGGACCTGAGCGGCGGAAACCCGATCCCGCCGGACCTGCCACCGGCTGTCCACCAGGGGATCGTCGCGTTCGAACGCCGCTTCGCCGCCCACCTCGCCACGCATGTGCTCGACCCGAGCTCCCTCGGCTTCGGCCTCGCGGATTCACCTGCCGGCATGCTCGCGTGGATCCTCGAGCGGTGGCTCAGCTGGTCCGAGGGTGACAAGGCGTTCAGCGACGACGAACTGCTCACCCACGCGATGATCTACTGGGCCGGCAACGCGATCGACACGTCGATCCGCACTTATGCCAACAACAACCGCTACCCCTGGACGCCGTCCCACGACCGCACTCCCGCGATCGAGGCTCCGACCGGCATCACCTTCGTCGGGTACGAGAACCCACCGGGCGTCAACACCCCCGACGAACGCGTCCAGAGCTTCCTCGCGAGCGACCGCGCCGCCTGGTACAACCACGTCAACCTCACCGCCCACCCCAACGGCGGCCACTTCATCCCATGGGAACTCCCCACCGAATGGACCAACGACCTCCGCCGCACCTTCCGCCCCTACCGCTGAAAGAAGGCGACTGTCTGAGCGTCGGCGGGGAGGTAGGTCTCGACCGCGGTTTCGGCGAGGGTCAGGTCGAAGGCGGTGCCGAAGGTGGTGATGGTGTTGAGGAACGACAGGTCGGTGCCGCGGTGGTGGATGCGGATCGGCAGGGCGATGTCGGCCGGGTCGGGTGGCGTGGTGTCGACGGGTCCGTAGGCGATCAGTTCGTCGTACAACCTGTGTAGCTCGGCGTCGCCGGACGCGGCGGCCTGCCGAGCGAGCCGGGGCAGGAGGTAGCCGCGGACCTGCGCGAGATTGCGGATCCGTGGCGCCATCCCGTCCGGGTGCAGGCCGAGACGCATCATGTTGATCGGCGCCTCGAGCAAGGCCGGGGCAGCACCGTCGAAGAACACGTCCAGCGCGTCGTTCGCGAGGATCAGGTTCCACCGCCGGTCGACAGCCAGTGCTGGGTACGGTGAGTGCGCCTGGACGAACTGCTCCAGCGCCGCCCGGACCCGGTCCATGTCCGGATCGTTCAGCGGTCGCTGCCCATAGACAGGCGCATGTCCGGCGGCCACCAGCAGCCGGTTGCGTTCCCGCAAGGGCACGGCCAGCTGCTCAGCGAGGTGCAGCACCATCGCGCTGCTCGGAATCGTTCGCCCGGTCTCCACGAAACTGACGTGCCGTGACGAAACGTCCGCCTGGATCGCGAGCTCGAGCTGACTCAGCTTCCGCCGTCGCCGCCACTCCCGGAGCAACTCGCCGACCGGCCTGTCCTCGGTCACCGTTACCACCCTTGTAATCGACAGCTCGGCCCATGATCAGCGACGGTCGTACGCATGGACAACAAGCAACTCGCCCTCCACGCCTTCCAGGAGTTTGCCAACGGCAACCTCGAGCCACTGCGTCCCCTGCTGCACAAGGATTTCATCGAACACAGCCCTGGCAATCCCTCCGGCCGCGAAGCCTTCATCGACTTCATCGCACAGGCGCCGGTTGCCGGTGCGCAGCTCGACCTTCACCGGGTCATCGCCGACGACGACCACGTGGTGATGCACTATTCGATGACGTCGCCGGAGTACCCTCGCGGTCAGGCGGTCGTCGAAATCTGGCGGTTCGAGCACGGGCAGATCGTCGAGCACTGGGACGTCGTACAACCGATGCCCGAAGCGAGCGAGATCCCGCACGGGATGGTCTAGCCGCGGGCCTTGCGGCGCGATGTCATCGACAGTGAATCGCGATGGATCGGAACCCGGAGGTCGGCCATTTCCAGGTAGCGGGCGAGCTGTGCCCGCTCGGTCCGGACCAGGTGGAGACGGATCTGCTGGTCGACGACATCTGGCGCGCTCTCGTCGGGTGCGTTGTGGTCGAGCTCCGGCAGGATCCGGTAGTCGGCGTGCGGCATGATCTCGGCCAGGCGCGGGAGTACGCCGGTCAGGTACGCGGGCGACTTCTCACCGCCCAGAAGCAGGGTCCGGGACGCGATTCCGGCGTACCGGCTGCCGTCGGAGTCGAGGCGCACGACCTCGGCGATCTCCGCCGGCGTCGTCGGCATCATGGCGCGGGTCTCACGACCACCGGCGCCCCGCAACATCAGGAACGCCGTTGCCCATAGCAACGGCTTCGCCCGGACCGGCAGCAGGTCCACTCCCTGCAGGAACGTCGCCATCGCCGCCGTCGCCCGGCCCGCGTCGAGTTGCCGCTCGAACGTGCCGAGCCAGCTGGCATCGAACGACCCGTCGATGCTCACGCCCGGCTCGTAGGCGACCAGTGCATCCAGCGGCTGCCGCAGTCCGACATGCAGTGCCACCAACCCGCCGTAGCTGTGTCCGAACACCATCCGCGCGCCGGTGTGCTCCATCACCGCCAGGACATCGTCGACCTCGGTCTCCACGCTGTACGCCGGTCCTTGCGGGCCGCTCACACCGCGTCCGCGTCGCTCGATCACGTGGACCGTATGTGCTCCCGCGAGCCCTCGAGCCAGGTTCTCATAGTGGTGCGCTCGCCGATTGTTCCCCGGAATCACGACCATTCCAGGACCCGACC
Source organism: Kribbella sp. NPDC051952 (assembly GCF_040680855.1). Taxonomy (NCBI): domain Bacteria; kingdom Bacillati; phylum Actinomycetota; class Actinomycetes; order Propionibacteriales; family Kribbellaceae; genus Kribbella; species Kribbella sp. NPDC051952. Next base: position 8,094 of record NZ_JBFAXQ010000048.1, read on the forward strand.
CCAGGCTCAGGACGCCGATCGCCGTACCGTCCCCCGCCGCGACCACGTCCTGCCGCCAGTCCGCCCCACTCATCCCCGACCTCCCCTGTCCATGGCTCCACCTTGCCCGGCGCCACTGTCACCCCACTGACGTCTCTCTGGCACAACCCGCCAGCCGCCCGGAATCTGCCCGATTCCGAAATAGTCATTGACAGGAATATTCCTGCAGATGAATACTTCAGGCCATGGAACAGATCGCCTCAGCACTCGGGGACGGCGCGCGGTGGCGCATCGTCGAGCTGCTGGCCGAGCAGCCGCGGTCTGTCGGCGAGCTGGCCGAGCTGACCGGATTGCGGCAGCCGCAGACGACCAAGCACCTGCAGACGCTGGCGCGCGCCGGCCTCGTCACGGTCTTCCCGCTCGGCCAGCGTCGCGTCTACGCGCTCGAGACCGAACCGCTGCAGGCCCTCAGCGGCCGACTGACCGAACTGGTCGCGGCCACCGAGGCCCACGCCGGCGAGCGGGACGTGATCGCCCGCTACCGCGCCGCCATCGACGCCGAGTCCGCGCTCGCCGACCGGAAACGCTGGGCCGACGGTCGCACGTTCACGTTCGATCGCACGCTCACCGCCCCGCCGGACGTCGTCTGGCGGCACTGGGTCGAGCCGGACCTTCTCCGGTCCTGGTGGGCTCCGCCGTCGATGACCATCACCGATTGCGTCATCGAGCCGAAGCCGGACGGCCGCGTCGTACTCGTGTACGGCGATGCCGAAGGCCGGCGGTATCACTCCGGCGGCCGGGTGCACGCCGCGGCGAAGCACGAACGGATCGAGTTCGACCTGTCGATGCTGGACACCCCCGGGACGTTCACCGGGCACTACGAGCTCACCCTGACCGCGGTTCCGGGAGGCACCCGGCTGCGGCTCGAACTCCGCATCACCGAAACGACCGTCGAGGCGGTCCCCTACATCGCCGGCATCGAGTCCGGCTGGGGCGAGGTCCTCGACAACCTCACCGCCGTACTCACCACCGACGCGAAGGATGCACAGTCATGACCGACCGCAAGGTCCGCGCCAACATCAGCCTCTCCCTCGACGGCCACTACAACGGCCCCGGCGGGCCGAACGATCTGGCCGCGATCGTCCCGTACGCCGTCACCGACACGGCCCGGGATCACCTGACCCGGATCTGGGAAGGCGCGACGACGGCCCTCCTCGGCCGGAAGAACGCCGAGGGCTTCCTCGGCTACTGGCCGCCGGTCGCCGACGACGAGAACGCGGATCCGCGCGACCGCGGGTACGCGAAGTGGCTGGTCGACGCCGAGAAGGTCGTCCTCTCGACCACCCTGACCGAGGCTCCCTGGGAGCGCACCCGGATCGTGAACGCTCCCGCCGCGGACGTCGTCGCCGAGCTCAAGACCAGCGGCACCGGCGACATCCTCGTCAACAACAGCACCACGGTCATCAAGCCGCTCCTGCAAGCGGACCTCCTGGACCGCCTGTACCTGATGATCACCCCGGAGATCACCGGCGGCGGCGAACGCCTCTTCACCGACGGCCTCCCCGCCAGCAAATGGACCCTCACCCACCAGGAGACCGGCAAGCTCGGCGAACTGGCCCTCATCTACGACCGCACCCGCTGACGATGTGTAACCCGGGTCGCGCTGCCGGACATAGAGCCGAGTGTGGACGGGAGCTACACGGCTCCCGGTAGGCGAGGAGATGGCTTGATCGACGACGACTGGTTCGCAGGGTTCTACCGGCGCAGGTACGACGCGATCTTCGCGTACGGCGTACGCCGGGTCGGACCCGAGGCTGCGCGCGACATTGCGGCAGAGGTGTTCATGGTCGCCTGGCGCCGGCAGGTGATGCCCGCCGAGGACGAGGAGCTCCCGTGGCTCTACACGACCGCCCGCAAGGTGACCGCGAACCATCTGCGGTCCCAGCGGCGGCGCGGCGCGCTGTTGGTGCGGGTGAGTTCGGCCTTGGCGACCGGTGTCGCGCGGCAACTCGATCCGATGAGCACGGTGGACGCCGTACTCGACGTACGGACTGCCGTCACTCGCCTGCCGGCAAAGGATCAGGAAGCCCTGCTGCTGGTCGAGTGGGAGGGCGTTGATCAGGCGACCGGAGCGAGGATCACCGGCTGCTCGGTCAGCGCGTTCAAGGCCCGGGTCCATCGGGCCCGCAAACGCCTGGCCGAACTGATGACCGCCGACGACCACGTACAGGCGCCAACTCGGGAAGCATTGAGCGGGAAGTGAGGAACACGATGAACGATCAGCACATCGCCGGACTGGTCAAAGAGGCGGATCCGGTCCGTCGGCTGGGCAATTCGCCGCAGGGATGGACCGACGTACGGGCGGAGCGGGACCTGGCGCGGATCATCGCGGACACGGGGCGGCGCCGGCCGCCGTACCGGCGAGTGGTCGCCGTGGGGGCGGTGGCGGCGCTCTCGACCGCTGTACTGGTGGTGCAGCCCTGGTCGGGCGACCCGAACTCGGCGTCGGCCGCGACGCCGCCGATGCTGCAGTACACGGTGATGGACCACCGGACTGCGCGAGTACAGCTTCTCGACTTCGCCAAGCGGGTCCGCGCCCTTCCCGCTGAGCCGCCGGGTGGTCCGGTGCTGGAGCTCAAGACGAAGGGTTGGTACCTCGGTGCGTCCGAGGACGGCACGACCACGATCGACCCGCAGGAGTCGGTGAAGTACGTCAAGGACGGGCAGATCTACTACAGGTCCGGCAGCGGGTGGGAGAACCCGTCAACGGCGTACTGGCCCGACGGCGTGTCCAGCAACCCGCGCACGCTGCGCAAGCAGCTCGACAATCAGCACCCCGGTGGCGGGACGTTCCAGCTGCTCAACGCGATCAAGGACCTGGCGAACGAGGCCAACCCCGACCCCGGAGTCCGGGCGGCGATCCTCACGCTGTTGGCCGATGTACCCGGCATGACCGCCGACGGCACCACAGTCGACCGCTCCGGCCGCAAAGCCATCAGCTACTCGGTGATGGACTCCGGCGGCGGCCTCCCCACCCGCCGAAGCTTCCTGTTCAACCCACAAACCGGCGTACTCCTGGACACCGAGGACGTCCTCACCACCGACCGCGGAAAACTGAAAGTCACCCTCCCCGCCGTCATCGACTACTCCGTCTTCGTCTCCCACTCCTACCTCCCCACCCTCCCGAAGTAGAAGGTTTCCTTCCGGGCCCGAGCGGTCTATAGCTGTAGTGAGACGTGGCCTGCGCAACGGGGTGAAGGAGCGCCTCCGACCACGTGATGAGGGGAGGCGTTTCATGACGCCGGGAACCACGAACGACAACATCAAGACCGTCGAGGCCATCTACGACGCGTTCGGCCGCGGCGACGTCGGCTTCATCCTCGACCAGCTCACCGACGACATCGACTGGTCGTCCGGATCCGAGTCGTCGATCGCACCCTGGTACGGCGTACGACACGGCAAGGCGGAGACCGCCGAGTTCTTCAAGCAGCTGGGCGAGGCGGTCTCCGTCACCGAGTTCACCCCACTGGCCTTCGCGTCCAACGACACCGACGTCATGACCGTCATCCGCTTCGCCATGACAAGCACCCAAACCGGCAGATCAGGCGTCATGAACCTCCACCACTGGTGGCGCTTCCGCGAAGCCAAGATCTACCACTACAGAGGCACCGAAGACACAGCCCAAACCGCCCAGCTGTTATCAACCGAGTCCGAAGCCCAACGCGGCCGCAAAGACGGTCAAGAATGGACCAAAACACTAGCCACCCAAGCCGAACTAGAGTTCATCCACACCCTGAACGACCAACTAGGCAACTGGCCCCCCGTACAACGCACCACAACCGAAGGCTCCACAATCCCAACCTTCATAGGCCAACGCACCCACACCACACTCACTTCAGTAACCCTCGACGCCACAAACGACTACTGGATGGCCTTCATCTGCGCAGTAGCCGGCATCAACCTACCCAACTGACCGCCCAGATCATCCACCGAGCCGAGCGAAGCGAAGGCAACCCAACCGCGGCGCCCAGCCACGGAGCCGAGCGAAGCGAAGGCACCACCCGACCGCGGCGCCCAGCCGGGGAGCCGAGCGAAGCGAAGGCGCAACCCGACCGCGGTGGCCAGCCGGGGAGCCGAGCGAAGCGAAGGCGCAGGGGGTGCGGGTGGCGGAGCCCCCGCTCGCGGCGAGCGGAGCGAAGCCGCACAAATGACGAAGGCGACGCGGTCCGCGCTTTCCGCGGACACACGTCGCCTATCGCCTTCGTGGAGGTGGCGGGAATCGAACCCGCGTCCTTCGGCGTTGCTTCAAGGCTTCTCCGGGCGCAGTCTGTTAGGCGATTTTCTCAGCCCCAGCGCTCTCACAGACACGTCGCTGACAGGCTCAGTCACTGTAAATGTCCCGTGTTAACCCCGTGACCGGGCTAACAAAGCAAGCTCCCTAAATGAGGCCAGGAGCCGGGGCGGGAGCATCCCCGGGCTGACCGCTTCTTTAAATGCTCAGGCCGTCAGGCGGCGAGAGCGAAGCTACTGCGCTGTGAATTGGCAGTTATTGGTTTCCAGAGATCGTTAACGAGATAACCCTGGATCCTCGGCCCGCTTCCCTTGGAACTAACGTCCAAAGTCGAAACCGTTCACCCCCTGTTGAGTTTTCAAACTCCCACCGGCCCCGAGGGGAGGTGGAAGATCCACACTACCAAGCTCAACACCCACCCGCACCCCACATTCCCCTCAGCCCCCGCGGGAGCCGACTGCGAGGGGTTACTTGATGAGGCGCAGCGTGAAGGGGTAGCGGAAGTTGGTGCCCACCGCGGTGGCCAGGCCGCCGATGCCGGTGAGGATGAACCAGAGGATGCCGAGCAGGGGGAACAGGAACGCGAGGAAGCCGTGGGTTGCGCCGGTCATGATGCCCAGGAGGGCGAAGGCACCGAACGCGCTCAGCTGGAAGTTCAGGGCCTCGACCGCGTGCTTACGGACGGCCGGGTTCTTCTGGCCGGAGGTCGCGACCACGATCGCCGGGCCGACGAAGAACGTCGGGTACCCGAGCCAGTGCGCCACGGTCCCCATCCCGCGCCCGTTGCCGTCGTACCGCTGGAGCGGGGCCGGGCGGGTGAAGGCAGCCGGGGCGTACGTCGGGACCGGTCGCGCGACGAGTCCGTTGAACGTGCTGTTCAGCTCGGCCCGGGTCCGGGCCTTCAGGGCCAGTTCCAGCCGGGTGTCGAACTCGACGTGCTCGAGCCGGCCGTCGGCGTACATTTCTTTGAGGATCTCGACGGCACGGTCCCGTTGGGCCGGCGTCACCAGCAGGTCTGAGGTGGACATGTCTCCACTGTGCGTCCGTTGCGCAGTTCAACCCATCGGGTTGAGCCCGGAGCCACCCCTGACCGGACCCCAACCACTACCTCAGCACGGACCTCAACCGACGGGTCTCAGCGCGGACTTCAGCCGCGGCGGGTCCGGTCCGACAGAGCCCGGCTGGCCTCGCGGTCGGCCTGGCGCTCGGCCAGGGCGTGCCGCTTGTCGTAGTCCTTCTTGCCCCGCCCGGTGGCGAGCTCGACCTTCGCGTACCCGTCCTTGAAGTACAGCGACAGTGGGATCAGCGAGACGCCCTGCTGCTCGACCTGCTTGATCAGCTTCTGCACTTCGTCCTTGTGCAGCAGCAGTTTGCGGGTCCGTCGGGGCTCGTGGTTGGTCCAGGTGCCGTGCTTGTACTCAGGGATGTGCATGCCCTGCAGCCACAGCTCGTTCCCCCGGACCGCGGCGAACGCGTCGACGAGGGAGGCCCGGCCCTCGCGCAGGGACTTCACCTCGGTCCCCGTCAGCACCAGGCCGGCCTCCACCACGTCTTCGATGTGGTAGTCGTGTCGCGCCTTCCGGTTCTGCGCGATCGGCTTCTGCTGGCCGGTCTGTTTCACCATCCCACCAGTATCTCAGACTGTTCAGAGCCACTTCATCGGATTAACGACGCGACCGTCCTGGTAGACCATGAAGTGCAGATGGCAGCCGGTCGAGTAGCCCGTCGTACCGGCGTACGCGATGATCTCGCCCTTGCGGACGCGCTCACCGACGCGGGCCTTGTAGCGCGACAGGTGGTTGTAAACGGTGGTGATGGAGGATCCGTCGATCACGCCGTGTGAGATGAACAGTCGGTTCCCGTAACCACCGTTGTAGTACTTGTCCGACACCCTGCCGTCGGCGGCAGCGCGGATCGGCGTACCGCAAGGAGCGCGGAAGTCGGTGCCGTCGTGCAGCTTCCAGTAGTGCAGGACCGGGTGGAAACGCATGCCGTACGGCGAGGTGATGTAGCTGCTCACCGGGTAGCTCAGCCCATCCCCGTTGTCGACCGGGTCGGGGACGTTCCGCGGCGGACGGCCCTCCTTGCGGGCCTTGTCCCGCTCAGCCTTCTCTGCGGCGGCCTTGCGACGCGCCGCGGCCGCCTTCTCGGCCTTGGCCCGCGCGATCAGGATCTGCTCGACCCGGCTGCGCTCGCGGAGCAGCGAGTTGTACTGCGCCAGCTCGGTGTTCTTCTCCTTCTCCGCAGCCTTGAACGCGGTCAGCTTGACCAGCGCGACCGCGGCGGCCTCGGCCTTGTCGGCCGCGACCTGCTTGGTCAGCTCGGTCACCTGCCGGACCGTCTCGGCCGACTCGGCCCGCGCTGTCTCGGCGGCCTTCTCGGCCTGACCCACCTGGGCGCGCTTGATCGCGAGCTGCGCCTGGGCGCTGTTCAGAGCGGTGATCGCGTTGCTCTGGATGCCGAAGACGTTGCGCTGCACCTGCATCCCGGTGGCGATCTCCGACGGCGTCGCGCCGTTCAGCGCGATCGACAACCCGACCAGACCGTTCTGCTGCTGCATCGCGGATCGGACCGCGTTGCCCGCGATCGCGCGCTTCTCCGCGATCAGCTTCTCGCCCGCTTCGACGTCCGAAATCGCGGTATGTAACGCTTGTTCGGCAGCCTTGAGTTTGCTCGCGGCAACCACATCGGCGGCCTTCGCGGCGGCGAGTTTCCCTTGGGCGGCGGCGTACCTGACCTGGACGGCCTTGTACTTCACTTCCGCCGCGTTGTAGGCGTTGACCGACTTGCCGAGCTGGTCGGACGCCTCCGCGAGATCAGACTTGGACTGATTGATCTGCGAATCGAGTTGCTTCTTCTTGGCGGCTGGATCGGGCGGATCCGCCTGTGCGGGCGAAACCGCCGCCAGGACTCCGGCGGACAGGGACAGGACAAGGCAGCATGCGGCAACCACCGTCTGCCGGCCCTGCGGTCTCGTGCTTGATCGCGGGTACGGCGGTGCGGAGGTGCCGGTGCTGTCGTCTCGCTTGATGCTCCCCCGCTTGCGCGGGTTCGCACCGGGGAAGTGCGGGACCACAGGTCGACCCCTTGCTCTGGGATTGAGTTGTCGTGCGTACTGCTACTGCACGATAAGTCACCCGGGTCAGACTTTGAGGTATTTCCGCGTTGTCAGGAATGTCGGGACCACGGCGAGGATCAGGCCGACCACGACCATCACGAGCGTGGCCCGGAAGGTTTCGGACGCGCCGATCCAGTGCCACACCCGGAAAGTCTCCTGGGCCCGCTGCATCACCAGGAAGTACACACCGATCCACAAGGTGCCACAGGCAAGGACCGCGCCGATCAACGCCGCCAGCACCGCTTCGAGCAGGAACGGTAGCTGGATATAGAAGTTCGACGCGCCCACCAGGCGCATGATGCCGATCTCCCGTCTCCGTGCGTACGCCGCCAACCGGATGGTGTTCGAGATCTGCATCAACGCGGCGACGAGCAACAGACCGGCCGCGATCAGGGCACCGACCTGCAACCCGTTGAGGGCCTTGAACAACGGATCCAGGTACTCGCGGAGGTCCTGGATGTTGTCGACCCCCTTCATACCGCGGACCTGACTGAGCAGGTTCTCGTACCGCTGTGGATCCTTCAGTTTGACCCGGAAGGACTCCTGCATCTGGTCCTCGGAGACCGTGCTGACGATCGGCGAGTCCTTGTACAGCTTCTTGAACGAGTCGAACGCTTCGGCCTTCGACTCCGAGAACACGCCGTCGGGCGCGGTGTCCGGGTTCTTCGAGATCACGTCCTGGATCGCGGCCTTCTGGGTCGGCGTCACCTCGGAGTGCGAGCACCCGGGGCCGCCGGAATCCTTGTTGCACAGGAAGACCGAGATCTGGATCTTGTCGTACCAGTTCCCCTTCATCAGGTCGACCTGCTCGCGGGCGAGCAGCGCGCTGCCGAACAGCGACAGCGAGACCCAGATGGTGACGACGACCGCGATCGTCATCGAGAGGTTCCGCCGCAGTCCGATGCCGAGATCGGAGAGGATGTAGTTCAAGCGCATTCTTCAGTCAGTCCCTGTGGTCAGCCCGGCGTGGCAGGCAGCCGAAATCAGTGCTGGTAGCCGTAGACGCCGCGCGATTCGTCGCGGACGACATGACCGTTCTCCAGCTCGATCACGCGCTTGCGCATCTGGTCGACGATCGACACGTCGTGGGTGGCCATCACGACGGTCGTTCCGGTCCGGTTGATCCGGTCCAGCAGCTTCATGATGCCGACCGAGGTCCCGGGGTCAAGGTTTCCGGTCGGCTCGTCGGCGATCAGGATCATCGGCCGGTTCACGAACGCGCGGGCGATCGCGACCCGCTGCTGCTCGCCGCCGGACAGCTCGTCCGGCATCCGGTCCTCCTTGCCGTCCAGACCGACCAGCTCGAGGACTTCGGGAACCGTCTTGCGGATGTGCGAGCGGGGCTTGCCGATCACCTGCAGCGCGAACGCCACGTTCTCCGCGACGGTCTTGTTCGGCAGCAGCCGGAAGTCCTGGAACACGGTTCCGATCTGCCGGCGCATCTGCGGGATCCGCCAGCTGGCCAGCCGGTTCAGGTCTTTGCCCGCGACCATGATGTGGCCTCTGGTGGTCCGGTGCTCGCGCAGGACCAGACGAAGGAACGTCGACTTGCCGGACCCGGAGGTACCGACCAGGAAGACGAACTCGCCTTTCTCGATCTCGACGTTGACGTTCAGCAGAGCGGCCTTGGACTGGCCCTCGTACGTCTTGGAGACATTCTCGAAGCGGATCACGGATTCATCCGGCCGTGGTCGGGAACAGGGAGCGACGCGACGGTACCCACGAACTGCACCGTACGCCACCGAAGCGGCCGTCGATCAGTGTAGGTGCTCCCCGGCGTGCCGCCGACCAGACCTGCCGGACCGAACAACCCCGTCCGATAGACGGTGCACGCCGCGCCGCTGCTCACCCCGGCCAGGTGTTGCAGGCCATGACGATGCTGACACCGACGCTCATCGGATCTCGTTGTCGGGATGCTGCGCGTCGTAGTCCTGGCGGGCGTGGGCGATGGTGTCGCGGTGTTCGAGTGACCAGTCGGCCAGTGCCTTGACAAGGTGGGTCAGGCTCTCGCCGGTATCGGTGAGTCGATAGTCGACCTGAGCGGGCACGGTCGGGTAGACGGTCCGACGTACCAGCCCGTCGCGCTCCAGCCGGCGCACCGTCAGCGTCAGCATCCGCTGGGAGATCCCATTGATGGCGCGCTGGAGTTGCCGGAAGCGCCGCGCCCCGTTCGCCAGCTCGACGATCACGAGGACCGACCACTTGTCGCCCACGCGGTCGAGAACGTCGCGGATCCCGCAGTCGGGGTGGTCCGGCTGCCCGCACGGTTCCAGGTCTGCGGGTCCAGTGGTTACCTCGGTGTGCGTCGCTGACACGAAACTGCCTCCTTGTCCCCCCGACCGCGGCCGGTTCAGGATCGCCGTAGTTACTGAACAGAACCACGGTAGGAGATGGAACCGCGATGATCATGGTGACCGGCGTGAACGGACAGCTGGCTTCGCTCACGCTGCACGAGTTGGCCGACCGGAAGCTGCCTGCCCTGGGCGGCAGCCGAACACCCGCCGATGGACAACGCCACCTTGACTTCGACGACCCCACCAGCCTGGACCTCACCGGTGTCTCGACGCTGGTCCTGGTCTCGGCCGGGTATGCCGAGGACGACCAGGTCATCGCACGTCACCGGGCTCTTCTCGACGCTGCGGCCCGCGACAGCGTCGATCACGTGATCTACACCAGCCTGACCGGCACCGGCGATCACCTCGGGTTCGCGCTCGCCCACCGCGCCACCGAGGACCTGGTCAAGGCCAGCGGTCTCGGGTGGACGATCCTGCGCAACGGGCTCTACGCCGAGCTCTTCGGAGCATTGTTGACGTGGACACCCGATGGCCTGGAGTCAGCTTTCGGCGATGGCGCTATCGCTGCGGTGGCGCGGGCGGATCTGGCCGCGGCCGCAGCCATCGTTGCCGGCCACCCGACCTCGCACGCCGAGAAGACCTACGACCTGGTCGGCGCCCCGATCACTGCCGGCGACGTCGCCGAACGTCTCGACGTCGCCCATCGAGCGATCGGGCTTGGCGAGTACCGTGCCCGTCTCCTCGCCGATGCCGCACTGCTGCCGTTCCAGCCGCCGATGCTCGCGTCGATCGCCAGCAGCGTCCGCCACGGGTTCCTCAGCAACTCCAGCCCTGATCTCGTCCAGGTGCTCGACCGACCGCTGACCGACCCGCTGGCCGTTGCGGCGGACACCGCGGCCGCGATGCGTCCCGGCATCCGCTGACGCGGATCGCGCCGGTGGCGCTATCCACAGTTAGGCGGGGGCGGGGGCTCCGTTGCCGTTGTCGGGGCGGGCGCCGGCTATGCGGGCTACGCCTGGTTCGGGTTTGCGGCCGGCGCGGCGGGCTGCTTCGACGTGCAGCCGGGCCAGCTCGACGGCCTGGCGGGAGACCTTCACGGTCTTCTTCTCAGCCATTACTCACCGTCTTCCTCGACGATCTCGATATCCGTATCCGCGATATCAGCGTACGCGGCGGAGCCGACCCGGTCGATCGCTACAGCAGCGGTCAGCGCGGCGACGAGATCGTAATCCTCGGGCTGTAACAATTCCGATCGCATCAGTGAGCGAAGCGTCACCACGCCGGCGTCCGTGCCCGCGTCGTCCTCACCGTCGAGGATCTGCTCGACCGCCCACCGGACCATCCGCATGGTCTCCTCACGATGCCGCCAGGTGTCCAGCTCACGATCCGACTTCCGCGTCAGGTACGAACCGAGCACCACACCACCGAGCGCGAGCAGAGGACTGAGCACAGTCACCACGACCCCGACAACGGAAATCCAGGTCGGAATCACAGACACACCCCGGCACTCATACGCGTCCTCCGATATCCGTGGTGCTTGACCGGTCCAAGATGCTACGAAGGAGCATTCCACCCGCCACCGACAAGCCGAGGAGCGGTGTCACCGTGATGGACGAGCCGGGTTGCTACGACGTTTTCGTACAGGGGACAGTGTTCCTCGACATCGTGCTCACCGGCCTGGAATCCGCCCCGACAACGGGGACGGAGATCTTCGCCGAGGGAATGGGATCGTGCCCCGGCGGCGTCGCGAACTTCGCGATCGCGGCCAGCCGCCTCGGCCTGAACACCGGCCTGGCCGCGGTCTTCGGCGACGACGTGTACGCCGACTTCTGCTGGCGGACCCTGGCCGATCAAGAGGGCGTGGACCTCTCGCATTCGCGCCGGATCGGCCACTGGCACTCCCCTGTCACCGTCTCGATGTCACTCGACCGGGACCGGGCCATGGTCACGCATGCGCACGAAGCCCCCGGAGACCCCAGCAAACTGGTCGGTCCCGGGCTCAAGACGCGATCGGCGATCGTCCCGGTCGCGGAAGAGATGCCGGGGTGGACGGTGGAGGCGATGGAGTCCGGCGCGTTGCTGTTCGGGGATGTCGGCTGGGATCCGACCGACGAGTGGTCGCCGGCGGTTCTCGACGTACTCAAGGGCTTTCACGCCTTCACCCCGAACGCCGGTGAGGCGATGGCTTACACCCGGACCGACACCCCGGTGGCTGCCCTGCACAAGCTCGCCGAGCTCGTCCCCCTCGCGGTCGTGACGAATGGTGCGGACGGCGTACTCGCGATCGACTCCGCCACCGGCGAAGAAGAGCACATCCCTGCTCTCCCAGTCCGCTCGTACGACCCGACCGGTGCGGGTGACGTCTTTCTGGCGTCGCTTGTCCTCGGCACGCTCCGCGGCTGGCCGCTCGCCCACCGCCTCGCCTTCAGCAACCTGTGCGCCGGCCTGTCCGTCCAGCACTTCGGCGGCTCCCTCGCGGCCCCCGGCTGGGGCGACATCATCGACTGGGTCCGCGACCACAGCCGCCACCGGCCCGGCGACGTCGACCCCGACATCCTCAAGCACTACACCTTCATCGGTGACGTCCTCCCCGAAGGCCCGGTCCCCATAGTCCGCCGAGCCTCAGCCACCATCGCCCGCCTCTCGGACGCGTGACGGATCAGTCGAGCGAGCCGCGCGGCGCCACCCAGAGGTGCGGCTGCCCGGTGACCGCGGCGATGTGCTCGAAATCCGCGTCGTAGTGGAGGAGCACCGCTCCATGCTGCTCGGCGACAGCGGCCGTGAGTACGTCGATCACTCCGGCGGCACGGTGCTGTCCGCGAGCGGCCATCCGAAGCTGAACCTCACGAGCCCGGTCAGCGATGGCCTCGGTGATCGGCAACGTGACATACAGAGATCGTCGCCGTTCGGCGATCGTCTTGAGCTCTTGCTGATTTCGTCCTGAATAGCCGGCTTCCAGATCAACGGTGATGCAGGTGGCCGCCGCCCGATCCACAACCAGGCCGGCGATCACCGACCGAACCGCCGGATGCTTGGTGCGCGCCTGCGCTGACGTGTCGACCAGGTAGAGCTTGCCGACGGCGGCAACAGCGCTCAACGGCGCGCCCCACGCATGATGTCGGGGTCGTCGATGTCCGGTCCTACTCCGAGCGCGTAGGGGTCATCGAGGAGAGCCTCGATGCGTTCCCGGCGCCTCGCAACGAACTCCAGCGCGGCATTCACGGTGTCCTTCTTCGTCACGGTCCCCAGCTCCTTCGCCGCAAGTGCCAACGCCTTGTCGTCAAGATCGATCACCGTCTTCATGGCAGTGACGATATGTTCAGATATATATAGACCTACAGAGCTGGATATACAACTTGATCGAATCGTTGCCGCGCGAGCCCTTAGCCACCATCGCGCGGCTTTCGGATGCGTGAGACGGCGAGTGCGATGAGGGCGAGTAGGGCGGCGCCGGCTTGGAAGCCGTGGGTGGGGGTGGTTCGGTCGATCAGGAGGCCGGCCAGGGCCGAGCCGGCGGCGGAGCCGAGGTTGTTGGCGGTGTTGATCCAGGTGCTGGCTTCGGTGCGTTGGTGGGCCGGGGTGACCGTGTCGGCGGCCAGGTAAGACACGACGAAGAGGGGCGCCACGGCGAGGCCGGCTACGGCCATGACGACACCCAGTACGACGAGGTTTGGGGCGAACGAGGCTGCCAGGAGACCGGCTGCTAGTACGGCGATCAACCCGGCCAGGTGGGTCGACCACGGCCTCGAGTGGTTGCGGCGCGCCCAGAGCAGGCCGCCGGTTGCGCTCCCGAGTCCGATCGCGGCCTCGACGTACCCAGCGGCGCCGGGATGGCCCGCTCGCTGGGCGGTTCCGGCGACGCAGAGGTAGGCGAGGCTGACGCCCGACGCCGTGACCATGATGACGACGAGGATCCGGCGCAGTCCCGGGATCACCAACGGACCCAGCGGATGCCGGGTCGCCGGAGCCGCGGTGGTGTGTCGCGTGACCGGACTGGTCACCATGGCGAGGGTGCCGACGACCATCAGGCCAGCGGAACAACTGAGAGCGACCGGCGCGGACACGACGCCGATCAACACGCCGACGATCAACGGGCCGCCCAGGAACAGGCACTCCTCGGAGACCGCATCCAACGCGTACGCGCGTTCCTTCAGCGTGGACCCGTCCGTGAGCAGACGCCAGTTGGAGCGCATCGACGGGCCGAGCGGAGGCGCGAGCAACCCCGCGGCGCCCACGAGAACGAGGTTGCTCGTCCACCACGCGATGGCGAGGAGAGCAGCAGAACAGCCGACAGCAAGGACCGGCAGGACGCGACGCTGACTGAACCGGTCAACCAGCCGGGCCTTGTAGGGCATCGACAACGACGCGAGTCCGAAGATCGCGACGGCGGCTCCCGCCGTACTGAACGAGCCGGTCGATTGCTGGACGGTGAAAAGCAGGGACAACGGGAGCAGACCGTACGACAGCCGGCCGCCCAGCGCAGGTACGAAGGTACGCAGCGCAGACGGCAGCATCAGCACATCGCGGTAGCTCCCGGCACGGGTAGTGCCGGACACGAGACGCTCCTAGAGACTCACGACGGAATGGGCTCAACCACTTGGGAGCCGTCTCTAGTCACGAAGGGAGAACATGCCGAGCAGCATACGGCACGGGCTTTCTCACTGCCTGGAATATCCCGATTCTGCGCCTCCGCGGTCGTAGGGTCGGGGTGGTGCGCGGGCAGTGGGACCGCGCGGATGGAGGACTCGGATGGCTGGGGTTACCAGGCGGCGGTTGCTGGCTATGGGTGGCGGGCTCGCGGCGATGGCGGTGGCTGGGTGTGGCTCCAACAGTGGGCGACCCGAGTCGAGTGGTTCGGCCGGCGGCAAGCCGGCGTTGTCGCAGTGGTACCACCAGTACGGCGAAGCCGGCACACAGCAGGCGGTCGAGAAGTACGCGAAGGCGTACCCGGACGCGACCGTGACGGTGGAGTGGTCGCCGGGTGATTACGACAAGAAGACCTCGACCGCGCTGCTCACCAGCCAAGGCCCGGACGTGTTCGAGTACGGCAACGGGCCGACGATCGACATGATCAAGGGCGGCCAGGTGGTCGAGCTGACCGACCTGCTCGGCGATGCCAAGGCCGACTTCACGCCCTCGCTGATCGAGCGGCTGACGTACAAGGACAAGTTGTACGGCGTACCGCAGGTCACCGACATGCAGCTGCTCGTGTACCGCAAGAGCCTGCTCAGCGCGGCCGGCGTCCAGCCGCCGCAGACCGTCGACGAACTGCTCGACGCCGCGAAGAAGCTGACCACCGACAAGGTCAAGGGCCTGTTCGTCGGCAACGACGGCGGTGTCGGTGTCCTCGGTGGTCCGGCGCTGTGGTCGGCCGGTCTGGACTACCTGACCGCGGACGACCAGTTCGGCTTCGACGACCCGGCCGCGGTCGAGTCGCTCCGCAAGCTGCGCGAGCTCTTCACCTCGAAGACTTTGTTGCTCGGGGCACCGACCGACTGGTCCGACCCGTCCGCGTTCACCCAGGGCCTGACCGCGATGCAGTTCACCGGCCTGTGGACGCTGCCGGCGATCCAGAAGGCGTTCCCGGACGACTTCGGCGTACTCCCCTGGCCGAAGCTGAACGCGACCACCGGCAAGCCGAGTGTCCCGGTCGGCGCGTACGCGTCGTGTGTGAACGGCAAGTCGAAGAACGTCGATGCCGCGAAGAAGTTCGTCAAGTGGCTGTGGGTCGACCAGACCGACGACCAGCTCGACTTCGCGCAGTCGTACGGCTTCCACATCCCGGCCCGCAAGAGCCTGGCCGAGAAGGCGGAGAAGCTGAAGTCCGGCCCGGCCGCCGACGCGGTGAAGTTCGTCAACGAGAACGGTCACGCCCAGACGCCACTGCTGTGGTCGCCGAAATCGGGTACGGCGTACTCCGACGCGCTGAACCGGATCATCCGCAGCGGCGCCGACCCGTCCACCGAGATCAAGAAGGTCAAGACCGTCGTCGAGGCCGAACTCAAGCGCATCGCCGGCTGATGGACGTACACCCGCTGACCGACGACGACCGCGAGCTGATCGAGCTCGCCCGCCGTACGGTCGACGCGAACACCGACGGACCGGACGGCGTCCACACGATGGGCGCCGCCGTCCGCGGTGTGGACGGACGGATGTACGCCGGTATCAACCTCTACCACTTCACCGGCGGACCGTGCGCCGAGCTGGTCGCACTCGGCCGGGCCCGGGCCGAAGGCGCCGGTGAGCTCACCACGATCGTGGCCGTGGGCAACGAAGGTCGCGGCGTGGTCGGGCCGTGCGGACGAGATCGCCAGGTCCTGGTCGACTACCACCCAGGCATCCGCGTCATCCTGCCCACCGCCGACGGCGTCGGCTCCGTCCTGGCTACCGACCTACTCCCCGGCGCCTATCGCTGGACCCCGAACCCCTAGCCCTTCGGGCGGGGGTTCTCCGCCAGGCGTTGGGCGAGCATGAAGGTGTTGCCGTCCGGGTCGTAGAACGTGGCGAGGCGGACCTCCTGCTCGATCTGCCGGGTCTCCCCGTCGAAGCGGGTCCCGAACGACTCCAGGTGCGCACGCGCCTTGTCGATGTCCTGGACCCCGAAGGTGATGACGACCCCGCCCTCGGTCGCCGGCTTCTCGGTCTGACCGATCCCGATCGAGATGCCGGGCAGGTGCGTGTCCATTTCGGCCCAGCCCCAGGACTCGAGCCGATGCACGACCTCGAATCCGAGCGCCTGCTCGTACCACTGGAGCGAACGCTCCAGATCGGCGACTTCCAGAGCGCAGACCGCGCGCCCGTCGTACTCGATCTCACTCATGGTCCTGTTTTTATACTAAGCTTACTTTCGTGTCAACGCTGGAACGTCTGGTCCACCTGCGCTGGGCCGTCCCTGTGCTCGCCGAGCTGCACCGCGGGTACGGCGGTCGCTTCGTCAACCTCACCCACAGCCTCGGCGTCGGCCGCGAATCCCTCAGCCGGACGCTCACCTTCCTGACCGAGGCCGGCCTGATCCAGCGCAACCCGGGCCACGGACACCCACTGCGACCGGAGTACCTCCTGACCTCAGCCGGCGCGCAGGTCGCGGAGCCGGCGGCCGCGCTCGTCGACGTACTGCAGGAGCTCGAGGCCACCGACGTGGGCCTGCGGAAGTGGTCGCTGCCGATCCTCACGCTGCTCACCGGCGAACGCCGCTTCTCCGAACTGCGCGCGGCCCTCCCCGAGACCTCGAACCGAGCCCTGGCCCTCGCACTCAAGGACCTCGAGGCAGCCGAGCTGATCAGCCGGACCGTCACCACGGACTACCCACCGGCGACGCTGTACGGCGCAACCCCGCCCGGCAACCGCCTCGCCCAGGCCGCGGAACGGCTCAAAACGCCGAGATGATGTCCTTGCCGTAGGCAGCCAAAGTCTCTTCCTTCGCATCGTGCTGGAGGTAGAGGGCGAACTGGTCGACGCCGAGCTCCTTCAGGGCGGCGAGTCGGGCGAGGTGGTTCTCGACCGGCCCGAGGATGCAGAACCGATCCACCACTTCATCCGGGACGAAGGCCGTGTGCGTGTTCCCGGCACGCCCGTGCTGCGAGTAGTCGTACCCCTTGCGCCCCTCGATGTAGTCGGTCAGCGCCTGCGGCACCGCACCAGTTGCGCCGTACCGCGAGACGATGTCGGCCACGTGATTGCCGACCATCCCGCCGAACCACCGGGTCTGCTCCCGCTGGTGATCCAGGTCGTCCCCGACGTACGCCGGAGCCGCGACGCAGAACTTGATCGCCTCGGGATCCCGACCGGCCTGCTCGGCAGAGCGGCGTACCGCTCCGATCATCCACGCGGCGATGTCGGGATCGGCAAGCTGCAGGATGTACCCGTCGCCGACCTCGCCGGTCGCCGCGAGAGCCTTGGGCCCGTACGCCGCCACCCACACGTCGAGCGCACCGTCGCCGACCCAGGCGAACTTGAGCTGCTGACCGCGGTACTCGACCGTCTCGCCGCGGGCGAGCGAGCGGACCACCTCGACGCATTGCTTCATCTCGTCGATCGTGCCGGGCTTGGCGCCCAATGTCCGCAGCGCGGAGTCGCCGCGGCCGATCCCGCAGATCGTGCGGTTGCCGAACATCTCGTTCAGCGTGGCGAACTGGGACGCGATCACGGTCCAGTCCCGGGTGCCCGGGTTCGTCACCATCGGGCCGACGATCACCCGCTGGGTCGCGGCCAGGATCTGGCTGTAGATGACGAACGGCTCCTGCCAGAGCAGGTGCGAGTCGAACGTCCAGACGTAGCCGAACCCGGCGTCCTCCGCCTTCCGCGCCAGCTCCACGACCGTGGACGCGGGCGGATCACACTGGAACACCACACCGAAGTCCACGGTCCCTCCCCCTCACATCAGATACGACGACAGGCCGCGCCTGAGGAACTTCCCCCGACCCTTGCGGCCATGGTAGTTGCCATCGGCCACAATCACCTCGCCGCGCGAGATCACGGTGCCCACCTGGCCCTGGATCTCGACCCCTTCGTACGCCGAGTAGTCCATGTTCATGTGATGCGTCTCGACACCGATCCGCGTCGTACCGTTCGGGTCGTAGACGACCAGGTCGGCATCCGAACCCGGCTGGACGATCCCCTTCTGCGGATAGAGCCCGAACATCCGGGCCGGGGTGGTCGAGATCGTCTCGACCCAGCGCTCCAGCGAGATGTTGCCGTCGACAACGCCTTGGTAGATCAGGTCGACGCGGTGCTCGACGCCGCCGATCCCGTTCGGGATCTTGGAGAAGTCACCGATGCCCATCTCCTTCTGGTCCTTCATGCAGAACGGGCAGTGGTCGGTCGACACGATCGCGAGATCGTTGCTCCGCAGGCCTTTCCACAGGTCGCGGGCATGCGACTCGTGTTTGCTGCGCAGCGGTGTCGAACAGACCCACTTCGCGCCCTCGAAACCAGGCGCGCCGAGCTGGTCCTCAAGCGTGAGGTAGAGGTACTGCGGGCAGGTCTCGGCGAACACGTTCCGGCCCTTGTCGCGGGCCTCCGCGACACGTTCGAGCGCCTGGCTCGCGGACAGATGCACGATGTACAGCGGGCAGTCCTGCGCGACCTCCGCGAGCGCGATCGCGCGGTTGGTCGCCTCGGCCTCCAGTGCGGCCGGGCGGGTGATGCCGTGGTAGAGCGGGTCGGTCTCGCCACGGGCGATGGCCTGCTGGACCAGGACGTCGATCGCGATGCCGTTCTCCGCGTGCATCATGATCATCGCGCCGTTCTCCCGCGCGGTCTGCATCGCGCGCAGGATCTGGCCGTCGTCGGAGTAGAAGACGCCCGGGTAGGCCATGAACAGCTTGAAACTCGTGATGCCTTCGTCGGCCACGAGCTGGTCCATCGCCTTCAGGGCGTCGGTGTCGACGCCGCCGAGGATCATGTGGAACGCGTAGTCGATGTGACAGTTGCCGTCGGCCTTGGTGTGCCAGGCAGCCAGTCCGTCCTGGACGACCTCACCGGTGCGCTGGATGGCGAAGTCGATGATCGTTGTCGTTCCGCCGTACGCCGCGGCCCGGGTGCCGGTGTCGAAGGTGTCGCTGGCCGAGGTGCCACCGAACGGCATTTCCATGTGGGTGTGGGCGTCGATGCCGCCGGGGATCACATACTTGCCGGCGGCATCTATCACCTCGTCGGCGGTGACGGCCGGGGTGTAGGACGGATCGAGGACGGCGACGATCTTCTCGCCCTCCACCAACACGTCCGCAACCCGCGTCCCGGTCGGTCCGATGACAGTCCCACCCTTAACCAGCAAAGACATCTATGCCACTCCTCTTTGAGCGGTTAAGAAAGAAAGTAACGAAGGGGGTGTAGGAGTTCGAGCGGAAGAAAGAAAGGATTGAGAGGTTGGGGCTTCTACGGTTTGGTCAGGTCTCCGTAGGCGTCTGGGCGGCGGTCGCGGTAGAACTGCCAGCGGTCGCGGACGGTGTCCAGGAGGTTGAGGTCCAGGTCGCGGACGATCAGTTCCGGATCGTGGTCGTGGCCGACGTCCCCGACGAACTTCCCCTCCGGGTCGACGAAGTACGACGTACCGTAGAAGTCGTTCTCACCGAAGTCGGACTCGATCCCGACCCGGTTGATCGCGCCGATGAAGTACTCGTTGGCGACCGCGGAGGCCGGCTGCTCGAGCTTCCAGAGGTACGCCGACAACCCACGGCTGGTCGCGGACGGGTTGAACACGATCTTCGCGCCGGCCAGGCCCAGCGCGCGCCATCCTTCGGGGAAATGCCGGTCGTAGCAGATGTAGACGCCGATCCGGCCGACCGCGGTGTCGAAGATCGGGTAGCCGAGGTTGCCCGGGCGGAAGTAGAACTTCTCCCAGAAGCCCTTCACCTGCGGAATGTGGTTCTTCCGGTACTTGCCCAGATACTTGCCGTCGGCATCGATAACGGCGGCGGTGTTGTAGAGCACGCCCGGCTGCTCCTGCTCGTAGACCGGGAGCACCATCACCATGCCGAGTTCCTTGGCCAGGGCGGCGAAACGGTCCACAGTCGGTCCCGGTACGGCTTCGGCGTACTCGTAGAACTTGGGATCCTGGAGCTGGCAGAAGTACGGTCCGTAGAAGAGTTCCTGGAAGCACAACACGCGCACACCCGCCGCGGCCGCCTGCCGCGCGTACTCCTCGTGCGCCTTGATCATCGACTCTTTGTCGCCGGTCCACGACGTCTGCACCAACCCGGCCCGCACAACCTCCGCCACCAGAACCTCCCCAACTAGCCGAGCCCCCATGCTCCATCCGCCCACCCGTACCCGTCAACGAAACCATCAGATCGTGATGGTGCGGGATCCTTCCGGCCGAACCCGGCCGCCGACAGCGGCGTGGGTGGGGGGATGCCAGCTGGTGTGAAGCTGCGAACCGGCGCCCTGGATGACGTGCAGATCGCGAGCCAGGCGAGCGGTCAACTGAGTCACGGCCGAGCCGGTTGCCTCGTCCTCGACGACGCCCATGGCAGGAGCGAAGGCCCTGGCCCGGATGACGGCGGCGGACTCGTCCTGCCAGGCCCAGAGGAAGGTGTGGCCGTCCGAGTACGACGCGGGATCGGACGACAGCACCTCGGCCGGAGTGGCGAGCTGGTGCCAGGTCCACGTGCTGCCCCAGGTGGAGTCGGCCCGGACGGCGACGAGATCTCCGCTATGGCTGACCGGGATCTCCCCGGCGGGGACGTGCAGGGACTCGACCGGATGGCCGTGGTGGTGGAGGTACCAGGCGGCGCCGACGGTGGGATGGCCGGCGAACGCCATCTCTCCGGTGGCGGAGTAGATGCGGAGCGTGCCGGTGGCGGGATCGTCGACGTACACGGTCTCGCTGTAGCCGAGGGCCGCAGCCACACGTTGGCGGTCGGCGGGCGGGACCAGGTGGCCCGCGACGATGCCCAGTGGGTTGCCGAACCGGCCGTCGGGGTCGGTGAAGACCCGGACAACCTCTACGGAGAGTGCGGTCAAGCCGGGATCAGAAGACTGCGATCGCGGCGATGACCGCGATCAGGACCACGGCGGCGCCGACGACGGCGAGGATGCGGCCGTTGAGTCGGGGCTCGGTGGTCGCCTCGGTCTGGCCCTCGTTGACGAAGGCACGGAACATCTGCGTGTTCGCGCCCGGATCCTGCTCGTTCTCCACGTTCTGCGGGACGTTCTGCTCAGCCATGGCTCAAGACCCTACCTGCCGCGGGTTCCCGCTCCACGGATGCCCGCCGAACCCTCACCAAGACCTGATGTACCATTTGGTACATGCGCTTCGATCATTCCAGCACGATTCAGGCCTCACCCGAGCGGGTGTGGCAGGTGTTCAGCGATGTCGAACGGTGGCCCGAATGGACCCCCACCGTCGACTCCGTCGAGCGGCTCGACGCGGGCCGCATCCACATCGGCGCCAAGACCCGGATCCGCCAGCCCAAGCTCCCGGTCGCGGTCTGGGAGGTGACGGACCTCAAGGAGGGTGAGTACTTCGAGTGGGTCTCGAAGGCTCCCGGGATCAAGACCACCGGCGGCCACCGGGTCATCAGTACGCCGGAAGGCACGGTCGCAACCGCGACGATCATTCAGGAGGGACCCCTCGGCTGGCTCTTCGGCAGGCTCTACGCCAACCTCACCAAGCGTTACATCGCTACGGAAACCGCGAAGCTGAAGGAAATAAGTGAGTCGTGAGACTCTGCTCGCCGATGCCGTTGAGCATTTTGCGAAGAACGGCATCGGCGACGCCAGCCTGCGGAGCATCGCCACGTCGATCGGCACCAGCCACCGGATGCTGATCTACCACTTCGGCTCCCGCGAGGGTCTGCTCGCCGAGGTGGTGCGAACCGTCGAGCAACAGCAGCGGGATCTGCTGGCCGAGGTGATGGCGAAGGACCTGCCGATCGCCGAGCAGAACGAGCTGTTCTGGCGCCGCGTCACCGAGGCGACCCTGATCTACGGACCGCTGTTCTTCGAGATCAGCGCGCACGCGATGCAGGATCTGCCGCACACGGAGGCACTCAAGGCGGACCTGATCAACGTCTGGCTACCACCGGTGATCGAGTTCTGTATCCGCGCGGGCATCCCGGCCGAGCAGGCACCGGCGTACGCACGGCTGGGTCTGGCCGCCTCACGCGGGCTGCTGTTCGACCTGCTCCTCACCGGCGACCAGGCGGGCGTCGACGAGGCGTCCGAGCTGCTCAACCGGCTCTTTACGCTCCCGACTCAGTAGGCGTCGCGACCCAGCCAGCCACGATCGGCAGCCGCGACTCCCGCAGTACGGCGGCGAACGCGAACGGCCGGTCCAGCGTCACCTCGAGCCGCGGCGACTGCCGGGTCACCATCGCCGCTCGCGTCATCGCCATCGCGGTGACCGCCGCGGCCTCGAACCCGGTCGCGAAGAACCGCGCGAGCACCTTCTGCTTCGCCTCCCCAACCGCGAGCGGGGTCGGACTGATCGCGCTGAAGTGACCGCGCTCGCCCGGGTTCGAGCTGACCGCACCCAGCCCGAAGAGCTCACGCAGAGCCAGCAGATCGTGTTCCGCCTCGACCTTGAACGACGGCAGCGCCACCTTCACATCCGGCCACGCGGCCGTGGTCTTGGCGATCTTGACCCCAGGAGCGGACTGCTTCTCCTCGAGCAACCGGCTCCCCGGTACGCCCTCGGTCGGCCGGGCCGCAGCGTCGAGCAACCCTGCGAGGACGTCGGCCTGCTCACCGGATCCGAGTCCGAGCAGTACGTCGACATCGGCGTCGCCGCGCACCGTGGTCACGGTCAGGTCGCCATACCGCCGTACGGCGTCGAGGTCGTCGTCCACGCGATCCAGCCAGTGCCACGAGCCGGCCCACGGGCCCTCGTGGACGCGGCGGATCTGCTCGGTGAACGGCTGGACCCAGGTCGTCCGTAGCGACAGTGCCGACGCGAGCACGAGCATCACGTCCGGCGTGATCTGGATCGGCAGCTCGCGGATGAGGTCATTGGTGTGCTCGGCCGCCCACGCATCCAGCTTCGGCTTGTCCACCTCAGAGCGACCGGTGAGCATCCCGACGAGCGGAGCCGGCATCACGCTGTCGAACGACTCGGCGAGCTTCAAGTTCTCGTTCACCCACACGCCGAGTGCGGCATGCAGATCAGCCGAGCCCTCGATCGCCGCCACCAATGCCTGGGCCTGCACAGACCCTTGCTCAGCGGGCAGACCGGCCGCAGCAGCGAGCTCCGCGCGTCCTGGTTCGTCGGCGGCAGTTGCGAGGATCGCGAGCAGCGGCCACAGGCCCAGCCCGGAGACAACCGTGTTCCCCGCCGGGAGCTCGCGAGCCCAGCGAGTGGTGAGGTCGTTGACTGCGCGCACCACGTCGGCATCCATACCTCCCACAGTGCCACAGCCCACCGACACAGGTTGGTGGTGGTTTTCATTTCCAGAAACTTTCTGCCAGGATGCCGGTCATGTCCATGACCACGGAGACGCGCGGGGAGTCCTCCGGGTCCTCGATCGCCTTCACCGCAACGCTGATCGTGCTGGTCGGGCTGGCGTTGTTCGGACGGCGGATCTTCGCCGGCGCCTTCACCGACGACGGCGTCCGGACCTGGGCGACCATGTTCGTCGGCGTCACCGTGCAGGCACTCCCGTTCCTCGTCCTCGGGGTACTGCTGTCAGCGGCCTTGACCGCCTTCGTGCCGGCCTCCTTCTTCGCGAAGGCGCTCCCGAAGCACCCGGCCCTCGCCGTACCGGTTGCCAGCGCGTCCGGCGTCGTACTGCCCGGCTGTGAATGCGCCTCGGTCCCGGTCTCGGCGGCACTGATGAACCGCGGCGTCACTCCGGCCGCGGCGATCGCGTTCCTGCTGTCCGCGCCGGCGATCAACCCCGTCGTACTGGCGTCAACCGCGGTAGCGTTCCCCGGTCAGCCGAAGGTGGTGGTCGCCCGCGCGGTGACCTCGCTGGCGGTCTCGATGATCCTGGGCTGGCTGTGGTTGCTGACCGGCACGGGCAGTTCCTGGCTGAAGATGCCGAAGAACCGGCACGCCGAGGGCACCGGGAAGTTCGACGTGTTCCGGTCGGCGATGCTGCACGACTTCCTGCACGCCGGCGGGTTCCTCGTCGTCGGTGCGGCGGCCGCAGCCACGCTCAACGTGGTGGTCCCACGCGCCTGGCTCGACCACGTGGCGGGGACCCTCCTGTTGTCGGTGGTGATCCTCGGGCTGCTCGCCGTACTGCTCGCGATCTGCTCGGAGGCGGACGCGTTCGTGGCGGCCAGCCTGACGCAGTTCTCGCTGACCGCGCGGCTCGCGTTCATGGTGGTCGGGCCGATCGTGGACGTGAAGCTGATCGCGTTGCAGACCGGGACGTTCGGGCCGAAGTTCGCCGTCCGGTTCGCGCCGGCCACGTTCGTGGTCGCCGTGCTGGCCAGCTTCGTCGTCGGGTGGTGGTTGCTGTGAAGCGCAACGTCGCTGGTCTGGTGATCGTGTTCGTCGGGGCGGCCGTGGTCCAGCTCGCCACCTCCGGCACCTATCTGCGGTACGTGAAGCCCGGCATGCGCTGGATGCTGCTCGCGGCCGGTCTGATCCTGATCGTCCTCGCTGTGACCGACGTACTCGCGGACACCCGCAAGAAGCAGCCCGCCGACGACGTGCACAACCACCACGGCCTGCCACGCGCGGCCTGGCTGCTGCTGATCCCGATCTTCGCGCTGCTCGTCGTCGACCCTCCAGCTCTCGGCGCGGACGCAGCGCAGCGCCAGTCGCCCGTCGCTTCCAAGCCGGTCGATCCAAAGAGCAACACGTGGCTGGCGGAGAACCCACAAGGCGGGCCGACCGCACTCGCGGTCCGCGACTACTCCGTCTGGGCGGTGTGGGAGAAGGAGAGCATGCAGGGCCGTGCCTTCCAGCTGACCGGCTTCGTCACCCCGGCCAAGAACGGCACCTGGTATGTGACCCGCATCGGCCTGACCTGCTGCGTCGCCGACGGCACGGCGTTCATGGTCGAGGCGCGTGGCCAGACCGCCCCACCGAAGAACCAGTGGGTCACCGTGACCGGCCAATGGGCCGAGCCGAGCAAGCGCGTGGACGGCGACGTCGCTGCCCTGACCGTCGACTCGGTCCGGCCGATCACCGCTCCCGCCAACCCCTACGAGTAGCCGACTCACACAATCTGGTGCCCGCGCGTTCCACGCTCGTGAAACGAACTGTTGAACCCAAGGTCCTCTATTTCGGTACGCCGGTTGTCATGATCAGCTCCCGCAATCCCGACGGCACCACGAACCTCGCGCCGATGTCGTCCGCCTGGTGGCTCGGGTACACCGCGATGCTCGGGATGGGCACCAGCGCTCAGACGGTCAAGAACCTCACCGAACGCCCGGAAGCGATCCTCAACCTCGTCGATCCCGCGATGGTCGCCGCCCTCGACCGGATCGCGCTCCTGACCGGATCGCAGGAGATGTCCGACGCCAAGCGCGGCCGCGGCTACCGGTACGAGCCGGACAAGTTCGCCGCCGCCGGCCTGACCCGGGAGCAGGGCAGGCTCGTCGACCTCGACGCGGTCGAGGAGAGCCCGATCAACCTCGAGGGCCGGATCGTGAACATCCACGAGATCGGCGGGCCCGACTCCCACCTGTGCGCGCTGGAGATGACGGTCGAGCAGGTCCAGGTCCGCGAGGACCTGTTGATGAGCAACGACCGCTACATCGATCCCTTGCGCTGGGAACCGTTGATCATGAAGTTCACCGAGTACTTCTCCGGCAGCTCACCGGCGTACGCGTCGTCGCTGGCCCGTGGCTGGTCGATGCCGCCGATGCCGTTACCAGAGCCGTTGCCAGAG
>NZ_JBFAXQ010000049.1:0-31521 GCF_040680855.1 Kribbella sp. NPDC051952
CCGCTCTCAGGGCAATCTCACACATTGGGATGCCTACTGAGCGTAATTTGTTCGGGACCGGCTCTAGAGTGAGGGGTATGGAGCCAGACCGGGGCTGAACGGTCCCTCGAAGTTGGTCCGGAGCGACTGCCGGATGATCGCCGTACGGTCGTCGTACCAATGGATCTGGTGGTCGGGGCTGGTCGGATCGGTGCCGTCGTCCCAGTGCGCGGGGAAGCTCATGCCGGAATTGTCGGTCATAGCAGGGACACTGGGACCGTGCGAGGGGATCCGTCGGTGCTGCATGTCGATCTGGACGCGTTCTTCGCGGCCGTCGAGCAGCGGGACAAGCCGTCGCTGCGGGGCAAGCCCGTGGTCGTCGGCGGCGTCGGTGTCCGCGGGGTCGTGTCGACCGCGTCGTACGAGGCCCGCAAGTACGGCGTCCGCTCCGCGATGTCGACCGCGGAAGCGCGGTCCCGTTGCCCACACGCGGCGTACCTGGGTCCGCGGTTCGAGGTGTACCGGCAGTCGAGCCAGGCGGTGATGGCGGAGATGCGGGGGCTCTCGCCGCTGGTCGAGCCGCTGTCGCTGGACGAGGCGTTCATCGACTTGGCCGCGGCCGGGCTGAGCGGGCTCACGGTCGACGACGTCGAGGCGATCTCTCGCGATCTGAAAGCGGCGATCCACAAGGCGAGCGGCGGGCTGACCGCGTCGGTGGGCGCGGGGACATCGAAGCTGATCGCGAAGATCGCGAGCGACCTCGACAAGCCGGACGGTGTGGTCGTCGTACCTGCGGGGACGGAGGCCGAGTTCCTCGCGCCGATGCAGGTGACAGTGATCCCGGGTGTCGGACCGGCGACGGCGCAGCGGTTGAGCATGGCCGGCGTTCGTACGGTCGCGGACCTGCAGCAACTCGACGAGGACGAGCTGATCCGTCAGGTCGGATCCGCGCACGGCTCGAGCCTGCACCGGCTCGCGGTCGCCGCCGACGACCGGCCGGTGGTGAGCGACCGGGAGACGAAGTCGGTCAGTGTCGAGGACACCTTCGAGACCGACATCATCGACCGCGCGCTGCTCGCCGCGATCGGCGACCGGATGGCCCACCGCGTCTCCGAACGCCTGCAGAAGGCCCAGCTCTCCGGCCGGACGGTCACGGTGAAAACCCGCATGCACGACTTCACCACCCACACCCGCTCGTCCACGCTGGCCGGGCCGACCGACGACGCCCGCGTGATCGCCCGGGTCGCACGCCGGCTGCTCGACGACAGCGAGATCGGCGGCGGCATCCGATTGCTCGGAGTGGGCGTCTCGTCACTCGCCGACTGGATCCAGGACGACCTCTTCACCGAGAGCGAGCACTCCGAGGCGCCGCTCGAGGTGATCGAGTTGCCCGAGCGGCCACGCGACCAGATCGGGTTCTACCCGGGTCAGGATGTCGCGCATCCGGACCACGGGCGCGGCTGGGTCTGGGGCTCCGGACGCGGCCGCGTCACGGTCCGCTTCGAGACCGCCGACACCCGGCCCGGCCCGGTTCGCACGTTCGCCGTCGACGACCCGGCGCTGTCAAAAGTGGTCCACGGTGCCCCGGATGAAGACGACGGACCCGAAAAGGACCAGAATGAGCCAAATGAATGAGGAACGGCGGGGGGTTTACCCGTTCTGCGGTCCGTGTGCGTCGTCGTCGGTCGCTTGGCGTGCTGCCGGGGCGGCCGGCCCGATGGGGAGTCGCTTCTACGGGCATCGCGACATCTGCGAGAACTGCGGGTCGTCGGTACGAACGCTGTACAGCACGATCCTGTGGATCCCGGTGTCGAAGGTGGGCCGGTACCGGATCATCCCGACCGGCGGCCGGACGTTCATCGGCCGGAAGGTGATCGATCAGCCGGTCGTCACGGTCGTCCAGCGTCAGCCGGTGTCGGCACTCGTGGATTACCCCGAGCTCGACAGTGATCCGTCGTACCGACAGGCCGAGGCGTACTGGGAGCAGAGTGAGCCGGGTCAGGCGCTGCCCTTCTACCAGTCGGCGCTGGCCGATCGGGAGAAGGTGCTCGCGGCGGATGATCCGGCGACACTGCGGGTCCGGCTGCGCGTCGCGCAGGGTTTGCTGGCGACCAGGAACTACGGACGGGCGATCGCCTGGTTCGAGCTGCTGGGTCCGCAACTGGCCAGGGTGTTCGGGCCGAACCACGACCTGACCCGGGCCGCGACCGAGGCAGTCACCGGCGCGCGCCTGATGGTTGGCGGACCGCGGTCCGAGGCGCAGTTGCTCGCCGACATCGTCGCGGTCGACGCGGAAGGGTTCGACCGGCGCGATCCGCAGCTACTCCGCGACCGGGCCGCGCTCGGGCGGGCGTTGCTCGCGTGTGGCGAGATCTCCGACGCCCTCGACGCGCTGACGACGACCGTCAGCGACGCCGAGCCGGGTCACCCTGATACGTCGGTCTATCGCGCGGCACTGGTGGAGGCGTGCGAGGTGGCCGAGGCTCGAGGGAAGAAGCGCGACGTGGTCGCGGTGGGGCAGGCGCGGCGGTTGCTCAGCGGCGAAGGCGCACCGACAAGCACGTGACACAGCCCTCGAGCTTCTCGAACTCGCTGATGTCCACGACGACCGGCGTGTAGCCGAGCTGCTCGAAGAGCTCCGCGGACGTCGGCGCCGACGCGGCCATCAGCAGCCGGCCCTCCCCCAGCAGGACGACGTGCGATCCCGCCTCCTCGGGCACGGCACGGAACCGGTCGAACGCCGTCGCGTCGTCGACGAGTGGCTCGTAGCCGATCACGGTGCCGTCGGGCAGCGCGGTCACGGCCGACTTCAGGTGCAGCACCTTGTGGACCGGTACCGCGCGTACGTCGGCTGCCGGCAACGCCTCCTGGAGCTGCCGGATGCCTTCGGCGTTCGTGCGACCACCCAGACCGACGTACACGGTCGAGCCGATCTTGAGTACGTCGCCACCGTCGAGCGTGCCGGGATCCGTGATGTGGGTGATGCGGTAGCCCTGCTCCCCCACCGTTCGCGCTGCGGCCGCGGCCTCCGGACGGCGCTCGTCGGCGCCGGAGCGCGCGATCACGGCGACCTCGCCGTACACGACCATCGTGTCCTCGATGAAGACGCCGTCCGGGCACTCGTCGATCGCCGGGACCTCGACCGTGCTCCACCCGTGCGCCTCGAGGGCGTCGACGTACCCCTGCCACTGGCGGACGGCCAGGTCGGCATCGACCGGGGTGCGTTCGATGTGGGTGATGAGCCCCTCGGCGAGGCGCGGGCTGGGACGGCGGATCAGGGCTGCGGGCATGTCCGCAGGTTAACCGGGTACCGGGAGGGTCCTGTGAGAGAGAGGGAAGCGGATGCCGAAGATCCTGCCCGCAGCGGGTGGTGACGTGGTCGAGATCATCCTGGCGGACCACCGCTGGTTCGAAGAGGCGCTGCGCGAACTGCGTGACGTCCAGAGCGACCGGGCCGCGGTGCTGGCCGACCTGGCCACCGTGCTGATCGCGCACGCCGAGGCCGAGGAGTCGAAGGTCTACCCGGAGCTCCGGAAGAAGGATGCGATCGACGCCGAAGAGGTCGAGCACTCCGAGCACGAGCACGACGAGGGCAACGAGGCACTGCTCGAGCTGATGGAGGTCGACGACACCGGCAGCGAGGAGTTCGGCGACAAGCTGCACGAGTTGTCCGAGGCCCTCAGCCACCACCTCGACGAGGAAGAGCGCGACGTGCTCAACCCGGCCCGGACCGACGTGTCCGAGGAGGTACGGCGCAAGCTGGGCGACAGCTTCGCCGAGGAGCGCGCCCGCTTGATCGAGTCCGGCTGTGGCGACATCGCCAACGTCCGCAAGATCGTGGCCCAGGCCGAGTAGCCGTAGGCCCGCCACATAGGGTTCCGGTGTGGCGGGCCTGCTGGAACATCGTGGATACGTACGGTTCTGGTTCGCCGATGCGGTGTCGACGGTCGGCTCGTCCGTCACCGGCCTCGCGTTGCAGGTCGTTGCCGTGGTCACCTTGCACGCGACCGGCGCCGAGGTCGGCATCCTCAACGCGGCCCGGTGGTTGCCGTATCTGCTCGTCGGACTGCTCGTCGGCGCCATCGTGGATCGCTATCGCCGGAAGCCGATCCTGGTCGGCGCCGACTTCGCGCGGGCCGTGGTCCTGGGAGTCATCCCGCTGGCCGCAGGTCTCGACGTACTGAGTCTGCCGCTGCTGATCGCGGTCGTCCTTGTCTTCGGAACGCTGTCCCTGGTGTACGACGCCGCCCACCAGTCGTTCCCGCCCGCACTCGTGCCGACCGGCTTGCTCACTTCGGCGTACGCGCGGCTGGAGCAGACCAGCGCGGTCGCGCAGACCGGTGGCCCGGTGTTCGCCGGGGCAATGATCAAGGTCCTCGGCGCACCGATCGCGATCCTCATCGACGCCGTCTCCTATCTCCTCTCCGGCGTCGTACTCGCGACCGTCCGGACCCGCACCGAGGAAGTTGCCGAGCGCACCGATCAGCCGCGGAACCTGCGCCGGGAGATGGGCGAAGGACTGCGCTGGGTGTATCGCGACAGTCCACTCGCCCCGATCACGCTGACCTCCCATGTCTGGTTCGTGTTCCAGGGCGTGATGACGACGGTCTATGTGGTCTTCGTGCTGAACACGTTGGGGTGGAGCCCGGCCTGGCTCGGCGTGACCTACGCCTTCACGGGCATCGGCTCACTGATCGGAGCGACCGCCTCAGGCTGGGCCGGCCGGAGGTTCGGGGTCGGCCCGGCGATCATCGCCTGCCGTTGGCTCAGCCCGGTCTCGTTCCTGACCGTCCCGCTGGCTTCGGATGATGCCTTCGGCATCGTCCTGCTCTGCGCCGGCCAACTCGTGCTGGGCTTCTCGCTCGGCGTCGACAGCCCGATCGAGATGGGCTGGCGTCAATCCATCACGCCCAGCGCCCTGCTCGGCCGGATGAACGGGACCACCCGATCCTTCAACCGAGCCGCGATCGTCATCGGCGCACCCGCCGGCGGCCTGATCGCCGACCACTACGGCACGCGTACGGCGCTGTGGGTCGGCGTCGGCGGGATGGTCCTCCAAGCGGTTCTGCTGCACCGCTCGTCGTTCCGGCACGCGCGGCTCACAACCCCAGCGTGAGACCTTCCTCGGCCGCGATCACTTCACCGTCGAACTCCTGCCTGGCCTCGGCCACCGAGATCCCCCGCTCCGAGCCCGGCCAGAAGTGCGTGAGCAGAAGCCGGCCGGCACCACGCGCACCGCGACCCGCCTCGGCCGCGGTCATGATGTAACGCGGTGTTGTCTGCGGCGACGGGCCTTGCAGGGTCGCATCGGATATGAACAGATCCGTGCCCTCGGCCAACTTCCGCAGCTCCGGTGACGGACCACTGTCACCGGTGTAGGCGACAGTCACGCCGGGTGCGGTCAGCCGCACCCCGAGGTTGGTCTTGTAGTGCGGCAACTCGACAGTCTCCACCGCGAACGGTCCGAGTTGTGTCGTCGTCGCCAGGTCGTGTACGGCGAAGACGGTCGCCGGATCCGGCTCCGGCTCAAGAGCACGCAGTACGTCGAGGACGCCCGGCGGGCAATGCAGCGGGATGGGCGGTGCGTCCGGTGCTTCGTAGTACCTGACCCGGGCGAGCGCACTGACGTCGACGCAGTGATCAGGGTGCTGGTGGGTCACCACGACCGCGTCGACCTCGCCCTTCGGAGCGTGCTCGAGGAGTCGTGGCAGAGCGGCGTACCCGAGGTCGAGGACCACGCGGAAGCCGTCGTACTCGAGCAGGAAGCCGGCGCAGGCGCGGCCGGCTTCGGGCCACGCACCACAGGAGCCGAGGACCGTGAGGGATCTCAACGAACCGTCGCGAACGGCTGGTCGGTCGGCACGATCTCCTTGCCGAGCGGAAGCAGCGAGATCGGGATCAGCTTGAAGTTCGCTACCCCCAGCGGGATGCCGATGATCGTCAGGCAGAGCGCGATCCCGGTGGTCAGGTGACCCAGCGCCAGCCACCAGCCGGCGAAGACGATCCAGATCAGGTTGCCGATCACGGCGCCCGCACCGGCACTCGGCTTGTCGACCATCGTCCGGCCGAACGGCCAGAGTGTGAACCCGGCGATCCGGAACGCGGCGATGCCGAACGGGATCGTCACGATCAGCACACAGCAGATGATGCCGGCGACCGCGTAGCCGATCGCCAGCCAGAATCCGGCGAGCACCAGCCAGATCAGGTTGAGCAGTGTCCTCATGTCTCCCAGCCTGCCACCTGACGGGTGTGTTCCAGCACCAATCGGGCCACGAGTCCGGGATCGTTCCGGGGCATCCAGTGGCCACCCCTGACCACCTTCACGGTCAGGTTCGGGGCCCAGCGGGCGATGTCGGTCTGCAGCGGGGTGGTGACGAACGGGTCGGCATCGGGTGAGACCGCGAGAACGGGAACCTCGGTGTGCCGCTGCTCGGGCCGGAGCAGGCGCGGTAAGACGTTGGCCCGGTAGAGGTTGATGCCGTTCACGTAGTCGCCGAGTGAGCGCTCGCCCTGCTCGGGCTGCGCCTCGAGCCGGTTGAAGGCGCGGTGCGCCCAGCCCTTCCGCCAGCCGCGTTCGGGCAGCCAGGGCAGGTGGAAGTAGAAGATGTACCAAGAATGAAGCAGTTGCCTGACGACCGCCGCGTTGCGCTTCCTGAGGAAATGACCGGCGTGGTCCAGCGAAGGACCCGAGATCGACACGTACGACGCCACCCGGCCGCGCAGGCGGGCACTGGTGAGAAAGTGCCAGGACTGGATCGAACCCCAGTCATGTGCGAGCACGTGCACCGGCTGGTCGGGCGACACGGCGTCGAGCACCGCGACGAAGTCGTCCTCGAGCCGCTCCAGCCGGTACGCCGCTCGGCCGCGCGGGTGATCCGAGTCACCGGCGCCGCGAACGTCGTACGCGATGATCCGGAAGTCTGCCGCCAGGTGGTCGGCGACGGGCTCCCAGAGGGTGGCGTTGTCCGGGTAGCCGTGGACGCAGATGAGGACCGGCGCGGCGGGGTCGCCGTACTCGTGCAGGGCTATCCGGGTGCCGTCCCGGCTAGTAGTCGTCCGTGCTGAGGGTGGCAAAGGTCATCCCCGCTCTGGAGAGGCGTTCGCGCAGTGCTGGGCCCATGGCCGCGGCCGTCGTGGTCTGGCCGGCCGTCTTCGGCAGGTCGTCGAGCGCCAGGCAGAGCGCGCTCTCGCCGAGCATCTTCGCGGTCTCGTCGTACCCGGGATCGCCGCCGGCGACCTCGGTGATCACCTGCTTGCCGCCACCACGGCCGACGAAGCGGACGTTGAACCAGGACCTCGCGCGCTGCTCCGAAGTCGGGCCGTCGCCGCGCTTCAGCCTGCTGAGCAGGGCGTTGCGCACCGGTGGAACCTGGGCGGCCGTGACCAGGAAGCCGGCAGCGCCGATGCCGCCGGCAACCATCGGGAGGTTGTTCAGCGCCGCGTAGTGCGCGTAGCGGAAGTCGGGGCCATAGGCATCGAGCAGTCTGGCCGAGTAGGCCACGACCTGTGGGTCGATGGTCGGCAACGGGACCGCCCAGAACCCTTCCTGGCGATGGATCCGGCCGCGGACCGACTTCGCCGTACGGCCGACCGGGCGAGGCTCGGCCGCGCGGCGGGCGCGGTGTGCGTCGAGGTGCTGCTTCGGCCGGGAGAACGCCGTGAGCGCGGTGTGGAACGTGCCACCCGAAGGCCGGCCGGCCACGCGAAGCAGGCCGTCAACCTGGATCGGGACGCGTTCGGGCAGTTGCTCGACCGTGTACTGGACGCCGAGGTCGTACGGGATCGAGTCGAAGCCGCAGGCGTGCACGATCCGGGCGCCGGTCTGGACAGCACGCTCGTGGTAGCGGACATACATGCGGTCGACGAACTCAGGTTCGCCGGTGAGGTCGACGTAGTCCGTCCCGGCGTCGGCACAGGCGGCGACGAGTGGTTCGCCGTACTGGATGTACGGGCCGACCGTGGTGGCGACGACCTTGGTCGATTCGGCGAGGGCCTGGAGGGACTTCGGGTCGGTCACGTCGGCGTGCAGGACGTCCTTGCCGAAGACCTCCAGTTTCTTGTGGTTGCGTCCGGCAACGGCCCACTTGAGGTCGGCGGGCGCGTTCTTCGCCAGGTACTCGGCGGTGAGCGCACCC
Source organism: Kribbella sp. NPDC051952 (assembly GCF_040680855.1). NCBI lineage: Bacteria > Bacillati > Actinomycetota > Actinomycetes > Propionibacteriales > Kribbellaceae > Kribbella > Kribbella sp. NPDC051952. Next base: position 8,115 of record NZ_JBFAXQ010000049.1, read on the forward strand.
GTGAAGCCGCTCGCGCCGAGCAGGACAACGTCGTAGCTCACTGGTGGCCGGCCTTCTCCTCGTAGGCGAGTGCGGCCCGATCAGCCTTCGGCACGCTGAACCGCGAACCCGCCTCGATCACGTGCGGAATCACCCAGCGAAACACCTTCATCGCGCCGATCCAGCCGGGTACGTGCACGGTCCGCGAGCGCTTGGTGATGCCGGCCACGAACTTGTCCACCGCGAAGTCGAGCGGGTACACCTTGCTCGCCAGCGGGATGCCGGTCCGGACCTTGCCGAACACCGGGTGCTCGTCCACACCACGCACCATATCGGTGTCCACGAACGTCATGTGCGCAACGCCGACCCGCACGCCGAGGTGCTTGAGCTCCGGCCGCAGCGTGTCGCCCATCGCCTCGACCCCGGCCTTGGCCACGTTGTACGACGCGAGCCCGGGGATGTGCACGATCGCCGCGAGCGACGAGACCAGCAGCAGGTAGCCCTTGCTCTCGAGCAGGTGCGGCAGAGTGAGGTGAACCGTGCGCCAGACGCCGTACAGGTCGACGTCGAGGACTCGCTCCCACACCTCCGGGTCCATGCTCCGGGTGAAGCCGGGCGCCGCGATACCGGCGTTCGCCATCACCACGTCGATCCGGCCGTAGCGCTCGGCCACCGACTCGACCGCCGTCCGCAGCGACTCGGTGTCGGTGACGTCGGCCTCCCACCAACCGGCGTCCGGGCCACAATCCTCCGCGACCCTCTTCAGCTCGTTCGGCTCCAGGCCGATCAGTGCGAGCTTGGCGCCCTGGCCGGCCAGCTTGCGGGCGACCGCGGCCCCGATCCCCCGGGACGCACCGGTGATGAGGACGACCTGACCGGGCAACGGGCGCATCTGGACCTCCAGCTTGTTGAGTGGGTACTCAACAGTAAGTGCTTATTGACCGAATACTCAATAGACTTCGCCCATGACCGAGATCTCGTCTGCCCGCCTGCGCCCCGACGAACGGCGTGCGCAGATCCTCGCCGCGGCGCGACGCGTCCTGTTGGCCGACCCGCACCGCGAGCTGACCGTCGAACTGGTCGCGGCCGAGGCCGGCGTCTCCCCCGCCCTGCTGTTCCACTACTTCGGCTCGAAGAAGAAGTTCCAGTACGCCGTGATCGAAGAGGCAGCTGCCGAGGTCATGCTGCGAACGGCCCCCGACCCCGCACTCCCACCCGGGGAGCGACTGCGGTCGGGCATCCGCGCGTTCGTGCGCGCCGTACTCGAGGCACCGCAGCTCTACCGCGCCACCCTGCTCATGTCGGCCGCCGGCGATCCCGACGTACGCGCGTTGCACTCCGAGGTGCGCCAGGTCTTCAGCCAATGGGTGATCGGCGCGGTCGCCGAGCGCGGGATCACGGTCACCCCGACAGTCGAACTCGCCTGTCACGGCTGGCAGGGCTACGTCGAACAGACCCTCCTTCTCTGGATCGACAACCCAACCGTCTCCGCCTCGGTCCTGGAACACCTCTGCGAACAGTCCCTGGACGCAATCCTCACGACAACCGACTGAGCACAGTCAGCGCCTGCTCTAGGACGATCGACTGAGCGCGGTCAGCGCCTGCAGGGTGGTCGTGGCGAGCTGAGCGGTTTGGTCGGCGCCGATGGCTCTGTCGAGCTCTTGGTCGATGCCGTTCAGGATCGCTCGGCAGCGGTCGAGCAGTTCCCGTCCTGACTCGGTGACTTTCAGGTCGGCGGTCCGGCCGCGGCCAGGTGCCGTGAGTCGCTCGACCGCACCCAGTTCCTCGAGCTGCCGCAGGGTGGACTGCATGCTCTGAGTCGTGATCCCGTCCCGCCTGGCGAGTTCGCTGTACGACAGGCCGGGGTGATGGGCCAGATGGCCGAGCGCCGAGAAGTGACGCATCGACAGCCCTTGCCGGCGGAGCTCGGTCTCGGCCCGGTCGCGAAGCTGCCGCCCGAGCATCATCAACAGCAGCGCGGCACTGATCGGCGGCTGCCCGGTCTCTTCCATCCCGCCATCATCGCAGGTTTCAGCTTGGCTGATACTTGAGTTACAGTCTGCCTGAAACTCAAGCCTCGGGAGTGCGATGAACAAGTTCCTGCTCAGCGTCCACGTACTGGCCGCCATCATCTTCATCGGCCCGGTCACGGTCGCCGCCAGCATGTTCCCACCCCTGGCCCGCCGGACCCTGGCCGCAGATTCGCCCGACCCCGCCGCCCTGAACCTCCTCCACCAAATCACCCGCGTCTACGCGATCGGCGGGCTGATCGTGCCCGTGTTCGGCATCGCGGTCGGCGCGGGACTCGGCGTGCTCGGCGACTACTGGCTGATCATCTCCATGGTCCTCACCGCACTCGCCGCCGGCGTGCTCGCCTTCGCGGTGCTCCCAGCCCAGGCCCGCGTTCTCGCGGCTGCCGACGCGACTCCCGACGTACGGGCCGGTCTGCTGCCACAGGCCAAGGTGTTGTCGATGACGACGGGAATCTTCGCCCTGCTCTGGGCGGTCGTCGTGGTCCTGATGGTGGTCCGTCCCGGCTCCACGACGGGTGTCTGACGATGAAGCTGCTCAAGATCGCTGCGGCTGTCGAAGCGGTGACCGTGTGCCTCCTGTTCCTGAACCTCTTCACGGTGCACTGGCCGGCTGTGTCGTCCGCACTCGGCCCGACCCATGGGACGGCGTACCTGGTGACGATCGTGACGACGCTCGCGACGGCCGGCGCCTCGGTCCGCGCGAAGCTGCTGGCGTTCGTCCCCGCCGTCGGCGGGTACCTGGTGCTGCGCGAACTGTCGGCGCGCAAACGCTAGGGTTCTGGGGTGCTGACGGTTGCCACGGTTAATGTGAATGGGATTCGGGCTGCGGTTCGGCGTGGGATGGGGCCGTGGTTGGCGGCGACCGATCCGGACTTGTTGTTGATGCAGGAAGTCCGGGCGACGGACGAGGTGCTGCGGGAGCAGCTGGGTGGCGACTGGGACATCGCGCATGCGGAGCCCTCGATCGACGGGCACAAAGGGCGTGCGGGTGTCGCGGTGGCGAGCCGGCGTCCGATCAAGGACATCCGCGGCGAGATCGGGCCGGAGCGGTTCGCGGGTTGCGGACGCTGGGTCGAGGCAGACGTCGTACTGGACGACGGGTCGACGCTGACCGCGGTGAGCACGTACGTGTTCACGGGCGAGTTCGAGACGCCGCCTCGGCAGGAGGAGAAGTACGCGTTCCTCGACGCGATCACTGCCCGCCTGACCGAACTGCGCGCCGACGGGCGGCACGTGCTGATGTGCGGCGATCTCAACATTGCCCACCGCGAGGAGGACCTGAAGGCCTGGAAGGCGAACCGCAAGAAGAGCGGTTTCCTCCCCGAGGAACGCGCCTGGATGGATCGCTTGTTCGAGGCCGGCTGGGTCGACCTCGGCCGGCGCTTCGGCGGCGACGGGCCGGGCCCGTACTCCTGGTGGTCCTGGCGCGGCAAGGCCTTCGACAACGACGCCGGCTGGCGCATCGACTACCAAATCGCATCCCCCGAACTGGCCGCCGCAGCCACGACCTGCGTGGTCCACCGAGCCCCGACGTACGCCGAACGCTGGTCGGACCACGCGCCCGTCGTAGCGACGTACGACGTGTAGCCCTCACCCCGCATACGCTCAGGGCCATGCCTGAGCCTTCGTTCGTTCTGCCCACGCCGGACGTGGCCCGCGAGTCACACGAGGGCTTGGAGTTGTACCTGCCCGCGGCCGCAGAGCCCGCACCCGCCGTCATCTTGGTGCACGGCGTGCCGTACCAGGCCGAGGGACGATCGCGGCCGAGTGCGTGGCTGATCTACCAGGGCTACGCGAGCCAGCTCGCCGATCGTGGCTGTGTAGCCACCGTGGTCGATCACAGTCCCGACGGGTTGCCCGATGACGACCGCTCTCTGACTGCACTTTCCAAGGCGATCGCAGCCGTACGTGCCCACCCGCGGGTGGACGGCGACCGGGTCGGCTTGTGGTACTTCTCCGGAGGTGCACCGCTCTGCGTCGACCTTCTCCGGGACCCGCCGGCCTGGCTGCGCTGCCTGGGCCTGACGTATCCGGTCTTGGGTGACGGTGAGCTCGTCACGATCCGCGGGGTGCATCCGGTCGACGCAGTTGCGGGTGCCGGTGGCCTGCCGATCGTGATGACGGTGGTGGGGCGCGAGCTCCCGGATGTCGCGCCGACGCAGCCGCCGTTCATCGAGGCCGCCCGGGCTGCCGGGGTCGCGCTCGAACTCATCGAAGTACCCGACGGGCGGCACGGATTCGACGTACTGGATCACACGGACGAGTCGCGTGCCGCGGTTGCTGCTGCGCTGACTGTTATGACCATGAAATTGGGGGTCCCTGCCGGGTAGTCTCGCGGCATGTCCGAGTTGAACTCTGTGCCTGAGCCTCCGATTGCCGCCAAGAAGGCGGTTGAGCGTCGCCACCACGGCGATGTGTTCGTCGACGAGTACGAGTGGTTGCGGGACAAGACCGACGACGAGGTGCTGGCGTACCTGCGCGCCGAGAACACCTACACCGAGGCACGCACCGCGCACCTGGAATCGTTGCGTGAGGCAATCTTCCAGGAGATCTCGGACCGCACGCTGCAGACCGACCTGAGCGTCCCCGCCCGGCGCGGCGGCTACTGGTACTACTCGCGCACGATCGAGGGCCAGCAGTACTCGCTGCACTGCCGGGTGAAGGTGGACGGCGACGAGCCGCCGGCGACCGACGGTGAGATCGCCGGCGAAGAGGTGATGCTGGACGGCAACGAGGTCGCCGCCGACTCCGAGTTCTTCTCCCTCGGCACCATCGACATCTCCCCCGACGGCCGGCTGCTCGCGTACTCCGTCGACCTCAAGGGCGACGAGCGGTTCACCCTGCGGATCAAGGATCTGAGCACCGGCGAGCTGCTGCCCGACGAGCTCCCCGAGGTGCACTACGGCTCGGCCTGGTCCGGTGACGGGTCGACGATCTTCTACACCAAGGTCGACGACGCCTGGCGCCCGTACCAGGTCTGGCGGCACACCCTCGGTACGACGGACGACGACGTACTGGTGATGGAGGAGCCGGACGAGCGGTTCTGGGTCGGCGTCGACCTGACTCGCAACGAGCAGGCGATCCAGATCGCGCTCGGCAGCAAGCTCACCAGCGAGGTCTGGCTGCTCGACGCGAACGACCCCACCGGCGAGCCCGTCGTGGTCAGGCCGCGCCAGGAGGGCGTCGAGTACGACGTCGAGCACGCCGGCGACCAGCTGCTGATCACGCACAACGCGGACGCGTCCAACTTCTCGCTGGCCTCCGCGCCGCTGGACTCCCCCGGCGACTGGACCACGCTGATCGAGGGCGACGAGACCAGCCGCCTGCTCGGCACGGACGCCTTCGCCGACCACGTGATCCTGTACCGCCGTCGCGACGCGCTGACCGAGCTCGCCGTCATGCGCCGTACGCCGGAAGGTTTCGGAGCGCCGGAGGTGCTCGAGTTCGACGAGCCGATCTACACGGTCTCCCCCGGACGCAACGACGAGTGGCACGACACCCGGTACCGCTTCGGGTACACGTCGCTGGTCACACCGGGTTCGACGTACGACGTGGACGTCGCGACCGGCGAGCGGCGACTGCTGAAGCAGCAGCCGGTGCTCGGTGACGTGGATCTCGGCGCGTACACGCAGTACCGCGAGTGGGCGACCGCGTCGGACGGGACGAAGGTGCCGATCTCGATGGTCGCGCGCAAGGACGTCGCGAAGGACGGCAACGCGCCGGTCGTGCTGTACGGCTACGGGTCGTACGAGAGCTCGATGGATCCGTGGTTCTCGATCGCGCGGTTGTCGCTGCTGGACCGCGGCGTCGTCTTCGCGATCGTGCACGTCCGTGGCGGCGGCGAGCTCGGCCGGCACTGGTACGACGACGGCAAGATGCTGACCAAGCGGAACACCTTCACCGACTTCATCGCCGCGGCCGAGCACCTGGTCACGGCCGGCTGGACCCGGCCGGAGCGGATCGTCGCGCAGGGCGGCAGCGCCGGTGGCCTGCTGATGGGCGCGGTCGCGAACCTCGCGCCGTCGGCATTCGGCGGCATTGTCGCGGAGGTGCCATTCGTGGACGCGTTGACCACGATCCTGGACCCGTCCCTGCCGCTGACCGTGATCGAGTGGGAGGAATGGGGTAATCCGCTCGAGGACAAGGCCGTCTACGAGTACATGAAGTCCTACTCGCCGTACGAAAACGTCAGCGCGCAGCAGTATCCGCGGATCCTCGCGATCACCAGCCTGAACGACACCCGGGTGTTCTTCGTCGAGCCGGCCAAGTGGGTGGCGAAACTCCGGGCGACCGCGAGCGGCGACGTCGACGTACTGCTGAAAACCGAAATGGAGGCCGGTCACGGCGGGCGCAGCGGCCGGTACGACGCCTGGCGCGAGCTCGCCTTCTCCCTCGCCTGGGAGCTCGACACCCTCGGGCTGGCCTGAGCCGGCGGAATAAGTGCCCCCGGGTGTGTGTTGTGCAACACATACGGGGGCACTGGATCGTGTGATTCTGGACAGATTCTCAGCTTGGGCGCGGAGTGTTGCGCCTTATTGCACCGGATTCCTCCGGGACATCGGTTTCCACGGCGGAATCGCTGCCAGGAACTCTCAGGGAACGTTCAGGGTGTTTACACCATCGTGCTGGAATCTTGAACCTCACTCGAGCGTTGCTCTCCATGTAACGACGAAGGGAGTTTCGGTGGCTCGCACAGCTCGTGTCCGCAGCACGGACGACGGTATTGACGGCAAGGACAGCGTTGGTCTCTACCTTGAAGAGATCGCGCGTACGCCCCTGCTGACCGCAGAGGAAGAGGTCGAGCTCGCTGAGACGGTCGAGGCAGGTCTCCTGGCGGAGCAACTGCTGGCCGAGGGGCGGGTTGGACGCAAGAAGGGCGGAGCGCCCAAATATGCGACCGAGGAGGAGCTGGAGTGGCTGGCCGAAGCGGGCCAGCGCGCGCAGCAGCGGTTCGTGACCGCGAACCTCCGGCTGGTGGTATCGATCGCGCGCCGCTACGGACGTTCCCAGATGCCGCTGCTGGACCTGGTCCAGGAGGGCAATACGGGACTGATCCGCGCGGTGGAGAAGTTCGACTACCGCAAGGGTTTCAAGTTCTCGACGTACGCGACCTGGTGGGTGCGGCAGGCCATCACCCGCGGTATCGCGCAGCAGGCCCGAGTGGTCCGGCTGCCGGTGCACGTGGTGGAGCAGCTGAACCAGATCGGGTCGGCGCGGCGCACGCTGGAGCGCAAGCTCGGGCGTGAACCGGAGCTCGACGAGATCGCGGCAGAGCTGGACCTGGACGTGGAGCGGGTCACCGAGTTGATCCGGATCGGCCGGGACCACATCAGCCTGGACAACCCGATCGACGACGAGGGCGAGACCTCGCTGGGCGACCTGATCGCGGCCGAGACCGCGCCGGGGCCGGACCAGCTGGTCGCCGACGCGTCGGACCGCTCGGGACTGTTCAGCCTGGTCGACCAGCTCGACCCGCGGTCGGCGGACGTGATCCGGCGCCGGTACGGCCTGCACGACGGCCGTCAGGCGAAGCTCGCGGACATCGGTGCGGTGCACGGCATTTCGGCCGAGCGGGTCCGCCAGATCGAGCGCGAGGCGCTGGGCCGCCTCCGTCTGATGGCAGACCCGACGCTGGCCGCGTAACCCACCAACCGAAACCCCTCGAAGGACCCCCAGCCACTCCGGCTGGGGGTCCTTCTGATGTCAGGCCGCCGCTTCGTTCCAAGTGGCGATCAGCGGCGGGAGCTCGGACAGGCGCTGGACGGTGGCGTCCGGCGTACCCTCCGTGTGGCCGATCTGCTCGACCGGGATCGCGCTGTGCGGGATGTGCGCGGTCCGCATGCCTACGTTCTGCGCGCCCCAGACGTCGTCGAACAGCCGGTCCCCCACGAACAGGCACCGCGCCGGCTCCGACACGTCAACCGCCCGCATCGCGGCCAGGAACGCCTCCGGGTGCGGCTTGGTGTACGGGATCTCGCTCGTGTAGACGGCACCGTCCAAGAGGTCGAGTACGCCGTCCCGCGCGAACAGGTCCTCATGCCGCTGCCGGGGCCACAGCGTGTTGGACAGTACGCCGACCTTCAGCCCCTGACCCCGGAGCGCCTGGAGTGTGTCGATGGCGTCCGGCTCGAGCACGGTGTGCGGGTCCCACTGACGCTCGTACTCCGCCAGGGCGGCCGGCGTCATCACCGCGTCCGCCAGCAGGCACACCTCCTCGAAGGTGCTGCTCAGGTGCTCCTCCTTGGAGCGCTTCCACACCGAGCTCTCCGCCTCTACCAGCCGGGCGGCCAGCTCCTCGGCGCGGGTCTCGTCGATCAGCTTCGCCACCGATCGCCAGGTGTCGTGCAGGTCGATGCTGTGCCAGGTTGCCAACGTGCCGCCCCAGTCGAACAGGACGGCTTCGATCTTCGCGTTCGTCACCTGGCTAACCCTGCCAGAGCCTGCCGACAGTCCCGAGTGATTTTTCTAGCTGCTGACGCGAGCGACCTGCTGACGCTTGGACAGCCAGACGACGGCCGCGGCATAGAACGCGAGCGACGGGACGTCCGACACCAGCAGCGTCCACGGCGCACCGCCCTGCACGTCCCAGCCGTCCAGCCCACCAGTTGCCGCTGGCAACAAGAACGCGAACAGGTTGTTCAGCGCGTGCAGCGCGATCCCCGCCTCCAGTCCCCCGGTCCGGATGGTCAGCCAGCCGACAGTCACTGCGAACAGGAACACATCGGTCATCGCCCAGCCGGTGTACCCGTGCGCGGACACGAACGCGGCCGCACCGATCACGATCCCGGGCCATGGCGTCCGGAACACCGTCCGAATCCACCGCGCGCGCCCGTCCTTCTGGTCCGGTCCATAAGCGCCGATCGCCTGGATCAGCCAACCGCGGAACACGAACTCCTCCGCCGCGGACTGGAACGGCACCAGGCAGATGATCACCAGCGCCGGTACGACGAACGCGCCGAAACCGACCCACGACCCGCCGTCATCGGTCCCCGCCGCGTCCTGACCCGGGAAGATCGCGTCGACCACGATGCCGAGGACGTATGACACCGCGATGTAGCCAACGCCGGGCAGGCAGCACATCAGCAGCCAGCGCCAGCGGATCCGGTTCAGGACGGACGCGACACTCCAGAACGGCCGCCGCTGGATCACCCAGGCAGTGAGCCCCACGATCGGTGTGAGCGCGCCGAGCATCACCAGCGTGATCGCCAGGTTCTCGGTGGCGCTCGGGAAGAGGTCGTTGCCCTGCGGCTGGATGGCGTCGTGCGTGATCAGGCTGTGGATGATCCCCCACACCAACGCCACGCCGGCACTGACGAAGAGCACTCCGGCGCCCAGGAACGCCGTACCGACCAAGGGCCGCCACCACGCGTGCTTCGCCGTACGAGCGAGGCGGTGGAACGGCGTACCCGACGGGGCCGGGATGATCCGGGGCTCGCGGTGGGCGAACTGGGCCGGGTGCGGCGGCGCGCCCCACTGCTGCGGGTACGGCGGCGGCTGCTGCGGGTACGGCGGCGGCGTACCCCACTGCTGTGGGTACGGCCCCGGCTGCGAGTATGGGCCCGGTTGCGAGGGCGGTCCGGGTTCTTGCGGGTCCATGACTGGACTCTAGAAGATCGGGCCAAGCGTTCAGTGGAGGGAAGCAGCATGGTGACTGATCCGACACCTGGCCCGGCCGCGGCGACACGAGCGCTGCCGCAGTCGGTGCTGATGCCGTTGACCGGTTCGGCGATCTTCATGGTCGTCCGGATCGAACCCGGCGGCGAGGAGACCGCCCGCGACCTGCTCGACCGCATTGCCGGTCTGGTGCGCTCCGTCGGCTTCCGCGTCCCTGCGGGCAACCTGTCCTGTGTCACGAGCATCGGGTCCGACGCTTGGGACCGCCTGTTCAGCGGACCACGGCCGGCCGAGCTGCACCCGTTCGTCGAGCTCCAGGGCGCCACCCACCGCGCGGTGTCGACGCCGGGCGACCTGCTCTTCCACATCCGGGCGGCCCACGAGGACCAGTGCTTCGAGCTCGCCAGTCAGATCATGAACGTTCTCGACGGCGCCGCGACCGTCATCGACGAGGTGCACGGCTTCAAGTACTTCGAGATGCGTGACCTGCTCGGCTTCGTCGACGGCACCGAGAACCCGGCCGGCTCCGCGGCCCACGACGCCGTACTGATCGGCTCCGAGGACCCGGACTTCGCGGGTGGCAGCTATGTGATCGTGCAGAAGTACCTGCACGACCTGAAGGCGTGGAACGCACTGACCGTCGAGCAGCAGGAGCAGGCGGTCGGCCGGTCCAAGCTCGAGGACATCGAGATGGACGACGACGTCAAGCCGAGCAACGCGCACATCGCGCTGAACGTCGTCGAGGACGAGGACGGCAACGAGCTGAAGATCCTGCGCGACAACATGCCGTTCGGCACCATCGGGTCGCAGGAGTTCGGCACCTACTTCATCGGGTACGCGAAGACCCCGTCGGTGACCGAGCTGATGCTGCGGCGGATGTTCATCGGCGAGCCGGAGGGCAACCACGACCGCCTGCTCGACTTCTCCACCGCAGTCACCGGCACGTTGTTCTTCACGCCGTCGGCCGACTTCCTGGACGACCTGCCGCCGGCGCCCTGAGGCTCACTCTCCGTTCAGCGGCGGGTTCGCGAACGCGACGGCGGTCCAGCGGAAGTAGGTCGGGTCGTCGAACGTGGTCGGGACCTTGCCCAGGCTGTTGATCACCGTGGACGCTCCGTTCGCGTGACCGACGGCGTACAGGTAACCGGACTTGGTGTCCTTGTCGATGCCGAGCAGGAGTACGCCGTACTGTCCGCAACGCTCGGCGATGAGCTGCTCGGCGCCCTGCCACGTGCGGCTGCGGACCTGCTTGACGATCGGCTTCATCGGGGAGCTGATCGGGATGCGGATCGTGTAGAGCGCGCCGCCCTTGGTGGTCGCGAGGAACGTGTCGTAGGTCCGCGTCTGGCTGATCAGGGCCATCGTCTTGACGGCACTGAAGCCGGGGTACGAGCCGGCGGCCTTCCAGCCGTTGTCCTGGCGCCAGCGGAAGAGGGTGCCGTCGTTGCGGAGGCCGTAGTAGTGGGTATGGGCGACGGAGCCGGCGTGGGCGCCCTCGTCGTAGACCGACTCCTCGAAGTACGAGAACTGGTCCCAGCCACCGCCGATGCGGTGGAACGTGACGGCGTCGGACTCGACGGCGCCGGTGCGGTAGCTCGCCTGGTACATGCTCGAGCCGAGTACGACCTCGCCGTAGTGCGCCCAGTCCGCCGGAACCTCCGGCTCGATCGTCCAGGTGCTGTGCAACCGCGTCGCCCCGGGCGCGAACCGGTCCGCTGCCTCGATGCCCTTGGCCGTGGCCTTGGGCGGCGTACCCGCGGTGATGCCCTGGGAGGTGTGGTCGCCGCCGGCGTTCACCGAGCCGAGGCTCAGGTTGCAGGCGGCCGTGGCCTTCGCCGGGCTGGTCGATTGGGCGTGAGCCGGCAGCGGGGCCAGCATTCCGGTGGCCAGTAGGGCCGCCGCGACAGATCTTCCGCGCATCAGTCTCCCCCTTCGAGGTTGCCTTCTGTTCCTCTCGATGCGCGGTCGGTGGTGAAAGTTGTTGGTTCACAGGATTGTCGGTGGGATGGGTGAGACTGGGGTCATGTTGCTCACCGAGGTGGTCGAGACGTCAGCCGCGCTGGCCGGGACCCGGTCGCGGCTGAAGAAGGCGGAGTTCATCGCCGGGCTGTTGTCGAAGGCCACCGAGCCGGCCGAGACCGAGATCGTGGTGACGTACCTGTCCGGCGAGCTGCGGCAGCGCCGGACCGGGGTCGGCTGGCGGACGTTGACGGACGCGCCGGAGCCGGCCGCCGAGCCGTCGCTCACGGTCGAGGAGGTCGACCAGGCGTTCGCCGAGTTGGCCGAGATGGGCGGCGCGGGAGTGCAGGCTCGTCGACGGACGGCGGTGGACGCGTTGTTCGGGCGGGCAACCGCGGACGAGCAACGATTCCTGCGGCTGCTCGTGGGTGGTGAGTTGCGGCAAGGCGCTCTCGACGGAGTGATGGCCGATGCGGTCGCGCGGGCCACTGGGATTCCGCTCGACAAGATCCGCGCCGCGACGATGTTGCGTGGTGCGGCCGCTCCGGTGGCTGTCGCCGTACTGACCTCGGGTGAGGCTGGGTTGGCGCAGTTCGGGCTGGAGGTCGGTCGCGGGGTACAGCCGATGCTGGCGCAGTCCGCGACCTCGGTGGAGGAGGCGTTGGCCAAGACGGGTACGCCGGCTGCCCTCGAGTGGAAGCTGGACGGGATCCGGATCCAGGTGCACCGCGACGGCGACAAGGTCGTGGTCTACACGCGGACGCTGGACGACATTACGACTCGCGTGCCTGAGGTGGTCACCGCCGTACTCGCGTTGGACGCTCAGCAGGTTGTGCTCGACGGGGAGCTGATCGCGCTGCGGTCCGACGGGCGGCCGGAGGCGTTTCAGGTCACGGGGTCGCGGACGGCGACGCGTGCTGCGACCGGTCCGGAGTCGGTGCCGTTGACGCCGTACTTCTTCGACGTCCTGCATCAGGACGGCGAGGACCTCCTCGGTCTGGATGGGGCTGCGCGGTTCGACTGGCTGGCGAAGTTGGTGCCCGAGGAGCGGCGGATTCCGCGGTTGGTGACGGACGATGCGGAGGCCGGGCAAGCGTTCTTCCTGGATGCGGTCAAGCGGGGGCACGAGGGTGTGATGGTGAAGTCGCTGACCTCGCCGTACGAAGCGGGCCGGCGGGGATCGGCGTGGGTGAAGGTCAAACAGACGCACACGCTCGACCTGCTCGTGCTCGCGGCGGAGTGGGGACACGGGCGTCGGACCGGCTGGCTGTCGAACCTGCATCTAGGCGCGCGGGACGAGGAGACCGGCGAGTTCGTGATGCTCGGGAAGACGTTCAAAGGGCTGACGGACGAATTGCTGCGCTGGCAGACCGAGCGGTTCCAGGAGCTCGCCGTGCGTCAGGACGACTGGACTGTGTATCTGCGGCCGGAGATCGTGGTCGAGATCGCGTTCGACGGCGTACAGACCTCGCCGCGGTATCCGGCCGGGATGGCACTGCGGTTCGCCCGGGTGCTGCGATATCGGGACGACAAGGTGCCGGGTGACGTTGATACGGTGCAGACCGTGCGGGAGATCCACGTGGGTCCCGGCTCCGACGAGGAAAGCGAGTCCGATGGCTGAGGATCCCGATGTCGTGTCCCGGCGGATCGCCCGGGAGGCACTGGACCGGGACGATCCGACCGGTTGGTTCGAGCACCTGTATTCCGCCGCGTCGGAAGGCACCGCGGTCGTGCCCTGGGATCGCGGTACGGCGCACCCGCTGCTGAGCGAGTGGATCGACGAGTCGCAGCCGGACGGGACCGGCCAGACCGCGTTGGTGATCGGCGCGGGAACGGGCTGGGACGCGGAGCTGATCGCGGACCGCGGATACGACACGACCGCCTTCGACATCTCCCCCACCGCGATCGAGACCGCGCGGCGGAACCACCCGGATTCGAAGGCGCACTACGTGATCGCCGACCTCCTCGCCCCGCCGGACGAGTGGCACCGGGCGTTCGACCTGGTGGTCGAGATCTACACGGTTCAGGCACTGCCGATTCCGTTGCAGGCTTCCGCGATCGAGCACGTCGGCGAGCTGGTCGCTCCCGGCGGCACCCTGCTGGTGATCCAGGCTGCCCGGCCGGACGACCAGGCTGACGCCGACATCGAAGGACCACCGTGGCCCCTGACGCGAGCGGCGATCGACTCGTTCGCGACTCCTGATCTTCGGATGATCCAGCTGACCGAGTCCCCCAGCCCGGTCGATCCCACCGTTCTCCGGTGGCGCGCTGAGTACCTTCGCGACTGAATGTCCTGGGCTCGGGTTGAACGGCTTGATGCGTCGCGGGTCATCGATCAGCTGGAGGAAGAGACCGGCGTACGCCTGACCTTTGACGGCCTCTGCGCCGGCGGGGAGGTCGGGGCTGCGTTCGTACGGTGGCCGTCCGGTCGGCGGTCGGTGCTGAAGTGGAGGCCGGGGACGCAGCTGTCGGCGTTGCAGGCTGGGCCATTGGCGGTCACGGAGGCGGTTCGGGCGGCGGGGCAGCCTGCGCCGGCAACCGAGTTGGCGGCGCAGCTCGGGTCGGCGATCGCAACCGTTCAGGAGTTGTTGCCTGGGGCTCCTATTCGGCAGCTGGGCGAAGCGGCGTTCGAGCAGGCGCTGGGGTTCAATCAGTTGCAGGACGGGTTGTTGGCGGATCGGCTGGATATCCCGACGCTGGATCTGTTCCTGGACAGCGATGGGCCGGGGTTTTGCTTGCACGGGCCGCTTCGGGCGCATGACCGGCGTACTGCTTGGTTGGATGACTGGGTGGTTGAGGTCGGTCGTCAACCTGCGGCACTGCGTGAGGTCGACGCGGTGCATGTGGACTTCCACCCGGGCAACCTGCTCGCGGTCGACGGTGAGATCACCGGGATCATCGATTGGGACGGCGCTGGGCGGGGTGATCGGCGGCTGGATCTGGTCACGCTGCGCTTCGGGGTGCGCTCTGACGGGCGGGTGGCGGAGCGGCTGGACGCCGTACTGGATGAGCTGCCGGCGGAGGTGTTGCGGCCGTTGTGGGCGCACATGAGTCTTCGGCTGGCGGACTGGGCGATCCGGCACGACACCCCCAGCGACGTCGCACACTGGCTCGACCTCGCCGAACGCAGGGTCGACTAGAACGACCGGATGGAAGAGCTGCCGCCGCTGGTGGAACGAGCACAGCACGCGGCAGCTGAGGCGGGGATGCCACTCCTCCGAAGCGGGCGGTTCTCGCTACCGATCCGCGGTTAGTGTCCACCGAGGTGGTGCTTCCGGGCCTGCGGAACTTGCTGCTCGTCGGCACCTGGATGGGCTGAACTCATGGGAACATATGTTCGATAATGCTGTAGACTTGGCCTATGGCGGGGCAGGTTGTGGGGCCGACGGCGTTGCGGATGATGCTGGGCAGTCATCTGCGGCGGTTGCGTGAGCGGGCGGAGGTGAGTCGGACCGACGCCGGATGGGCGATCCGGGGGTCGGAGTCGAAGATCAGCCGGCTGGAGCTCGGGCGGGTCGGCTTCAAGGAACGCGACGTCGAGGACTTGCTCAGTCTTTACGGCGTGACCGAGGCGCGGGAGCGGGATCGGCTGCTGCAGCTGGCGCGTGAGGCGAACGATCCTGGCTGGTGGCATCGGTACGGCGATGTGACGCCGGACTGGTTCGACTCCTACCTCGGGTTGGAGGAGGCCGCGGAGCTGATCCGGACGTACGAGATCCAGTTCGTGCCGGGGTTGCTGCAGACTGCTGAGTACGCGCGGGCGGTTGCGCGGTTGACGCCGGGGAATGCGCGGGCCGACGACGAGGTGGAGCGGATGGTCGCGCTTCGCACCCGTCGGCAGCAGATCCTCGACCGCGAGCCGCCGCTCAAACTCTGGGCCGTGATCGAGGAGTCAGTCCTCCACCGCCCGATCGGCGGCCCCGAGGTCCTCCGCCATCAACTCGACGCCCTCCAAGAGGCAGTCACCCGCCCCAACATCACCCTCCAAATCATCCCCCTGGCAAGCCCCGGCCACGCCGCCACCGGAGGAGCCTTCACCCTCCTCCGCTTTCCCCAACGAGACCTCCCCGACATCGTCTACCTAGAACACCTGACCAGCGCCCTCTACCTGGACAAACAATCCGACGTAGACACCTACGCCGAAGCCCTGGACCGCCTAACCACCACCAGCCCCCCACCAACCCAAACCCAATCCCTCCTAACCACCCTCCAAAACCAACTCCGCTAACCCGCGGCACGAGGCCTAGCTCAGACGGTCAAGGTGTTGGGGTGAGGGTGCTGTCACGTGTGAGCCCACGAACGGTTCACCGCGGGTCGGTTGGCTCGGCGCGCTTCACCAAACTCCTGTAAACCCACGGGCATCTCGCTCGCGCGATGGGGTGGCGGTGTCGGCACCCGTAAACTCACGGCCGGTTGGTGGGGTGAGGGTGTTTGCACCTGTGAACCCACGGACCGTTCGCGCCGGTGGTCGGCCCGGCGCCCCCACCAAACTCCTGTAAACCCACGGGCATCTCGTCCGCGTGATGGGGGTCGGGGTGTCGGCACCTGCAAACCCACGGACCGTTCGCCGCCGGCTGGTCGGCCCAGCACCTCACCAACTCCTGTAAACCCACGGGCATCTCGCTCGCGTGATGGGGAGAGAGTGTGGGCACCCGTAGACCCACGGACGGTTCACCGCGCGTTGGTTGGCCCGGTCGTCTCCACCCAACTCCTTTAAACCCACGGATACTCCGTTCGAGGCGACGGGCCGGGTGTCGGCACCTGTGCACCTACGCACGGTTGGCCGCGCGTGGTCGGTTCCTCACCAACTTCTTGTAAACCCACGGACACCTCCGTTCGAGGTGACGGGCCGGGGGCCCAGCACGCAAACCCACCGACGGTTCACCGCGAGTTGGTCGGCTCGAGCGCCTCACCCAAGTCCCGTAAACCCACGGGCATCTCGTTTGCGTGATGGGGTGAGGGTGTTGGCACCCGTGGCCCCACGGACAGCCCGCCACCGGTTGATCGCCGGGGCGCCTCACCAAACTCCTGTAAACCCACGGGCATCTCGTTTGCGTGACGGGGTGAGGGCGTCGGCACCCGCGAACCCACGGACGGTTCACCGCGGGTTGGATCGGCTCCTCACCTGACTCTTGTGGAACCGCGGGTTAGTCGGGGGTTAGGAGGTTTTGGGAGGCTGCGTGGGTGGGTTGGGCGATGGTGGGGTGGTGGAGGTCGAAGGCTGGGCTTTCGGAGCGGATTCTGGGGAGTTGGTGGAAGTTGTGGCGTGGGGGTGGGGAGCTGGTGGCCCATTCGAGGGAGCGGCCCCAGCCCCACGGGTCGTCGACGCCTACACGTGGAGTCTTCCGGGACTTGTAGATGTTGTAGAGGAACGGAAGCGTGGACACCCCGAGCAGGAACGCACCCACGCTCGAGACCTGGTGCAGGACGGTGAACCCCTCGTCCGGCCCGTAGTCGGCGTACCGACGCGGCATCCCTTCGATCCCGAGCCAGTGCTGCACCAAGAACGTCGTATGGAACCCCACGAACAGCATCCAGAAGTGCAGCTTCCCCAGCCGTTCGTCCAGCATCCGCCCGGTCATCTTCGGCCACCAGAAGTAGAACCCGGCGAACATCGCGAACACCACCGTCCCGAAGACGACGTAGTGGAAGTGCGCGACCACGAAGTACGAGTCGTTCAACTGGTAGTCCAGCGCCGGCGACGCCAGGATGATCCCGGTCAACCCACCCAGCAAGAACGTCACCAGGAACCCGACAGACCACAGCATCGGCGTATCCAGCGATACCGCCCCGCCCCACATCGTCCCGATCCAGTTGAAGAACTTCACCCCGGTCGGCACCGCGATCAGGAACGTCATGAACGAGAAGAACGGCAGGTTCACCCCACCCGTCACGAACATGTGGTGCGCCCAGACCGCGATCGACAATGCCCCGATCGAGAGCGTCGCCGCGACCAGACTGACGTACCCGAAGACCGGCTTGCGGCTGAACACCGGCAGGATCTCGGTGATGATGCCGAAGAACGGCAACGCGATGATGTACACCTCGGGATGCCCGAAGAACCAGAACAGGTGCTGCCACAACAACGCCCCACCACTCGCCGCATCGAACACATGCGCCCCGAGGGTCCGATCCGCCTCCAGCATCAGCAACGCCGCGGCCAGGATCGGGAACGCGATCAGTACCAGGATCGACGTCACCAGGATGTTCCAGCAGAAGATCGGCATCCGGAACATCGTCATACCCGGCGCCCGCATCGTGATGATCGTCGTGACGAAGTTGACCCCACCGAGGATCGTCCCGAGTCCCGCCATCCACAGGCCCATGACCCACAGATCGCCGCCGACGCCCGGTGAGCGCACACCGTTGGACAGCGGCGAGTACGCCGTCCACCCGAAGTCAGCCGCCCCACCCGGGGTCAGGAACGCGGACAGCGTGATCAACCCACCGAACAAGAACAGCCAGTAGCTGAACATGTTGAGCCGCGGGAAGGCTACGTCCGGCGCACCGATCTGCACCGGCATGATCACGTTCGCGAACCCGACGAACAGCGGCGTCGCGAACAGCAGGAGCATGATCGTGCCGTGCATCGTGAACAGCTGGTTGTAGACCTCCTCGTTCACGATCTGCAGCCCGGGCGAGATGAGCTCGGCGCGGATGATCAGCGCCATCACGCCGCCGATCAGGAAGAACACGAACGACGTGATCAGGTAGAGGTGCCCGATCACCTTGTGGTCGGTTGTCGACAACAGCCGCCCGATCACCTGCCCGAGCGGCCGCCGGGTCCCGGCCGCGACCGGACCCGTGCGTTCAGTTACCCCGGTGTGCTCGCTGACACTGGCCATGCGCCCTCCAGCCTGCTCACATCCCTCCGATTACACACCCGGCCCCAGGCTCAAACAACGGTGTGAGCAGTCAGTACGTCGACAAACTCGTCCCAGCGCGCTTCCGGCACCCCATGCCCAACCCCGTCGAGCACAACGAGACGAGCACCGGGTACGGCGTCCCGCACAGCCTCCCCATGGGGCAACGGAAGCACCGGATCCGCCGAGCCGTGGACCACCAGGACCGGCATCGACAGGTCCCCGAACCCACCGCCGACCGGGCCGTTGAAGTCCATCGCGTAGTGGTTCGTGAACGACGCCTCGTACGACCGCGCCCGCGCCATGTCTTCCCGGACCAGCTCCCGCGCAGAGGGCTCGTCGAAGTACCCCGCCGCCTCGGCCTCGATCGCCCGTACGACGTACTCCTCGACCGCAACGGGATCCGTGAAGTCCGGCGGCGCGAGGTACTCGACCGTCGGCGCCGGCAGGTTGTCGGCGCCCGTGCTCGTGGACACGAAGGTCAACGACGCAACGCGGGACGGATAGTCGACGCCCAAGATCAGCCCGATCCCACCGGACATGGACATCGCGACGACATGCGCCCGATCGATGCCCAAGGCATCCAACAGCCCGACCGCGTCGGCGGCCAGGTCACGCATGGAGTACCCGGGCTGACCAACGGGGTACGACGTCGATTGGCCGGTGTCGCGTTGGTCGTAGCGAATGACGTACCGCCCGCGAGCGGCCAGGCGGGCGCACTGGTCGGCCGACCACCACAGCATCGACGCCGACCCACCGTGGATCAGCAGCACGGCTGGATCGTCACTGGAGCCGAACGTCTCCGCACACAGCTCGACACCGTTGACCGGATAAGTCTTCATGCCAATGACCGTAAGGCTCGGTCCGCTATCACGAAAAGCGATGATCTCCGATCACAACCATCGCCGTAGACGATAGAGTCGGGAGCTATGTACGAGCTCAGGCATCTGGCCACACTCAGGGCCGTTGCGGATGAAGGGTCGTTCGGGCGGGCGGCGACTCGGCTGGGGTATACGCAGTCGAGTGTCAGTCAGCAGATCGCCGTACTCGAGAAGGTTGCCGGGGGTGCGCTGTTCGATCGGCCCGGCGGGCCGAAGCCGGTGCGACTCACTCCCCTGGGCGGCGTACTCCTGGAGCATGCCCGCGACCTGCTGCACCGGGCCGACCTGATGAGCGACGCGATCGAACGGTTCCGGGCCGGTGACGGGCGGATCGACATCGGCACGTTCCAGACCGTCTCGAACGTGATCCTCCCGACCCTGATCCGCGAACTCAGAGCCGCCCACCCCACCTGCGACATCAGGCTGTTCGAGGAGGAGACAGATCAGCCGGACCTGTCCGAGCTCGATCTGATGTTCTTCGACAGCCGCATCGACGGCACCGACCACCTGCTGCTCGTCAAGGACCCATACGTTCTGGTCACTCGAGCAGGCGACTTCCCGCAAGGCCCGGTCGACATCAAGGAACTCGACGGACTCCAGCTCGTCGCACATCCGCCCGTCTGCGATCAGGGCAGGTTCGAGGACTTCCTCACCGGCCAGGGCGTGCAGCCACAGATCGTGTTCCGGACCTCGGGCAACGAGGCCCTCCTCGCGATGGTGCGGGCCGGACTCGCCGCGGCCGTGATGCCGCGGCTCGCCGTGCAGCAGGACGACCTGGAGATCCACGAGCTCGAACCCAGACTCCCACCGCGGGAGATCTACCTGCTGTGGCATGCCGGCCGCACACCCTCGCCGCTCGCGGCGCACGCGATCGAGATCGCGCAGCGGGTGGCAGCCGACCTGCCCGGTATCAGCTGACCGTCAGCACCTTGGACGCCGTCTGCGTCCCCTGGTGATCGGCGTCAGCCAGCCACACCACGCGGTAGGTGTACGTCCCGCGTGCTGTCGGCTTGATGCTGAATGCGTACTTGCCGTTCGCCGTCAGCTTGCCCGTCGTCACGGCGACCCACGTCGTCCCCGACCGCTTCTGCAGGTACGCCGTCGTCCCCGCGTGCGCCGGGTTCAGGTACCCGTACAGCAGCGTCGACGCGCCCAGCTTGATCGCAGCCGGAGTCAAGTACGCCGACAGCGCCGGGTGCACCTGGACCAGTGCGGCCGTGCTGCGCGTCCCGAGCAGCCCAACCGCACCGTTGTAGCCCCACATGTACGACGTCGACACCGACGGCTTCTGCACCGACGACACGACCCCGTTCGCGTCCGACGTCAACTGCGCCGCCGTCGTCCACTTGGTCGCGTTCGCCGCCTTCGAGTACAGCACTACCGGTACGCCGCTCAGCCGGCTCGCATCGTTGAGCCGCGTAACGACTGTCGTCAACGTGACCGACCCGGTGTACATGATCGAGGCCGCGCTCGCCGCGATCGTCGTCTTCGTACCGATCAGGCGTACGTCGACACCCGGCCCGATCTTGCCCGCACTGTTCTTCACCCAGACCCGGTACGCGTAGCTACCCGAGTTCGCCAGCCCGGTCAGCGCGAACGAACTCGCCGTACCGTTGTAGATCGCCGTTCCGGCGGTCGGCAGCTGCGGCGCAGTGTTGCCAGAGGAACCGCGGACGATGATCTGGCCGAGCGTCGTGTTGGCCGGCTTGCCCCACTGCAGTGTCGCGACCGTGACGCCACCTGTGACCCGGAAGCTCGTGACCGGTGGCGGCGGTGCCGTCAGGTTCACGTAGTTACGGTCGATGTTCATCGGCACGCCACCGTGCGTCTCGGCCGTGTCGCCCGCGAACTGGTGGACGCGCTGGTGGTTGTTCCAGTACGTCGCCGGAATGAAGCGGCTCGTCCCCACCGGTGTCGAACCCCAGTGCGCGAACCACAGGTTGTCCGGCCGGGTGTACGCCGTACTCGTGTACGCGCTGGCCAGATCAGCACCACCGGAGGCGGCACCGACGTACGCGCCACCGACGTACCCGCGCGCGTTGAGCTCCTGCGTCCAACCGCTCAGATACGAC
This sequence comes from Kribbella sp. NPDC051952, assembly GCF_040680855.1. NCBI lineage: Bacteria > Bacillati > Actinomycetota > Actinomycetes > Propionibacteriales > Kribbellaceae > Kribbella > Kribbella sp. NPDC051952. The sequence continues at coordinate 29,516 of NZ_JBFAXQ010000049.1, forward strand.
AGTACGGCGGCCTTGCACGCGGCCGTCGTCGTGTAGGCCTCGATGTCGCTGTAGATCGCACTGCGCTGCGCGAACCCCAGTCCCTGCGCGGCCGCGACCGCATTGATCGCAGCGTTCCGGCCCTGGGTCAATGCAGTCGACGCAACCGACGACATCCGGCTGGAGTACGTCGTGCACGGCGCCTGCAGACCGACATCGATCAGCAGGAACTGCCAACCCTTGCTCGCGTTCGCAGCAACCCAGTTCGCGGTCAGGTTGGGCTGGTTACACGCCCGCAGCCCGCCGCTGATGTAGATACCAACACCCTTGTAGTCGGCCTGCCAAGCGTCCATCGACGCCTGTGGCGGCGCCGCGCAGGTGTCGAACGCGTTCCCCGCGAAGTTGCCCGTAGCAACGACCGTCGGAGCCACCGCGGCCGGCTGAGCCACCCGCGCCGACTGCGACTTCGAGACGACGCGACCGGTGGCGAGTACGTCGCTCGCCGCCCGCTCAGCACCCGGTGCGTAGTACGCGGTCGCGAGTACGCCGGCATCCGCGACGGCGCGCCGGAGCAGACCGTCGGTCGACGGCTGCGCCGTGGTCAGCGGCTCGAGCATGAGCCCCTGACTCCGGCCGACCAGGTGCGACGGGCAGTCGGCCTGCGACGTACTGCGGCCGAGGTAGACCGCCGGGCGGTCGAGCCGGACGCACGCGGTTGGATTGGTGGACAGATCGATGACCGGCCAACTGGCCGGCACCGTGACTTGATAACCGTGATACGAGACGGTTTGCGTGTCGTCGGCGACCGCTGGGCCGGTGGCGGCCAGTCCAGCGATGAGTCCGAGGGCAAGCGCCGGCACCCCAGGTTTGAACAACCTCACTATGGCTCCCCAGTTTCCAACGAATACTCCGGCCCCCAGTGAAAACGAGCGCCGCAGGGATGTCGAAGAGCATCCGGCACTCGCCTCGATGCCGAGATGCTATCGCCGCAGGTCAGCCCAGCGTCGATCGGGCATTTTGGATCGATCAGTCCATAACGTGTTAGGGTGTCGTCATGGCCAGACCGAGGACCTTCGACGAGGATCGCGCCGTCGACGCCGCGATGCGCCTGTTCTGGACCTCCGGTTACGAGGCGACCTCGACGCAGGACCTCTGCGCAGCCACCGGGCTCGGCCGAAGCAGCATTTACAACACCTTCAGCAGCAAGCGTGACCTGTTCGACCGCGCACTCCGCCGCTATATGGAGCGCAGCACGGAAGCCCAGCTCGAGGTGATCCACAGCGATGACCTGCCGGTCCGGGAGCGGGTGCGCCGGATTCTCTGGGCCGCTGTCGACCCGGACCCCGAGGATCCCGCCGGCTGCCTGGTCGTGAACACGCTGGTCGAGCTCGGCCCGACGGACACCGAGGTCATCGATCTCCTCGATCGAGACCATGCCAGGAAGACCGAAGCACTGACCACGGCGATCCGTGCCGCGCAGGCCGCGGGCGAAGTTGACCCTGGGCACGACGCATCCGCGCTGGCCGATTACGTGTTCGTGGTCCTGAGTGGCCTCCGTGTCGCTGCTCGCCGTGGCACTCCCCGTGCGGCCCAGCTGGCCGTCGCCGAGGCGGCCCTCCGCACCTTCTGATCACCGGCGCAATCCTCGTTCACAACTGCCCATATTTTGAACCGATCGATCCAATACGAGAGGAACTCATGCCCCTCGCCGTCTATCTGCTCGGCCTGGCGATCTTCGCCCAGGGCACGTCCGAGCTCATGCTGGCCGGTCTCCTCCCCGAGATCGCCGGCGACCTGGACGTGTCCATCCCGGCCGCGGGCCTGCTGATCTCGGCCTTCGCGGTCGGCATGCTGATCGGCGCCCCGATCCTGGCTGTCGTCACTCTGCGCTGGTCCCGCCGCGCCGCGATGCTCGCGTTTCTTGCGGTCTTCGCCCTGACCCACGTCGCCGGTGCGCTGACGCCCGGGTACGGCGTACTCGTCGCGACCCGCATCGTCGGCGCCTTCGTGTACGCCGGGTTCTGGGC
>NZ_JBFAXQ010000050.1:0-30506 GCF_040680855.1 Kribbella sp. NPDC051952
GCTCTTCGACGTCGGGTCGCTCCGGACCCTGCGGGTGCTGAAGCGGACCGGGGTCGGGCCGTCGGGTGGGCGGGCGCTCACCGTGGAGGCGACCGACAAGCTGCTGTGGAACCTCGACGCTGCCCAGTACGAGTTGCGGGAGGGACCCTGCTACGAGGCGGCCACCGGCTCCGTTCACGTCGCGTCCCCCGCACTGGCCGACGACAAACGGTTCCCCCGGTACGCCGCAGTCGCCCTGGCCGAGGGTATTCACGCCCAGGCGGGTATCCGGCTCTTCGACGCTCCGAAATCCCGTGGCGCACTCAACCTGTACGCGCGAGAAAGCGGCTCCTTCGAGGACCTCGGTGCCCTGGGTGCCTTGTTCCAGCACCAGTCCACGGTCGCGATCGCCTATGCCCATCAGATCGAGAATCTGCAGGAGGCCGTCCGAACCCGCGGCACGATCGGCCAGGCCGTCGGTATCGTCATGGAGCGCTACCAGCTCACCGACGACCGCGCGTTCGCCTTCTTGACCAGGCTTTCCCAGCACGGGAACGTCAAGCTGCGACTGGTGGCCGAACAGATCATCAGAGCGAGTGACAACGCACCGGAGTAGTACTCACACCTGGGTCGGCCAGATGCCCGCAGCGGCCAGGACCTCGCAAACGTCCGGATCCGCCGCCGTGACCTCCAGCCGGCAGCTGGCAGCCCAGCATCGTCGCTGCGCGACATCCACGAGATGGGTCAGTACGGCGTGATCGTCCGGGCCGACGTCGGCCTCGACAGCCAGCGTCACGCCGACGGTCCCCCGGTCACAAGCATCCACCAGCAACTCTTGGGCCAGCGCCGAGGCCGCGTCGGAGAACGTCCCCGCGATCACAATCCGCGCTACCCCCGCGTCACTCTCCAAGGTGACCGCCGGCGCAGATCGGTCGTGCGCGGACTCAGGGGTGATGGTCATCGTCTCGGCCTCCGTCAAGCACAGCTCACGACTCGCTCACTGTCTGACGAGTGCCAGACCAGTACCCGCCGGCATCCCGGGCAACCCCGTCTCGCCCCGAAACCTGCGTCGTCACGCGATTCAGCGCCTCCAGCCGAGCGGTTCGTGGCGTTCTGCGGCCGCTTCGGGGTGCCGTGGTGCAGACTGGCCGCCATGACCGCCGGCGCCGATGGAACAGGCTCGTTCGTCACTGACTCGATCGCACGAGACGGTCGTCGGGTTCCGTACTGCTTGTACGGGCCTTCCACAGGTCGTCCGGTGGTCTTCGAGTACGGGACGCCGGGATTCAGGCAACTGTCCCCCTCGATGGTGGACGCCGCGCTTCGGGCCGGTGCACAGCTGCTCGTCGTCGACCGGCCGGGATTCGGCGGATCCGACCGGTACAAAGGCCGCGCCATCGTCGACGTCGTCGGAGACGTGGTCGGCGTGGTCAATTCCCTCGGCTGGGACTCGTTCGCGATCTGGGGTGGTTCCGGCGGAGCTCCCCACGCGCTGGCGTGTGCGGCTGTGCTGGGATCCCGGGTGACCAGATGCGCCAGTGTTGTCGGGCCGGCACCCTTCGACGCCGAAGGCCTGGACTGGTACGCCGGAATGTCCCCCGGCAACGTCGAGGAGTTCACCGCCGCCGCCATCGGTGAAGGTGCTTACCGGCCACTGGTCCAACGACTCGCCGAAGAAGCCGTTGCCTCGGTCGAATCCGGTTCAATCCAAGTCGCGGACGACTACCACCTCCCAGAGTCCGACCTCGTGGCCCTGCGCGCCCGTCGCACCGAGGACGGCTACGTCGATCGGATGCGCGCCACCTACACCGGCGGAATCGACGGATGGATCGACGACTGCATCGCCATGACCCGCCCCTGGGGCTTCGACCTGCAGACCCTCGCCGTACCGATCAGCGTCTGGTACGGACCCGACGACGTCCTCAGCCCCCGCGGCCACGCAGAACATCTCCTCACCGCGATCCCCCACGCACAACGCCAAGAACTCCCCGCCGGCGGCCACGTCCTCAGCACCGCCGACCTAGCCGCCATCTACCACTGGCTCCTACACCCCTAGCCGTACGGCGTACGCCGGCAGCGCGGACGACGGCCCATCCGCGCCTAACCTTGCGGCATGGGCACACCGGCCGAGCCTGCTGCCGTGCGTACGTCAGGCGTTCCCGACGGAGCGCACGCGCGGATCGTCATCGCGGTCGCATCACTGGGCTTCTTCCTGATCACGCTGGACATCTCGATCGTCAATGTCGCGCTGTCCCGGATCCGGGCCGAACTCGGCGGCGGCACCACCGGACAGCAATGGACCATCGACGGCTACACGTTGTTGTTCGCCGCGCTACTCCTGTTCGCGGGCAATCTGTCCGACCGTATCGGCGCGAGGAAGGCCCTCGCGATCGGCATCCTCGGATTCGGTCTCGCTTCGGCCACGTGCGCGGCCGCGCCCAGCATCGGCGCGCTGATCGCCGCGCGCAGCGCACAGGGTGCCGCTGCGGCGATCATGCTGCCGTCGTCGATGGCGCTGGTACGCGAGGCGTTCCCCGACCCACGCAGACGCGCCAGTGCCCTCGGTGTCTGGGCGGTCGGCGGCGCGGTCGCCGGGCTGGTCGGGCAGCCGCTCGGCGGATTGCTCACCACGGTCGACTGGCGCTGGGTCTTCATCATCAATCTGCCCGTGTGCATCGGCATGATCGCGTTCCTGGTCACGGTGGCAGCCTCGCCCGCCCGACCGTCGCGATTCGACTGGGCCGGCCAAGTCCTCGCCATTGTGGCGCTGGCAACCCTCGTCTACGGCCTGATCGAGGGCGGCCACCGCGGCTTCACCGATCCGGGAGTGATCATCGCCCTCGGAACGGCGGCGGTCGCACTCGCCACCTTCCTCCTGGTCCAGGCACGTGTCCGGCAACCGATGATGCCGCTGGACCTGTTCCGTGCGCACGGGTTCCGGCTGGCTCTCCCGGTCGGGTTCGCCTTCATGGTCGGGAACTACGGCAATGTGTTCGTCGTCAGCCTCTTCCTTCAGCAACACCTCGGGCTGACGCCACTCCATGCCGGGCTGGCGTTCCTCCCGTCAGCCTTCTTCGCCATCGCCGGGAACCTTGCCAGTGGCCCCGTCACCAACCGATTCGGAGCCCGGGTACCTGTCGTGGCCGGATTGCTGTCGATGACAGCCGGTCTCCTGGCCCTGCTCCTCACCGCATCCATCGAATCGCCCGTCATCACCGCCCTGTGCATCATCCCGATCGGCGCCGGCGGATCCCTTGCCATGCCCTCGATCACCGGCGTGGTCCTCGAAGGCGTCCCCGCCGAGCAGGCCGGAACCGCCAGCGCAGTCTTCAACACGTTCCGCCAAGTCGGCGGAGCTGTTGCCATCGCGGTCTTCGGCGCTCTCATCGCCAACCCCGACACCTTCCTCGGCGGCCTGCGGATCAGTCTCGGCTCGGCCGCCGGCATGCTCCTCCTCGCAGCGCTCAACAGCACGCGTATCCGGCCGCGACACAGCGACCTCGAGACGGGTTTGTTGCCCTGAGCCCTGATCGTCTCTGCAGGGCCTGATGGTTTCGACCCAGGGCATGGCAGAGTGGTCGGACCTAGTGACAGTGCAGCTGCCGAGGAGGTATGTGAGTGCACACGGCCGCCATAATGCGCCGCTTCGGAGATGATCCCGACAACTGGGTACGCCGGACATCCTCCGATCACGACGTCGTCGTCATCGGTGCGGGGCAGGCCGGAATCGGCATCGGATTCGCACTCCGCCGGGCCGGGATCGTCCGTTCCGCTGTCATCGACGCAGCGGCACCTGGCGAGGCAGGCAGCTGGACGACCATCGCACGGATGCACACGCTGCGTACTCCGAAAACCTGGCCACAGCCGGAATACGGATACCCGGAACTGAGCTTCCGGGCCTGGTACGAACACCTCCACGGCCAGGCCGCCTACGACATCCTCGAAAACATCCCACGCACCGTCTGGGCGCAGTACGTCGCCTGGTTCGGACGCACCGTCAACGTTCCCGTTCGCCACCACACCCGGTTGGTCGGCGTCGCCCCAGCCTCCGACCACCTTGTCCTCCGGCTTGCGGTGACCGGCACCGACGGCCACATGGACGAACGGGTCGAGACGACTCGAAAACTGGTACTGGCCACGGGCGTCGAGGGCACCGGCGGCCCCGCCCTGCCGCCGTACTTCCGCGCGCTTCCCGCGCACCTGGCCGCCCACACAGGCGATCGGATCGACTTCACCCAGCTCGCCGGCCGGACTGTCGCCGTACTGGGAGCTGGTTCCTCCGCTCTGGACGCTGCGGCCGTGGCGCTGGAAGCCGGCGCGCAACAGGCCCATGTCTTCACCCGCAGATCCGAACTTCTGGTTCAGGGACCAAGCCGCAACACCGGGCGTAACGTCGGCGCCAAGGAGAACTATCACCGGCGCAACGACGCCGACCGATGGAAAGCCCAGGTCCTGGCAGCCCGCGCCGGACGCAGCTGCACGCTGGAGTCTGTGACGCGAGCCAGCGCCTTTCCCGGGTTTCGTATCCATCTGTCGGCGCCATGGCGGCACGCGCGAGCCGACGGCGGCAAGGTCCTGGTCGACGCGGCCGACGGCTCCCATGTCTTCGACTTCGTGATTGCCGGGACGGGATATCAGTACGATCCACGAACCCGGCCCGAACTCGTCGAGATCGCCCCGCACATCTCCTTGTGGCGAGACCGGTACGAACCGCCCGCTGAGCTCGCCCATGAGACTCTGGCCTGCGTTCCGTACCTCGGTCCTGGCTACGAGCTCGTCGGGAAAGAACCGGGCACGACCAGCTTCGTCGGGCGTATTCATGTCTTCTCCGCGGCGGCCGGTCTCAGCTTCGGAATTCCCGCGGGAGACGCACAGAGCCTGGCGACCGGGATCCCTCGACTGGTCGATGCGCTGAGCCGAGACCTGTTCTTCGAAGACCTGGACCCTCAGCAACCCGCCAGGCCACGGCCGACGGAAGATCACCGATCGCTCTACGAACACGCCATCTGGAAGTGAACCGGAGGCGCAAGCTCAGTCGGTTACCCACCCCGGTGCTTCGGCCGCGGCGATCCGGTCCCATTCGGCAGCGCCGCCGCGCAGTGGCCACCCGCGTGTCCTGACCGCAAAGCCCGACGAGCACAAGTCACCGAAGGCCCTCTGCAGCCGCTCGGCCGCCCGATCGGCCCCGGGTACGCCGGCCTCGACCTGCCGCGCGACCTGCTCCATTGCCTGCTGGTGGCGATCGGTCGCTCGCCGGATCACGTCGGCATGGTCGTCCGGGTCCATCGCCAGCGACAATTGGATGACAGGCGGCTCGATTCCTTCCGCTCGGGCAGCGACCAGGCGGGAATGCCCGTCGAGCAGCAGCCAGCCGTCCAACGCGCTCACCCACCACAGCAGGATCGGCGGGAGAATCCCCTCGGCGGCCTGCTTCCGACAGGCCTTCACCCGACTGGTGTTCTCGTCCGGCAGTTCAGAGAGCGGGAGTACGCCGTTCCAGCCGTCGCCGAACCAGTCCAGATAGGTGGCCGGGTACTCGCGGACCAGGTCCCCAGCCAGGCTGTACGCCGGCAACGGCCGAGCCTCAAGCTCCCACGTGCCGACGTGCAGCGGGCCGTTCCGAAGATGGTTGGCGAACTGATGCACCCAGCCGTCCGGGCTCCGGGACGTACGCCGCAGCGGCGGTAACACCGACTCGTAACGCCCGGTGCGGAAGACGCGCAGTCCGTAATTGTCCGTGTCGGCCCGTACCAACAGCACGACCTGCCCATCTTGCCGCAGCAACAACCGCCTCCCAGAGGCAAGCTCCAGCCGAAGCGACGGCGTAACCGGCTCCCGCACTGTCAGCTGCACACCGTCGATCGTCGCACCGCCACCCGCGACCCACCAAAGCGAGGTGGCCTAGTTGTCCGGCGGGCGTCGCGGCGGATCGGCCGGGGATGCATGGTTCATCCCCGGCCGTCCGCTGGGGTTAGTTGTCGCGGTTGCTCATGGCAGCTCCTTCCTCTCGCGGGGCATCCGCCGGCTACCAGTCCCTGTTACTCATCGAGAGCTCCTTCCAGTTGCTGCGCCGGGATCGAGCCCTGGTCTCAGGCGTGGCCACGCGGATGGTGAGCCAGGGCAGCCCGGCACCTTCGTAGCCGTGGCCGTCGCATCACCATCTCCGGCCGCACTGGCGAGACGCTGACAGATCGCTGACGAGAGTCGCCGATGTGCCCGCGGTCCGGTGGGAGCGCGGGCACATCGGGATCGGTTCAATGCAGTGGGCGGAGGATCACTTCTGCGCGGCGCGGCCGGCGTAGCGCTGGGTGAAGTCTGCGGACTCCTTCGCGGTGATGATGACGTCGTAGTAGCCGTCCTCGGTCGGCCAGGTGATGACGGTGTGCTTGCCGGCGGGGACCTGGATGGTCGTCTTGCGGCCGGCGAAGTCGTTCGCGGTCAACGTGTAGGTCACCGACCGGCGACCGTCGGCCGCCAGGACGAACTCGACAGTAGCCGCCGACCGCCCGTGCGCCTTGACCAGCTGGACGTCGACCCGCGGCCGGGCCGAGGTCTGATCGGTGGCGGGGACGACGGTGCCGGCGAACGACCGGATGAAGTGGTCGGGGCCGTAGAACGTGAACGCGTACTTGCCGTCCGTCGTCTTGGTGTCCCACGTGTACGACTTCGGCCGGCGGTTGCCGGCGGTGAGAGGCAGCGCGTCCTGGCCGATGCCGAGCGGCTCGGCACCGGCGAGAGCTGACACGTACTTGTCGGCCAGCCCGACCAGGCTGACCGCCTTGCCGCTGGGTCCACCTTCGACGGTGAAGGTCGCGGTCACCGCCCCGGTCACCGGGTTCTCGACGAGGACGCCGTTGGGCTGGAACGCCAGCGGGCTTCGCTTCGCCCTGCCGGTGATCCGCTGGGTCGGCAGGACCTGCGCGCCGACAGCCGGCTGCGGCACGGGCGGCAGGCCGGCGTCGACGACGACCGACTTGAGCAGGTCGGCCGGCTTCGGCAGGTTCGGGAACGACGTGTCGAAGTTGCCGAAGTCGATCGCCGAGAGCAGGTTGCCGGAGACGCCGCGCCGCCAGTCGTTAATATTCGTGCAGATGGCCGGCCGGCCGAGGCTCTTGGTCCACTCCTCGATCAGCTGGATCGTCGAGGTGTGGTCGAAGACCTCGGAGTTGACGAAGCCACCACGGGTCCACGGCGAGACCAGCACGAACGGCACCCGGCCACCGAAGCCGGGCTTGATCCCGGGCGCGCGCTCGCCGACGGTGTCGACCTCGGGGATCGGCGGTACGACGTGGTCGAAGAAGCCGCCTTCACCGATCCGGTTCGCGTGGTCGGGCTCGTCGTAGTTCAGGATGATCAGCGTCGACTCCCACAGTTCGGGGTTCTCGTGCACCGCCTGGATCACCCGGTCGGTGTAGACCGCGCCGTTGTTCGGGGCGTACGTCGGGTGTTCGGTCCACGCCGCGGGTGCGACGATCCAGGACACCTCGGGGATGTCGCCCGAAGCACAGTCGGCGATGAAGTCCCGCAGTACGTAGTCGACGTTCGAGGTGTCGTTCTTGATGCCGGCGGGCTGCGTGGTGTGGGCGTACACCACGTTGCCGCGGGCAAGCAAACCCTTGCGGGGCAGGGTATTCTCCGGGTTCGCGTTCTTCGGGTCGAACGCCGTGAATGAACGCACGGTGTTGTCCGTGTAGTCGCCCAGGAAGTCGTCGTCGGTGTCGTTGTTGACGTAGATCTGCCAGCTGACGCCGGCGTCCTGCAGCGTTTCCGGGTACGTCTTGAACTTGTAGGCGTAGCCGTAGTCGCCGTTGTTGTTGATGACCGGACCGCCCTGCGTGCCGGCCGCGTCGTTGGTGCCGGCCCACATCATGATGCGGTTCGGGCTGGTGCTGGTGTCCAGCGAGCAGAAGTAGTGGTCACCGATGGTGTAGGCCTTGGCGATCGCGTGGTGCCACGGTACGTCGGCTTCCATGAAGTACCGGTTGCGCGCGCTGGTGTTCTGCGCGTTGTACTTCAGGCTGTCGGCGTGGTACGGCAGCAGGTAGCCCTCGGCGCGGCTGTTGGGGTCGTAATAGATCGTCTGGCCGTTCTGCCAGGTCAGCACCTGCTTGTCACCGAAGCCGCGCGCGCCGGCCAGGTCGAGGGTGCCGAAGTAGTGGTCGAACGACCGGTTCTCCTGCATCACGATCACGACGTGCTTCAGGTCCTTGATCGTGCCGGTGCGGTGCGGGTGCTTCGCCGGCGTCGAGCCGGGCTTGCTGTCGGCCGTCCCGGCCGGGTTCGGCGCGGCCTGGGCCGGAACACTCGAAAGCCCTCCGGCGGCGACCGCGGCGCCGGCGGCGCCCGCGGTCTGCATCAGCCGGCGCCGGCTGATCCGGTTGCGCTCCGTGGTCGCCTTCGTGCCGTCCGCGGATGCCGAATCGTTGTCAGACATGGGTTTGCTACCTAGCCTCTCGTGGCGGGGATTCCCACAAAGTCAACTGGCAAAGGTCCGGACCTCGCGAGCATCGCGTCGTGAACATTCCCTGAAGAATCAGGGAGTCCGCGATGGCAGGTCACCCGCTGTTCACTGCTGCGTCAGGGGCATCACCGGATTCGTTCACAACCGCCGTCCAGGCTGCGCCCAGTGAGCAGCGCCGCACCATCAACGCCCTCAACCCGGCCGCGGCCGATCGAGCTCGTCGTCGGCTCGCCGTACGGTATCGACGACTGGCTCGGCGGACCGGCCGGCCGCTACGACTTCGTGTTCGTCAACAACGAGGGCGCCGGCGCGGAGGTCTACCTGGAGGATCCCGCGACCGAGCGGATCTACCTCGAGGTCGAGCACTTCGGCCGCGGCGTCAGCCGTGCGGTCACGGCATCGGTCCCGCCCGGAACGTACCGCTGGGTCTGCATCACCGACTACACGATCAAGTACAGCCTTCCGGTCGTCGTCACCGGTGACCCGTTGCCGTACGACGTGCACGGCATCATCCCCGTGACCGGGCTCGACCTGCGGATCCCGATCAACGAGTACGTCGGCTGGATCACCGGACAGCTGCCCATGCTCACCCGCCGGGTCAAGCAGTTGCGGCACGCCCTGCAAGTCGGCGACGCGGCGGCCGCCCGGCGCGACTGGCTGACCGCTCACCTCACCTACGAGACGCTGGGCGGTGCCTACCGCGCGTACGACGAGACCGGTGACGACATCAACGCCGACCCGCCGCGCGGCGTCGCGCCCAACCGCATCGCGGACGTGGACTTCGCGGGCTTCCGCAAGATCGAGGCGATGCTGTGGCACGACCGGCCGATGGCAACGATCGTGCCGTACGTCGACATGCTGCTCGAGGCGATCGCACGACTGGCCGACGAGCTGGCGCTGCCGAACGCGATCACGCCGATCGACATCGGCCGGCGGGCTCACGAGATCCTCGAGGACGCACTGCAGTGGGACCTGAACGGGGTCGGTGATGCCGGCAGCCAGACCGAGTTGGCGACCGTGGACGCAAACATCACCGGGGTCTGGCAAGCGCTGGACCTGCTGCGACCGATCCTGCGCAAGCAGAACCCGTACCTGAACCAGACCGACGATCAGCTCCGGCTCACCCAGCAGGTGGTCCGCAGCCACCACCATGACGTCGGCTGGATCGGACTGGCGGCACTGTCAATCCGGCAGCGGGCCGCGGTCAACGCGGCCGTGCAGCACAGTGTCGAGCTGCTCGCCCACACCGCGGCCGTCATCGACCCGCGCAACGCCACCCGTGACCGAGGCCCCATCACCCATGACTGACCACTCCCCCGCCGCTCGGCCATTCGAAGGCGCCCATCAGGCCGGCATTCTCGACCCCGCGCAACAGGCGGCGATGGTCGTCGCGTTCGTGGTGACCGCGCCCGACCGGCCGGCGCTGGAGCGGATGTTCCAGATGCTGACATCGACCATCCGGTACCTGGTCTGCGGCGGCGACGCGCCGACCGGGCGCGGCAGCGACGACGGTCTCGTGTCGACACCGTACGAGAACGGCGTACTCGGCCCGGGCACGGTGCCCGACGGTCTCACCGTTACGGTCAGCGTCGGTGCCGGTCTGTTCGACGACAGGTTCGGCCTCGCCGACGTCAAACCGGCCCGGCTGCGCGCGATGGACGAGTTCCCGAACGACGCGCTCGACCCCGAACGCTGCGACGGTGACCTGCTGCTGCAGATCTGCGCCGATCACCGTGACACCGTGCTGCACGCGCTGCGCATCCTGATGCGCGCGACCCGGGCCGACCTGCAGGTGCTGTGGCAGCTGGAGGGCTTCACCAGCCCACCACGGCCGACCGGGACGCCCCGCAACCTGTTCGGTTTCAAGGACGGTACGGCCAACCAGGAGATCGTCCACCGTCCCGAGCTGCTCGATCAGCTGGTGTGGACCAAGGCCGGCGGCGACGAACCGGAGTGGGTGACCGGCGGCTCGTACCATGTGGTCCGGCTGATCCGGATGTTCGTGGAGTTCTGGGACCGGATCTCGATCAACGAGCAGCAACGGATCTTCGGCCGCGACCGGGACACCGGCGCACCGCTGTCCGGCCGCCCGGGCGAACGAGTGGCCGGCCAGGAGGAGCTCCAACTCCCCAGCTACTACCGGGACGCGCATGGCAACACGGTGCCGCTGACAGCCCACACCCGCCTCGCCAACCCCCACGACGGCACCGCCGACGACCGGCGGATGCTGCGCCGCGGCTTCAACTACAGCGCCGGAATCGAGCTCAACGGCCAGCTCGACCTGGGGATGATCTTCATCTGCTTCAACGCCGACCTCGACCGGCAGTTCGTCGCCGTCCAGACCCTCCTCATCGACGAACCCCTGGTCGACTACATCTCCCCCTTCGGCGGCGGCTACTTCTTCGCGTTGCCCGGCGTACAGAACGCCGACGACTGGCTGGCCCGCAGCATGCTCGCCTCGCCGGCGACACTCCGTTGATCGGGTAGTCGTTCCACGACTGGGTACTGCACGGTCATGGAGTCCATCCGCGTCGGAATCGTTGCTGATCCCGCCGCGCCGACGGTGATCGCCCGACGGCTGACCGATCTGAGCCCGCTCGACGGTCGCGACGCGTGGGACATCACCGTGGTGAGTGAGCCGTTCACCACCGGCTCCGAGGACGTCGACACCGCGGTGGGTCGGCTGCAGGACCACGCTCGCCGGCAGGACTGGGACCTCGTGGTCGGCCTCACCGAGCTTCCGCTCCACGATCACGAGGGCCGGCACCTGCTGGTCGAGTCCGATCCGCAACGACAAGCTGCAGTGCTGTCATTGCCCGCCTTGGGAGGGCTTCGGATGCAGACCCGCGCCCGCCGGGCGGTGCGCTCGCTGGTCAGCGACATGGCGGACCCGAGCACGCGGACCGAGCACCAAACGACCCTGCCCCGGCTGCGCGGCCGCTGGCGGCTGCTCTCCGGCATGGTGCTCGCCAATCGCCCGTGGCTCTTGGTGCCCGGATTGAAGTCCGCCCTGGTGGCAGCACTCGCGACCGGCGCCGTGGCCACGGTCAACTCCACGGTCTGGCTGCTGGCCAGTTCTTTGTCGTGGTGGCGGCTGGTCGTCGCGACGATTGCTTCGATCGCACTCGTCGTCGCCTGGCTCATAATCGACGGCGAACTGTGGGACCGCCCGGACGACGACTCACCGCGGGCACGGGAACGGTCGCGCCTCTACAACGCCTCGACAGTGGTCACGCTGCTGGTCGGCATGCTGATTTGTTACGCCGCCCTGTACGTCGTGAACCTGGCGTGGGCCTTTTTCGTCCTCGACTCCGATGTGATCAGCAGCTCTGTCAACGCCCCGGTCGGACACAGCGACCTGTTTGTGCTGACCTGGTTTGTCGCCTCCGCCGCGACCGTCGGCGGTGGCCTCGGGTCCGGCCTGGAATCCGACGAGGCGATTCGCGCTGCGGCGTACTCCAAGCGCGAGCAGGACCGCCGCGACCGCCTCGCCCGGGCCGGCGATCGGTGAAGTGAATTCACTTGGTTTGGGTGATGGCCTGTAGTTGCGGCAGCAGTAGGGCCGCCTCCTTCGCTCGCGCGGAGATACCGAGCATCTCGCGAGCCAGCATGACCAGGGAGATCGGGAACAGCACCATCGCCAGCAGGATCACGAAGACGGCGGCGAGGCTGTCCAGGGGCGAGTCGTTGCTGCGGGCATCGCCACTGCTCGGTGTGGAGAAGTTCAAGCTGTCGCGCTTGCCCGTCTCGAGCAGACACCGAAACTTCCGCTTGTACGGGCGCACGGTCGCCTTGCTCCCATCGGCGAACCGGAGCCTGATCCGACTGCGGATGAACGCACCGCGAGACACCCTCGTCACCGCGGCCAGTTGACGCCAGGGACGATCGGGGCGCTCGAGCACCGAGACACCGCCCTCGTTGACCAGCAGTCCGGTCACGGTCTTCTTCATCAAGACCATCGTCACGCCCACGGGCAGTGGAGCCTCGCACGCGGCACGGATCTCTTCGACCGTGTGTTGCGGCAATGGATCGGCTTGCTTCTTCGCCACAATGTCCCTCCGGAGGCCATGATCGATCCGTTCCCGGAAGGCTAGCGTCTGTCGGCCGTTCACTCGGTGATCTGAGCCGTGCCGCCGCTCGCATGTCTTGCGACACGAGCCGTTCGACGGCTTGAGACACTGGCGTCTTCGTTGCCCTGGGCCCCACAGTCCCCGCCGCCAGGCAGGGACTGTGGGGGCACTGCTTGGGCTAGCGGGACGGAGTCTGCTCGGACTTCGCGGCTGGTGCGGGGACGTAGCCGGTGGTTCGAGTGGTAAAGGTGCCCCGGCCCTGGGTGCGGCTGCGCAACTGGGTTGCATAGCCGAACAGCTCGGCCAGCGGGACGATGGCAACGATCACCATCGTGCCCGGCCGCGACGTCGTACCCGAAATCCGGCCACGTCGGGCCGCCAGGTCACCGAGTACGCCGCCGACGGCATCCTCGGGCACGGTCGCCGTAACCTCGGCGACCGGCTCCAGCAGCACCATCGCGCTGGCACGCAGCGCTTCCCGGAGGCCCAGCCGGCCGGCTGTATGGAACGCCAGCTCCGAGGAGTCCTTCGGATGAGTAGCTCCATCCGTCAGCGTGACCCGTACCCCGGTCACCGGGTGCCCGCCGAGGGGACCCTGGGCCAGACCAGCCCGGCAGCCTGCCTCGACCGCGCGGACATACTCCTGCGGCACCCGTCCACCGATGACGACCGACCGGAAGGCGAAGTCCTCCGTGTTGTTGTCATCAGCAACCTCCAGCGGTTCCACAGTGAGAGTGATCTGGGCGAACTGACCGGCACCGCCGTCCTGCTTGACGTGCCGGTACACCAGCCCGGACACCCCGCGCCCGACTGTCTCGCGATAGGTCACCTGCGGTCGGCCGACCCCGACCTCCAGCCCGTGAGCACGACGTACCTTCTCCACCGCGACCTCGAGGTGCAGCTCACCCAGGCCGGACAACAGCGTCTGACCGGTCTCGGAATCGGTCCGGACCGTCAGCGAGGGGTCCTCCTCGACCAGTCGCGCCAGTGCGGACGCAAGCCGGTCGGTGTCGGTGCTCCTGCGGGCCTCGACCGCCACGGAGACGACCGGCTCGGCCACGACCGGCGGTTCGAGAACCAACGGTGCTGCCGGCGCGCACAGGGTCGCGCCGCTGCGTGCGGACTTCGGCCCGACGACCGCGACGATGTCGCCCGCGACCGCTTGCTCGACCTCCACGTGCTGGTCGGCCTGTACTCGCAGGATCCGGCTGATCCGCTCAGTGCGTCCCATGTCCGCGTCCACGACCGTTTCTCCCTTCCGAATCGTTCCCGAATACACCCGCAGATACGTCAGCCGACCAGTGGCCGACGAATTGACCTTGAACACGAGCGCCGCGAACGGCGCCGTCGGGTCGGCGGCCCGCTCCTGCACGGCACCGTCCGACAGGCCACGCACCGCCGGCACCTCTTGCGGCGAAGGCAGATAGGCGATGACGGCGTCCAGCAGCGGCTCGATCCCGCGGTTGCGGTACGCCGACCCGCACAGCACCACCACGCCGGTACCGGACCGGGTCAGATCCCGCAGTACGGAAGCGAGCGTTTCCGCCGAGACCGTCGACCGCGCATAGAACTCGTCCAGCGCGACCGGATGGAGCTCGGCCACGGTCTCCTCGAGCAGCCGACGCCGCCGCTTCGCCTGCTCCACAAGGGCATCTGGCACCGGGCCTTCCGCAAAGGTGTCGCCACTCCACCCGCACGCCCGCATCGTCACCAGGTCGATCACTCCGCTGAACTCGGCCTCCTTCCCTATCGGCAACTGAACCACCAGCGGGGTCACGTGCAACCGCTCGCGGATCGAGGCCACCGCCGCGTCGAGGTCGGCGCCCGGGCGATCCATCTTGTTGACGAACGCGATCCGCGGCACCCCGTGCCGATCGGCCTGGCGCCAGACCGACTCGCTCTGCGGTTCGACTCCCGCGACGGCGTCGAACAGTGCGACGGCACCGTCGAGTACCCGCAGCGAGCGCTCCACCTCGTCGGAGAAGTCGACGTGGCCCGGGGTGTCGATCAGGTTGATCGAGTGCCCGTCCCAGTCGCAGCTCACGGCCGCGGCGAAGATCGTGATCCCGCGATCGCGTTCCTGAGAGTCGAAGTCGGTGACAGTCGTGCCGTCGTGGACCTCACCACGCTTGTGAGTGGTGCCGGTGAGAAACAGGATCCGTTCGGTGACAGTCGTCTTGCCCGCATCAACGTGGGCGAGGATGCCGACATTGCGAAGGCCGGACAGCGGGCGGTCGTGTTGACGGTGGTCGAAGTTGGTACGCATGGCCGATGGCCTTTCGGATGATCCGGATCGGGACAGCGCGATTCACGGACGAAACGGCCTGCGGTCAGGCCAGGCACCACACCGGTGACGGCGGCTCAGATCGCAGCCGCCCGCAGGACAGGCAGGGTCAGTTCGTCGCGGACAGGAGCCGACCGCGCAGCCGGCACCTGACCCCCGAAGACACGAGGATCACGTCGTACCGGGATCGGGGAGCGCACACAGTGATGCGGTAACGCACGGCCGGGCTCCCCTCACTCGTCAAGGCGCCTGCCGCACTCTCGCGGCGACGCTCAGTTCGACCCCAGCGTAAGGGGACCGGCGATGCCCGACCACCGGATTTCGCCGCAGGCCCGGACCGACCCGTACGGCGCCTTACCGGGGAACGATGCCGCTCCGCCCCTGCCACGAGCCGTGCTCCGACAGCGGCCGGAACCGCAGGGTCGCGAACTCGTGGTGGAAGTCCCTGCGCCGGCGTTCGACCATTGCGGCGGCGTGACGGTCGGGCTCCGGGACAGTGCTGTGGCCGTGCACCATCTCTTCCATCTGCCGCACGGACCGCCAGACCGAGAACGTGGAGATCGTCCGGGGCGGGCGCATCGCGGCCAGCGCCAGTGTCGCCCCCGGATGGTCGCGAACCAGCCGTTCCACGGGCTTGCCCCACTTGAGGAACCTCGGCACCTCCAGGAGACGCATCCGGGCCAGCGTGACCGCCACGACGGGCTCGGCCGGGTCCCACTCGCCAGCTCTCGCAGGAAGGTCGGGCAACGCCGCAAGCCGCGACCAGCGCCGCAGGAACTGCATACGCACGTGCCACCCTGCCGCCAACTGCTTGCCCAGAGAGTGGTCCGCCAGGAAGGCCTCGATGGCCGCCTCATCCTCCCATCGCGCGAACATCGCCATCCGGCGCAACTGCATCCGGGACGGCGAGACGGTCGGTGCACCGAGCCGCATCAGCGCCAGGCATTCGGCGTACCGCAACCCGGGCGTGGAAGGCACGGTCGGCGCCTTCCAGAGTGCGCCCGCCGTCGTCGTCGGGCGAAGCTCCGCGAGGTGGAAGGTAAAGATCGTCATCGTCGGGCAACTGTCCCACGAGCGACGGCCTAACGCAGGAAGACCGCCGAGGATGCGTCAGTCCGAACGTGAGCCAGCGACAGGCCGGACAGCCGCGCCAGAGCCGCTCCCGTAACGATCTGCATGCCATTGTCACTGAGAGTGCGTCACTACCTATCCGGGTCGTGCCTACACTCTTAGTGAACCTCTGCGCATACCGGCGATCTGGCCGGCCTGAGTCGTCTCTCCGGCAGACGCAGAAAGTACGACCAGCAGTAAATTGCCACGGGGGCATTGATCGTTTCAATCCATGTATTTCTCCGCGGTGGCTCCGCGCGCGCAAAATTGTGCCCAAGAAATTAGGGACTAATTGCCCGGTGCAACTATCAACGTGCAGGTGTACGTTGCAAATGAGCGTGACTATCAGTCAAACGTTCATGTTTCAAGGAGAAATGCCATGACACGACAAATCATTGCCCGTCGGGAGAATTCTCCACCGGGCGGCCCGCGGGGACGCCCGGGACGCGCCTGCCGACGCGGTCTGCTCGGGGCCGCAGCGGTGATCGCTCTCGCCGGCGGAGGGGCGGGAGTCGCCGCCGCCGCACCGGGCGCCGAGTCACCCGGCACGACCCAGGCCAACGTGGCCGTCAGTTCGGCGATCGCGCTGACGGGACTTACCCCGAGCTTCACCCTCACGGGCGTCCCCGGGGCGACGGTGACCGGGCTGGGCGCGGTGACAATGAAGGTCACCACCAACAACCTGGCCGGCTATGCGGTCACGGTCCAGAGTGCGAGCGCGACCATGGATGCGGCCGCATCCGGCAACGCCGACTCGGTGCCGATCGGTGCCCTGTCCGTCCGAGAAACCGCGACGACCACTTTTGGTGCCTTGAGCAGCACTGCGGCGCAAACCGTTCACACCCAGAGCACCCGGTCGGCCGAGGGCGGCGACTCCCTTTCCAATGATTATCAGGTCGTCATTCCGTTCGTGAACGAGGACACCTACACGGCGACCTTGAATTACATCGCCACCACGCTGTAAATCCACCGCCGAAATGAAAGGCTCCGCCATGACCGACCTGTTCCGGCGTACCGCCGCGTACACGGCGTGCGTCCTGCTGGTCGGCGTGCCGGCGTCCCTCGCACAAGTGTCAGCGGCGCAAGGGTCCGGGGCGCAAGCCTCGGACTCCCCGCGCCCTGCGGCCCCCTCGACCTCCTACCGCCCGGCTCAGTCCGAGTTCTCGCTGACCGTCAGCCCGACCCGGCTTGCCATCGGACCGGCAGACCTGGACAAGGTGGCCGAGATCCTGGTGGTCAATCGCGGCGACAAGGCAGTCACCGTCAACGTGCTGAAGCAGAACTTCACCGGCGGAGCCGACGGAGCCCTGATCTTCCAGCAGCAGGCGCCCTACTCCGCCTCCGCCTGGGTGACAGTGAGCCCGGCGACCTTCACCGTGGCCCCTGGCGCCGCCCAGACCGTGAGCGCGACCATCAAGGTCCCGGCCGCGCCCGAGCCGGGAGACCATCAAGTCGCACTCGTCTTCCTGGTGCCGGCCGGAAAGACCGCGGCGAATGTCAGGATCAACCGCGGCGTCGGCGCACCGGTCTACATCACGGTGCCGGGACCGACGGACAACACCGCCGAGCTGAGCGATCTCAACGCTCCCGCCTTCATGATGTGGGGCCACACCGACGTGACCGCGAAGGTTCACAACGCCGGCACGGTCCACCGCGACTTCCGCGACACCTCTCCACTCACCATCAAATCCGCGGGCCACACCTCCGCGTTTCCCGACTTCACCGTGATGCGTGGCGCGACCCGGGACATCAGCACCGTCTGGAACCCTCCCCTGCTCTGCGTCTGCCATCCCACCGTGTCACTCGTCAACGCCGATGGAGCCGTCGACATGGTCACGGTCCGGGTGATCGTCTTTCCCCTGCACCTGCTGGGGATCGGCGTCGTCGCGGGCCTCGCGATCTGGTTGGGCATCCGATGGTGGCGCCGCCACTACCGTGCCGCGGTGGCGACCGCCGCAACCCAGTTGAAGCCGATCGTGGGTGGCGGCAGTGGCTAGGCGATCGAGGCCGCTGATCCTGGCTCTGACACTCTCCCTGTTGGGTACGACGCTCGCCGTCGTCACCGCGAACACCGCCAACGCCGCAGGCACGGTCCTGTTCGAGAACCTGTTCAACAACAGGACGGTGGACGGTACGGGGACCGTCACAGTGCCCTCGCCGACGAGTGGGACCAACGTCGCCTGCCTCAGTGCCGCGGGCAACAGCGCCACCTTGCCGCTGCTCAGCTGCGCCGGAAGCACGGATCCTCAAGGTTCAGGAAAGCTCCGGCTCACCAACTCCACCACCAACCAGGTCGGCGGCGTCTTCGGCCAGACCAGCTTCCCGACCTCGAACGGTCTCGACGTGACGTTCACGTCCTACCAGTGGGGCGGCGGCAACGCCGACGGGATCGCGTTCCTGCTGGCTGCCGTCGATCCGGCGAACCCTGCTTCGGCCACCCGGATCGGGCCTTCCGGCGGCTCCCTCGGCTACTCGCCGGCCGGTTCGATCGGGGGCCTGCCGAACGCCTACCTCGGCGTCGGACTCGATGTGTTCGGCAACTTCAGTGCCACCGGCTTCCAAGGCACCGGCTGCACCAACGCACCCAACATCGTCAACCAGGCGGCCGGCGCAGTCGTCGTGCGCGGACCCGGGAACGGCCTGGTCGGCTATTGCGGTCTCACCACCACCTCGGACGGCACCCTGGCCTCCAAGAGCATCCTCCGGGCCGCGACCCGAGCAGCGTCCGCGGTCCCCGTCCAGGTCCTCATCAACCCGACCGGGGCGGCCTTCACCTCCGACTCGGGCGTAACCGTTGCCGCGGGCACCTACAAGGTGGTGGTCACGCCAGTCGGGCAAGCGACGAAGACGCTCTCCGGCCCGCTGCCGTCGGTTGCGGCGGGTCTCTATCCGTCGAGCAGTTGGCTCGGCGCCAACGGCGTACCCAAGCAACTCTCGTTCGGGTTCGTCGGTTCGACCGGCTCGGTGACCGACGTCCACGAGATCTCCGCCGTCAAGGTCCTCACCTTCAACCCGGTCCCGCAACTGGCCGTCAGCACCACCAGCTACACCGCACCATCCTCCCAGCCGGGCGATCCGGTCACCTACAAGATCGCCTCGAGTGTGCTGGCCGGGGCCGCCGAGAACAGCCCGATCTCCGTCAGTCAGACCGTCCCCGCGGGAGTGGTACCTGTAGGTGCCTATGGCAACGGCTGGACGTGTGCAGCGGCCGTCGGCCAGAGCATCACCTGTACGACGACGGCCGGCTCCTTCGCCGGCGGCACCGTTCTGCCCCCGATCACGGTGGTCGCCATCGTGACCGGCTCCACCGTCACCTCCGCGCTGGTGCAGAGCAACTCGACGGTCAGGGCCTCGTCGGCGGATGCGAACCCGGGAACGGATACCAGTGCGACCGCAGGCACTGTGCCGACCGCGCCGAGCGGACTCGCAGTTGTGCCGGCCATCGGTCCGATCGCGGGAACCAACTCGCTGATCGTCAGCGGCGCGAACATCACCGCGGCCACAGCCATCGAGATCGGTACGACGGCACAGCAGCAGGCCGGGACGCCCGTGGTACTTCTTCCCTGTAGCGGCGCGCCCGCCGCCGGCTGCTTCACCGTCAGCGGGAACAACCTGGTCGTCTCATCGATGCCGGCCCGCAGCGCCGCGACGACGGTTTCCGTCACCGTCGTGACCTCCGGGGTGGCCTCGGCCGCCAGTTACGTGTACGCCGACAAGCCGGTGGCCCCGGCCAAGCCCACCGCAACCGCGGGAATCTCCAGCGCAACGGTCGCCTGGGTGGCGCCGACCGCCAACGGCAGCCCGATCACCGGGTACGTCGTCACGCCGTACGCCGCGGGTGTCGCGCAGTCGCCGTTGTCGTTCGACGCCAGCACGACGAGCCGCGTCCTCACCGGCCTCACCCCCGCGACGTCGTACACCTTCACCGTCATGGCGATCAACGCCTACGGGACCTCTGACGCCAGTCCACAATCCACGGCGGTGGTGCCCTACACGCTGCCTGGTGCGCCCGCCGTCACGGCGGTCAGTGCGGGCAGTCTGTCCGCCGTACTGACCTGGAGTACGCCGAACAACGGCGGCAGCGTGATCACCGGCTTCGTCGTTACGCCGTACATCGGTCTGGTGGCACAGACGGCTCAGAGCTTCAGCGGCACCGGAACCACCCACAGCGTCACAGGCCTGTCCGCAGGTGTCTCCTACACCTTCACCGTGGCGGCCCAGAACCTCGCCGGCACCGGGCCGGCGTCCGCGAAGTCCGCCGCGGTGACACCGAACCAGTCCCCCAGTCTCACCTTCACCGCACCGCCGGCCGGTGAGGTAGGCGTCGCCTACAGCCGGCTTCTCACGGTGACCAACGGAACGTCTCCGTTCAGCTGGTCGATCAGCAGTGGAGTACTGCCGGCCGGCTTGGTCCTCAACGCGTCGTCAGGTCTGTTGAGCGGAACGCCTACCGCGGCGGGCAGCTTCCCGGTCACGGTGATGGTCACCGATGCCAGCGGCCTGACCGCCACCAAGGCGGTCACGTTGGTCATTGCGGCCGCACCCGCCATCACGTTCGCGCCGACGGCGGGCGAGGTCAGCGTTGCGTACCTTCACCAGCCGACGCTCACCGGCGGCACCGGTCCCTTCACCTGGTCGATCACCTCGGGCAGTCTGCCCGCCGGACTCACCCTGAACGCGTCCTCCGGTCTGGTCAGTGGTACCCCGACCGCCGCGGGCAGCTTCGCCGTGACCCTCACGGTCACCGACTCGTTCGGCCAGACCGCGGCCCGGACCGCGACAGTGCTCATCGTGGCGCTGCCGGCCTTCGCCAACACCCCGACGCCCACCGGTCAAGTCGGGGTCAGCTATCCCCACAGCTTCGACGTGACCGGTGGGGCTCTACCGCTGACCTGGTCCCTGGCCGCGGGGACACTGCCTCCGGGCCTCGTCCTCGACACTGCCACCGGCCGTCTGTCCGGTACCCCGACGACTACCGGAAGCTCCACCTTCACGATCGGTGTCGTCGACGCGAACAATCAGACCGCCAGCCGGACCGTCACCATCGTGATCGCCGCCGGTCCCCTGCAGATCCTCAAGAACGCGAACGTAACCTCGGCGGCGGCCGGCACCGTGGTGGTCTACACGATCTCCGTGACCAACACCGGCCCGGCCTCCTTCAGCGGTGTCACCCTGACCGACCCGCTGACCGGGGTGCTCGACGACGCGACGTACAACGCCAACGCAGCCGCAACGAGTGGATCGGTCTCCTACACCGCACCGGTGATCAGTTGGACCGGCGATCTCGCGGGGTCGGCAGTGGTCACGATCACATACTCCGTGACCGTCGCCAACCCGGTGGTCGGCAACAAGGTGCTCTCGAACACAGTCAGCTCGAGCACGCTGGGCACCAACTGCGTCAGCGGGAGCACCGACGCGCGCTGCTCTGCCACTGTCAGCGTCCCCGGCCTCACCATCGTGAAGTCTGCCGACCGATCCACGACAACCCCCGGTGGCACAGTCCGTGTCAGCATCCTGGTCACCAACACCGGACAGACCGCCTACCCTGGCGCGACGCTGACCGACGGCCTCGCCGGAATGTTGGACGACGCCGACTACAACGCTGACGCGGCCGCCACCTCGGGCAATCTCTCCTACACCGCTCCATCGCTGACCTGGACCGGATCACTGCCGGTCGGCGCCACGGTGACCATCACCTACTCCGTCACGGTCGACGACCCCGATATCGGCAACAGGTCGCTGACCGGAACAGTCGTCTCGCCCTCCGCGGGCAGTCCGTGCCCCGCCGGAAGCCCGGCGGCCCAATGCTCGGTGGCCGTGACCGTTCTGGTTCCCGCGCTGTCGATCACGAACAGCGCCGATCCGTCGTCGACCACACCGGGCGGCGTGGTCGCCTACACCGTTGCCCTGGCCAACACCGGCCAGACGCCCTACACCGCCGGGACGGTCTCGATCGCCCTGGCGGCGGCACTGGACGACGGGGTGTACGGCGGCAACGCCACCGCCTCGGCCGGAAGCATCGAGTTCAACGCCGCGACGTCCACGCTCACCTGGACCGGGAATCTCGCCGTGGGCTCGGCGATCACCATCACCTATTCGATCACGGTGCACGATCCAGATCCGGGCGACAAGACCCTTACCACGGCCGTGAGCACACCGCTGGCCGGCAGCACGTGCCCGACTGCTGACGCAAGCCCTCTCTGCACCAGCACAGTTCGCGTACACGTGCCCGAACTCACCATCGCCGTGTCCGCAAACGTCACCACAGCCACCCCTGGCTCGATCGTCCGGTACTCCCTGTCGATCACCAATACCGGTCAGACCTCCTACCCGGCAGCGAACCTCAGCCACGCACTGAGCGGCGTACTGGACGACGCTGACTACAACAACAACGCAGCAGCCACGACCGGCACGGTGACGTTCACCGGTACGGCGCTCAACTGGTCCGGCGAGCTCCTGATCGGAGCCAGCGCGACGGTCACCTACTCCGCGACCGTACGGCAACCGACCACGGGCAACCGGGTTCTCAGTACGGCGACCTCCTCGACGTCTCCGGGCAACAACTGCCCGGTGACCGGCACCGACCCACGGTGTACGACGACAACGACGGTCGTGATCCCTGGTGTGGCCATCTCTGTCACGGCTGACTCCGCGACCACCACACCCGGTGGCGTCGTACGGTTCACGTTCACCGCGCACAACACCGGCCAGACGTCGTACAACGACCTCGACATCTCAGCAGATGTCACCGGCGCGCTGGACGACGCGGACTACAACAACGACGGCGCGGTCAGCGCCGGGAGCCTGATCGCCCATCCGGACGGAACCACGACCTGGCTCGTCGACCTCGCCCCCGGTGAGACCGAGACCGGCACCCTGTCGGTCACGGTCAAGGCAGGCGCGAGCGGTGACAGGTCGCTCGTGGTCCTGACTGCGGCCGAGGGCGCCGGGAGCACCTGTCCCTCTGCCTCTCCCGCACCAGGTTGCCGAGCCGTCGTGACTGTCCTCATGCCGGGCCTCACCATTACCAAGACAGCTGACTCCTCGACAACCGTCCCCGGCGGTGTAGTCGGATACACGATCTCCGTCGTGAACACCGGTGAGACCGCCTACTCCCCCGCGAGTCTCCGCGACGACCTTTCCGTCGTTCTGGCCGATGCCGTCTATTCCGGTGATGCGACCGCGACCACCGGAGCGATCAGCTTCAGCGGAACCGTCCTGTCCTGGTCCGGCGCGCTGGCACCCGGTGCGGCCGCGACCATCAGCTACTCGGTCACCGTTCGCGACCCCGATCCCGGCGACAAGCGGCTGCTGAACACAGTCGACTCCTCCACAGCAGGAAGCAATTGCGCCGTCACCAGTGTCGATCCCAGGTGTACCGCCGTTGTCGACGTACTGGTTCCCGGTCTGACCATCGTGAAGTCCGCCGGCACCGCCACCACCACTCCCGGCGCGACGGTCGGCTATACGATCACGGTCACCAACTCGGGCGCCACTCCCGCCGCGGGTGCGACCTTCTCGGACACGCTGGCGGGTCTCGTCGACGACGCTGCGTACAACGGCGATGCCGCCGCAAGCGCAGGCGCCGTCTCCTTCGCCGGCTCGGTGTTGATCTGGACCGGTGACCTGGCCGTTGGCGCTACGGCGACCGTCACCTTCTCGGTCACCGTTCATCTCGTTGATGGCGGCAACAACCTGCTGACCGACACGGTCACCTCCACCAGCAGCGGCGCGAACTGCTCCCCCGGTGCTGCCGACAGTCGCTGCGCGACGACCGTGGCGGTTGCCCGGCTGATCCTGTCCCAGAGCTACCCGCAGCCGACCACGACGCCGGGTTCCCTGATCCAGCTCACGGCCACGTTCACCAACACCGGCCAGGTGCCCTACACCGGCATCACGATCTCCAGCCCGAGCAGTGGCGTCACGGACGACGCGATCCCGACCGGTGACCAGACGGCGACCTCGGGAACGCTCACCCTCAGCTCGACGGCCATCAGCTGGACCGGCAGCATCCCCGTCGGCGGGCTGGTCACCGTCACCGGATCTCTGACCGTCAAGGATCCTCCGACCGGCGACCTGCTCATCACCGGCACGTTGTCGTCCTCGGCGCCCGGCAACAACTGCCTCGCCGGCAGTTCCGACAGCCGGTGCGTGGCCTCGATCAGCGTGCTGGTGCCGCAACTCACCATCAGCAAGGTCGCGAACACCGCTGTCACCGTTCCCGGGGGGACTGTCGCCTACACGATCGTTGTGCACAACACCGGTCAGACTCCGTACGTCGGCGCCGCAGTGACCGACTCGCTCGTGGGTCTGGTGGACAAAGCGACGTACAACAACGACGCGAGCGCGACCAGCGGAACCTTGACCTTCAACTCACCTGGCCTGTCCTGGGTCGGTGATGTGGCCCCTTCGGCAACTGTCACGATCACCTTCTCGGTCGCCGTTCCCGGCACGGTCACCGGTGACAAGCTGCTCGTCAACTCCGTCAGTTCCACCGCGGTCGGCAACACCTGTCCTCCGGCCAGTGGCAACGCAGCTTGCCGCAGCCAGGTCGTGATCCTCACACCTGGACTCACCCTGGAGAAGACCGCCGATCTGACCAACGCGACCCTCGGCACTACGGTCACCTACACCGTCACGGCCAAGAACACCGGCCAGATCCCGTTGTCGGCGGCCGCCTTCAGTGACGACCTGGCCGAGGTCCTGGACGAAGCGACGTACGGCTCGGCCTCGGCCACCAGCGGCACCGTCACCTTCGCGGCCGAGGTGTTGAGCTGGTCAGGCGCACTGGCGCCCGGGGCTTCGGCGACCGTGACGTACACGGTGACGATCAACAACCCCGCTTCCGGCGCAGACGCCATGACCAACACCATCAGCTCCTCGACCCCAGGGAACAACTGCCCGACCGGTGCCGGCGACTCCCGGTGTACGGCGACCGTCACCATCACCAACTCCGTCACCCTGACCTTCACCAAGACCTCGGACGTCACCTCGACCGTTGCCGCCGGCACCGTTCAGTACACCGTCAAGGTGACCAACTCGAGCGTCCTGCCGATCGTCGGCGCCCAGTTCACCGATCCGTTGGCCGGCGTCCTCGACGACGCGACCTTCAACAACGATGCGACCGCGAGCAGCGGGACCGTCACCTACACCAGTCCGACTCTCACCTGGAGCGGGACTGTCGGACCGTCGAGCACCATCACCATCACGTACTCGGTCACCGTGATCAGTCCGCTCGCCGGAGACGGCCGGCTTACCGGCACGGTCAGCTCCACCTCGCTGCTCTCCAGCAACAACTGCGTGGCCGGCAGCACCGACCCTCGCTGCACGAACACCGTGACGGTCGCGGCCCTCCTGATCGACCAGCACTACGTGGAGACCTCGACCACGCCGGGTTCGGTCGTGCACCTGACCGCGACCTTCACCAACACCGGACAGACTCCCTACACCGGCATCTCCGTCTTCAGTCCCGGCGCGGACACACTCGATGACGCGATCGCGAACGGCGACCAGGACGCCAGTTCCGGCACGCTGGTACTGACCGCGGCCGGCATCACCTGGACAGGCAACATCCCGGTCGGCGGTACCGTGAACATCGCCGGAACCCTTACGGTCGCGAATCCCGATCTCGGCAACCATCTGATGACCGCAACCACGGTCTCGGCCGCGCCGGGTAACAACTGCCCGACGGGAGGCGCCGATCCGGCGTGTACGCCGATACTCCCGGTGCTGGTCCCCGAGCTGACCATCACCAAGACCGCCGGTACGACGTTCGTGGTCCCCGGCGGCACCGCGACGTACACGATCACCGTCCACAACTCGGGCCAGACGCCGTACGTCGATGCGACAGTCACCGACTCGCTGACCGGCATCATGGACGACGCCTCCTACAACGCCAACGCTACGGCGACTACGGGCGTGGTCGCCTTCGCCGGCCAGACACTGACCTGGGCCGGGGATCTTGCGGTCGGCCAGACCGTGACCATCACCTACTCGGTCACGGCTCACAGCCCGGCCACAGGCGACAAGACCATGGTCAACCCGGTCAGCTCGACCGCTACCGGCAGCACCTGCCCACCCGCCAGCGGGAACTCTGCCTGTCGCGCCACCATCGCTGTCCTCACTCCCGCATTGACGATCGCATCGGCCGCAAGCGCCGCACGGACAGTCCCTGGTGCGGCAGTCAGCTACACGATCACTGCGACCAACACCGGCCAACTCCCCTACCCGGCAGCCACCTTCGACCTACCGCTCAGCGGCGTACTGGACGACGCGACCCTCACCAGCGCGGCGTCGGCAACCAGCGGAACCGTCGCTGTCACCGGCGGGAATCTCCACTGGACAGGAGTTCTGGCCACCGGCGCGGTCGCGACGATCACCTATACCGTCACCGTCGACCAGCCGGTCGGCGGGGACTACAGACTCGACCAAACAGTGGTCTCGTCCAGCCCGGGAAGCAACTGCCCGGACGACGGCGCCGATCCCCGCTGTTCGGCCTCGGTAGCGATCGCGAGCCTGCGGATCGTCAACGCCGCCGATGCCGCGACGACCAAGCCGGCCTCAGTGGTCCGGAACACGGTCACCATCAGCAATGTCGGCCAGGTGCCCTACCTCGGTATCAGCGTCAACGACGACTTCGCCGGATCGCTCGACGACGCCACCTACGCCGGTGACGCCGAGGCGACCTCGGGCAGCCTGCTACTGGTGGCCGCGACCGGCCGGATCATCTGGACCGGAGACCTCGCTGTGGGCACGACCGTGACCGTGACCGGCTCACTGAAGGTCAACAACCCAGATGCCGGGAACAAGGTGATGACCACCAGGGTCACCACCGACGCGCCGGCCACCAACTGCCCGACAGCGAGTCCGCAGGCGGCCTGCCTGACCAGCGTCACGGTCCTGACTCCCGCACTCACCCTCAGCAAAACTGCCGACAGAGCCACGGTGACACCGGGCAGTTCCGTCGCCTACACGATCACCGCGCACAACACCGGCCAGACGTCGTACTCCGGCGCGCAGGTGCACGACTCGCTGGCCGGCGTCCTGACCGACTCGGCGTACGCCAACGACGGTACGGCGACAACGGGGCTCGTCACCTTCGACGGCGCCACACTGACCTGGACCGGCGACCTGGCGGTCGGAGCAGCCGTGATCATCACCTACAGCGTTCGAGTGGACGATCCCGATCTGGGCGGCAGGACGATGGCCAACCAGGTGAGTTCGAGCGAGCTCGGCAGCACCTGCCCCATCGGCAGTTCCGCGTCGGTCTGCACCACGCTGGTGAACGTCCTTGTTCCGCTGCTCGACATCGCAGTCGTCGCCGATCGCACCACCGCGGTTCCAGGCATGGCCGTCGCCTACACCGTCACGATCCGAAACAGCGGTCAGACCGACTATCTGGCGGCAAACGTCAGCATGCTGCTCGCCGGCGTACTGGATGACGCCAGCTATCCGAACAACGCGACGGCGACGTCCGGCGTACTGGCGTACACCAGCCCTCAGCTCGTCTGGTCCGGCGATCTCGCCATCGGTGCCACCGCGACCGTTTCCTACTCGGTGACCGTCACCGATCCGCCGACCGGGGACCACTCGATGGTCACCTCGACAAGCTCTGCGGTGCCCGGCAGCACCTGCGGAACCGCAGCGCAGTGCACGAACACGGTCACGGTCCTGATCCCCGGACTCATGGTCTCCACGACGGCCGACAAGGTCAGTACGACGCCAGGGACCGCGGTCACCTTCACCACCACCGTGCAGAACACGGGTCAGACGCCGTACGAGTCGGTCAGGCTCGACAGCTCGCTCACCGACCTGCTCGACGACGCCGGCTTCGACGGCGAGATCGCTGCCTCGACGGGCGTCGCGACGTACTCTGCTCCGGACCTGTCGTGGAGTGGAGCCTTGCCCGTCGGAGCTGTCGCAACCCTCCGCTACACCGTGATCGTCAACAACCCGGACGTGGGCAACAAGTTGCTGAGAGCAACTGTGATGGTTCCGGCTCCGGGCAGCAGCTGCCCGGCAGGTGGATCCGCCCCGGCCTGCACCGCAACAGTGACCGTGCTCATCCCGGACCTGACCATCGCGATCTCTGCGGACGCTCCGACCACCACACCGGGTGGCATCGTCACCTACACGATCGTCATCGCCAACACCGGGCAGACCCCGTACGACGGCGCGACGGTGAGCAACACCCTCAGCGGCGTTCTCCCCGACTCCGAGTACAACGCGGACGCGACGGCGTCGAGCGGCACGGTGACCTTCACCAACCCGATTCTCAGCTGGACCGGCGATCTGCTGATCGGGGCCAGTACGACGATCACGTACTCGATCACCGTCGACGATCCGGACCCTGGCGACAAGTTGCTGATCAACACGGTGTCGTCGGCGGCACCTGGCAGCAACTGTCTGCCTGGAAACACCGAGGCGCCTTGCTCTGTGCTGGTCAGGGTTCTGATTCCGGCTTTGTCCATCACCAAGGCAGCCGACACCGCAACCGTAGCGGCCGGCAGCGTCGTCCACTACACGGTCAGCGTGGTCAACACCGGACAGACCGACTACTTCCCGGCCACGGTCAGCGACGTACTGACCGGCGTACTCGACGATGCCGGCTATGCGAGCGATGCCACGGCCAGCATCGGGACCGTTGCCTATAGCAACAGCACGCTCGTCTGGACCGGAGCGCTCGCGGCCGGTTCAGCTGCCATCATCACCTACTCGGTCACCGCACTCTTCCCGGCAGCCGGTGACCGCCGCCTGGAGAATGCGGTCACTTCCGGGTCGGCTGGTTCGAGTTGTGTCAATGGTGCGGAAGCAGGCTGCAGGTCCACAGTGACCGTTCTGGTTCCCGCGCTGACGATCAGCAAGGCCGCCGATCTGAGTCAGGTCGTCGCAGGCGACAGCCTCCACTACACGATCGAGGTGACCAACACGGGCGAGGCCGACTACCCGACCGCCACTCTGACGGACTCGTTGGCGGGAGTCGAAGACGACGCAAGCTACAGCAACGACGCAGCCGCCAGCAGCGGCGTCGTCACGTACTCGGCAGGGACCTTGACCTGGACCGGCGCCATCCCCCGGGACGCGACGGTGCTCATCACCTATTCGGTCGCCGTACCCGTCACCGGAGCCGGAGACGGCGTCCTGACCAACACAGTGGTCTCGGAGACGGTGGGTGGGAACTGCGCTCCCGGCCATGCCGACGGCCGCTGCACGACCTCGACCCCAATCGCGCCACTGGCTCTGACCCTCAGCGGGCTCACCACGTCGTTCCTCCTCACCGGACTCCCGAACAGCACGATCAGCTCCGACGGAACAGTCACCATGACCGTCACCACCAACAGCACCACGGGCTACTCGGTCAGCGTCCAGGCCACCGGCACCGCGCTGCTTCCGGCCACAGCGGGCAACCCGGCCACGATCCCGATCGACCAGCTGGGGGTCAGGGAGAGCGGCGACGCCGACTTCGTGCCGCTCTCGAGCACCGACCCGGTGATCGTGCACCAGCAGAACGCGGCGTCGGGTCCGGCCGGTGACGCGGTCAGCAACGACTACCAGATCAAGATCCCGTTCGTCTCATCGGACACCTACTCCACCACCCTGGACTACATCGCCAGCAGTCAGTGACAAGCGAGCTTCGCACAGCCGACGTTCGGAGAGGAGAACCATGAACGCCAGCAGACACCTTCTGACCACACCGCTTCGTATCTCCTGCGGGCTTGGTCTCGCTGCCTCCGCACTACTGGTCGGGGGCAGCACCGACGCCGCCGCATCGACCACCCCCCAGCTGAGCATCGCTGTCGACAGCAACCGGACCTCGGCGGCCGTGGGCGACGTCTTCCCGTACGCGATCACGATCCGGAACCTGGGCGGCACCGCCGTCACCGGCCTGAAGATCAGTCAGAGCGTGCCGACCGGCCTGCGGTTCAAGTCCGCGGACCTCGCCGGCAAGGCGCACCCGCTCAGCATCGAGTGGAGCGTGAACCTGAAGGCGGGCGGAACGGCGACCCTTCACTCGACGATGACCGTGACCAAGACCCCACCCGAGCTTCTCCGACTGGCAACGGTGGCCTGCGCGAGGTCCATCGCCAAGGCGCCCGCGATCGTCTGCGCGGCGTACTCCGCCCAGCTACCGGCCGGCGCCCTGGCCGAACGCACGGCAGCGCGGGAGCCCGATCACGACGCCGGCAAGACCGAGTACGTCGCTGGGGCCGGCGGTGTTCTCGCCATCGGCGCGGCCGTTGTCGTCATCACCCGGCGACGTAGGCGAAAGGCGGCCTGACGTGGGGCACGTTGCCAGCAGCAACACCCATGAAGAAGTTGACGCATTAGTTGAATGGAGCAACCGGTTCAGGTAGTTGCTGCGCGCATCCATTGGGCCGTTGACAGCAGGCCGTCTTTGACCTAACGTCGGGCCATAGTTACGGAATGTGATCGGCGCTAGACGGCATTGCAAGGCCGCCGCCGATCGAACGGGGTGCGAACACGCCATCAAGGTGGCGGGACCTGCTTGGTCCTGCTGCTCGTGGCGGTCTGCCCGATGTCCTGTTACCGGGCCTGGACCCGCCTGGATCGCTCGATGTCGTTCCTTACGACCGCGGATCCT
>NZ_JBFAXQ010000051.1:0-25191 GCF_040680855.1 Kribbella sp. NPDC051952
GGGGCGCACCCTGGAAGACGTGCCACGTTCTGCTGCCGGCAGACGTGGCAATTAGGTGACAGAGGCAACGATCTCGGAGCGTGCGGATGGCGTCCTCGAAGATGGACGAGGTGATCTTCGAGGAGTTCAAGGGCACCGGCAACATGGAGCTCCGGCTCCGTCGCGAGTTCGCCGACCGGCGCATCTTCCCGGCCATCGACGTGGTCGCCTCCGGCACCCGCCGCGAGGAACTGCTGATGTCGAAGGACGAGACCTCGGTGGTGTGGAAGCTCCGCCGGGTGCTCAGCGCCCTCGACGGCCAGGCCGCGCTCGAGCTCCTGATCGGCAAGCTCAAGGAGAGCAAGTCGAACATCGAGTTCCTGATGCAGGTCAACAAGACCACCCCGTCCACAGGCGGCGGTCGCAGCACCGACGACGGCAACTGATCGTGGCCGGATCGGGAGGGGGCAGCTCCTCCCGATTCGGTGAAATCTGGCCAGTGATGGCAAAATGGCTTGTTGGTTCCGGTTCACGTCCGCATCCGCGGACGACCCGGGGCACCTGAACCTAGGAGATCCTTTGAAGAGCGACATCCACCCGACATACGTCGACACCACGGTGACCTGCACCTGTGGCGCCACGTTCCAGACCCGCTCGACCGCGGAGAACGGCGTGATCCACGCCGACGTGTGCTCGCAGTGCCACCCCTTCTACACCGGCAAGCAGAAGATTCTCGACACCGGTGGCCGGGTGGCCCGCTTCGAGAAGCGGTACGCCAAGAAGTAGCTTTCCAGCCGCGCGTCGGTCCCGCATCTGTGTGCGGGACCGGCGCGCGGTTTGTCATGTCAGCTGGTCCGAAGGAAGGAGTGCGGGATGTTCGAAGCGGTTCAATCGCTCAAGGCCGAGTACGCCGAGCTCGAGCGGCAGATGTCGGATCCGGAGTTGCACTCCGACCAGGCCAACGCCCGCCGGGTCGGCAAGCGGTACGCCGGGCTCGCGCCGGTGGTCCGCGCCTACGACGAATGGTTGCAGACCGCCGACGACATCGAGGCGGCGCGCGAGCTGGCGCACGAGGACCCGGCGTTCGCCGAGGAGGCGACCAAGCTCGAGCACCGGCGCGAGGAGCTGGCCGAGAAGCTGCAGGTCCTGCTGGTCCCGCGCGACCCGAGCGACGACAAGGACGCGATCCTCGAGATCAAGGCCGGTGAGGGCGGCGACGAGTCGGCCCTGTTCGCCGGCGATCTGCTGCGGATGTACCTGAAGTACGCCGAGTCGCAGCACTGGAAGACCGAGGTCCTCGACTCCGCCGAGTCCGACCTGGGTGGGTACAAGTCGATCACGGTCGCCGTGAAGGCGAAGGGCACGCCGGAGCCGGGTGAGGCGCCGTACGCGAAGCTCAAGTTCGAGGGCGGCGTGCACCGGGTCCAGCGGGTGCCGGTGACCGAGTCGCAGGGGCGGATCCACACGTCCGCGGCCGGCGTCCTGGTGCTGCCGGAGGCCGAGGACGTCGACGTCGAGATCGACCAGAACGACCTGCGGATCGACGTGTTCCGGTCGTCCGGGCCGGGTGGGCAGAGCGTGAACACGACGGACTCCGCCGTACGCATCACGCACTTGCCGACCGGCATCGTGGTCTCGATGCAGAACGAGAAGTCGCAGCTGCAGAACCGTGAGCAGGCCATGCGCGTGCTCCGGTCCCGCTTGCTCGCCGCGGCCCAGGAGGCAGCCGACCAGGAGGCGTCCGACGCCCGCCGGTCGCAGATCCGCACCGTCGACCGGTCCGAGCGCGTCCGCACGTACAACTTCCCGGAGAACCGCTTCTCCGACCACCGCGTCGGCTACAAGGCCCACAACCTCGACCAGGTCCTCGGCGGAGAACTGGCTCCCGTGATCCAAGCCCTCACCGAAGCAGACCTGGCTGCCCGCCTCGAGGCCGTCGAATCCCAATGAGTGCTGAGCCGCTCGGGGGAGCGAGGGTTCTGGTCGGTGAGGCGGCCGAGCGGTTGCGGGTCGCTGGAGTTCCGTCCCCCGACTACGACGCGGCCGAGCTACTGGCTTTCGTCACCGGATCGAGCCGGATGCACCTGGCTGAGCCGACCGACGGCCAGCGTCGTGTGTACGACGAGCTGATCGCGAGGCGGGCTGCCCGGGAGCCGCTACAGCACCTCACCGGTACGGCGGCCTTCCGTTATCGGGAACTGGTCGTCGGCCCAGGTGTCTTCGTGCCGCGGCCCGAGACCGAGGTGATGGTCGGCTGGATCCTCGACCGGATCGCCGACCTGAAATCCCCGCTCGTGGTCGACCTCTGCTCCGGCTCCGGCGCGATCGCCGGCGCGGTAGCGACCGAACGCCCCGACGGCATCGTGCATGCCGTCGAACTCTCACCCGAGGCCTGCGTCTGGGCCCGCCGAAACCTGGCCGGCACGGGTGCGGTCCTCCACGAGGGCGACATCGACGGCTGCCTACCCGAGTTCGACGGTCAGGTCGACGCGGTGATCGCCAACCCGCCGTACATCCCTTTGACCGCATGGGAATCCGTCACCGCCGAGGTCCGCGATCACGACCCCGCGTTGGCGCTGTGGTCCGGTGACGACGGCCTCGACGAGATCAAGGTGGTCGCCGCCACCGCCGGCCGCCTGCTCAAGCCCGGCGGCTGGTTCGCGTGTGAACACGCCGACGTCCAGGGCGAATCCGCCCCCGCCGTCTTCGCCGCCACCGGCGACTTCACTGAAGTCCGCGACCAGCTTGACCTGTCCGGCCGAAACCGCTTCGCAACGGGCCGCCGGATCTAACCGGTCATTCGTAGACGACGAACTCGGGCCGCGGCTTCAACGCAAGCACCTGAGGTGGCGTCATCAGCGGGCCGTGCCTGGTGTCCTCGGTGTAGAAGAGTTTGAAGCCGGCCTGGACGCCGGCCGGGAGCGTGGTGGTCAGCTTGGCCCAGGTCTTGAGTTTGTCGACGCGGGCACCGATCCCGTCGACGGACTTGATCGTCACGACACCGGGATGTGGCTTCAGAGCCGCCTCGTTGCTGACGATCCGCGTGGACAGTTGATGGAAGACGAACACCTTCTCCGGCAGGTCGTTCGCCTGCACCAATCCAGCCAGGTACGACGCGATGCTGTCGAGCTCGGCGCCCGTGGTGTGACCGAAGACCCGCCCCGGCACCTGACCCGGTCCGACCGCCCACTCCGGATCGAAGGCCAGGCCGACATCCGGTTCCTTCAACCAGCGTTCCAGCCGCTTCACCTCCGGCAGGATCTTGGCCCGGCCGGGCTGGATGTCGAGCAGCAACAGCATCTTGTGCTTGCGAGCCACCGTCAGGTACTCGTCGATCGCCGCGTCCGGCAGCCGGCCGCGGTACAGGCCGTCCTTACCCCGGGATCCCTTCGCTACAACGGCAATCAGCTCAAGCACCGGCTGCGGCGTCCGCCCAGCCGCATACGCCTGGGACAGCTTCTCCAGCTTGGCTGCCTTCGCGTCGAGGTCCTTGTCCAACGGGCCGAGCGCGGGTGAACCGGGCAGCCCGACATAACCAACCAGTTGGTACTTCGGGAAGATCGTCCGCCCGCCCCGCGGCAGATCACCGTCGGCCGGCGGGGGAGGAGGCGTCAGGCTCGGCGACCGGCTCGGCGTCGGCTTGGCGGTCGTCGGCGCGGGAGTAGAGCCGCCGCGCAGGGGTTCGTCACTGCAGGCTGCGACGCTCAACAGCACGACGGCCAACACCCCACAGACTCTCCTCACCGCACCACGGTAGCGACTCCGGCCTCGGCTACTCCTTGTTCTGCTCCACGTACGTGTCGATCTCCGTCAGCAACGCGGTCTTCACCGAGTCCTCGGCGAACGACACCCGGACCGCGGTCTTGGCCAGCTCACCGACCCCGGCCTCGTCGAGGTCGAGCAGCTTCGCGGCGACGACGTACTCGTTGGTGAGGTCCGTGCCGAACATCGGCGGGTCGTCGGAATTGATCGTGACGACCAGCCCGGCCTCGACCATCGCACGCAGCGGATGGACGTCGTACGACGCAACCGCGCGGGTGGCGATGTTCGACGTCGGGCTGACCTCGAGCGGGATCCGGTGCTCACCCAGATAGTCGACCAGGGCCGGGTCCTGCATGGCCGACGTACCGTGGCCGATCCGCTCGGCCTTCAGATAATTGATCGCGTCCCAGATCGTCTCCGGCCCGGTGGTCTCGCCCGCATGCGGCACGCTGTGCAGGCCGGCCGCGACCGCGGCTTCGAAGTGCGGCTGGAACTGAGGCCGCGGTACGCCGATCTCCGGCCCGCCGAGCCCGAATCCGACCAGGCCCTCCGGCCGGACCTTGGTCGCGACCTCGAGCGTCCCGTCGGCGCCGGCCAGGCCGTCCTCGCCGGAGATGTCGAAGATCCAGCGCAGGGTGATGCCGAGCTCCTTCTCCGCCGCGATCCGGGCGTCCTCGATCGCCTCGCAGTACGCCTCGGGCGAGATACCACGCTTGACCGTGGTGAACGGCGTACAGGTCAGTTCGGCGTACCGGAGGTTCTGCGCGGCCATCTCGCGCGCGACCTCGTAGGTCAGCAGGCGGATGTCCTCGGGGGTCTTGATCAGGTCGACGACGGTCAGGTAGACCTCGATGAACTTGGCGAAGTCGGTGAACTGGAAGTACTCCGCCAGCGCGGCCGGGTCGGTCGGGACCGGCGACTCGGGGTGCCGGGCGGCGAGCTCGGCGACGATCCGCGGCGACGCGGATCCGACGTGATGGACATGCAATTCGGCCTTCGGCAGCCCGGCGAGGAACTCACGCGACACAGTCATGCCGGGATCCTAAGGACAGCCGGCCGCACGGTGGAGG
The DNA here is from genome assembly GCF_040680855.1 of Kribbella sp. NPDC051952. NCBI lineage: Bacteria > Bacillati > Actinomycetota > Actinomycetes > Propionibacteriales > Kribbellaceae > Kribbella > Kribbella sp. NPDC051952. Next base: position 4,812 of record NZ_JBFAXQ010000051.1, read on the forward strand.
AAAATTAACAATTGGCTGTCAACTTCGCCCAGCGGTGGCCCAGTTGGAGTCGGGGCCTGCCCGAGTGGCACGATTCACCCCGTGAGTGAGCGCTTCGACTTCACCGGCGACGAGCTGGCCCCCGCCTACCGCGCGGCCGTGGACGCGATCGAGGCCGGCGACCTGGTGGTCATGCCGACCGACACCGTGTACGGGATCGCTGCCGACGCCTTCAAGGCCGACGCCGTCCAGCGGCTGCTGGACGCCAAGGGCCGGGGGCGGGACATGCCGCCACCCGTGCTGATCTCGGTGGTGGAGTCGCTGGACGCGCTCGCCACCGATATCCCCGAGGCGGGACGCAAGCTCTGCCAGGAGTTCTGGCCGGGGCCGCTGACGGTGATCTGCCACGCGCAGACGTCGCTGATGTGGGACCTGGGGGAGACCCAGGGCACCGTCGCGCTCCGCGTGCCGGATCACGAGAACACCCGTGAGCTGTTGTCGCGGACCGGCCCGCTCGCGGTCAGCTCGGCGAACAAGTCCGGCAGCCCGGCGGCGCTGGACGTCTACGACGCCGAGGAGCAACTGCAGGACTCCGTCGCGGTGTACCTGGACGGCGGCGCGGTGAGCGGCGGAGAGCCGTCCACCATCGTCGACATCACCGGCGAAACCCCCCACGTCGTACGCCTCGGTGCCCTCTCCCTCGCCGAACTCCGCGAGATCGTCCCCGAGATCACCTCCGACGACGACAAGCCGGCAGACACCACCGACGACGCATCGGACGAGAAGCCGGACGAGAAGCCGGCGGACGAGCCAACCGATACCCCGGTCGAGGCGTCCAAGGTGCAGGACGAGAAGCCGACCGACCCAGAGGCGAGGCCTGCGGACTAGTGCGCGAGTACCTGCTGGTCCTGTTCGTGGCGGCGGCTACGACGTTTCTGCTGACCGGTGTGGCCCGGCAGATCGCGTTGCGGTACGGCGCGGTCGCGAAGGTACGGGCCCGTGACGTGCACAAGGTTCCGATCCCGTACTTCGGTGGCCTGTCCATCCTCGGTGGCCTGATCGCCGGATTCGCGGTCGCGTCCAGCCTCCCGTTCCTCGGCGACAGCTTGCAGGTCGCCCACGACGCGCGCGCGATCCTGATCGGCGGCGTGGTGATCTGCGCGGTCGGCATCGTCGACGACCTGTACGAACTCGACGCGATCACCAAGCTGGCCGGCGAGGTTCTCGCCGTCGGCGTGATGGTTGTCCAAGGCATCCAGTTGTACTGGCTCCCGCTGCCCGGCGGCGTGATCTCACCGTCACCGGCACAGCTCGCCGTACTCACCGCCGGCATCCTGCTCGTGTCCTGCAACGCGGTGAACTTCGTCGACGGCCTGGACGGCCTGGCCGCCGGCGTCACCGCGATCGGCGCGACCGCGTTCTTCACCTACTCGTACCTGCTGAACGTCGAGCAGAACCTCGACCGCGCGACCACCTCGACCCTGATCACGGTCGCCCTCGCCGGTGCGTGCCTCGGCTTCCTGCCGCACAACTTCTTCCCAGCAAGGGTTTTCATGGGCGACTCCGGCGCCCTCCTGATCGGCCTGATGCTGGCCGCGTCGACGATCAGCCTCACCGGCCAGATGGACCCGAACGCCGTCCCGTACGAGGTCGGCGGCTCGAGCCTGCTGCCGGCGCTGCTCCCGTTGATCCTCCCGATCGCCGTGCTCGCGATCCCCGCGCTTGACCTGACGCTGGCCTACATCCGCCGGACGAAGGCCGGCCGGTCGCCCTTCGCCGCGGACAAGCTGCACCTGCACCACCGCCTGATGCAGCGCGGTCACTCGCACCGCCGGGCAGTCCTGCTGATGTATCTCTGGACCGCCCTGATCGCGTACGGCGTAGTGGTCCTCGGACTCGTCCTGTTCTGGTGGACGGCCCTGGTCGTGCTGGCGGTGACGGTCACCGCGATCCTGCTCACCACCGGTCTGCCGAGGCGCTCGCGGAAACCGCTCGCCAAAGTTTGAGTAGGGTCCGGCCCCAAAGTTCCGGGGACCAGACCACTCATCCACGTGGCCTACCGATAGGGTGTGGCTGTACAGCGGCAGGGGCCTCGTTTTGCTGACCGTGCAGACTTTGTGCTAGTTTTCACAAGCACCAGCAAATACGAGTGACACCCCTGACCCCGCCCACCCGACGACCGAGCCGCGAGACCCGGTCGCCAGCAGGACGGAACCATCGGATGGCTCCTTCGGCTCACAGCCCGAAAATCGCCGGCCAGCCCACCAGGCACCCGGCGTTGGCGATGCTGCGTGGCGCTCTCGTCGCCGCGCTGGTCGTGGGGGTCAACGCGGCCATCGTGTCCACGGTCGCGGCCGGTCTGCCCGGTCTCTGGGGAGCGCTGCTCGGCCTGCTAATGGTCATCGTCTTCTCCGGCGCCGGACTGCTCGCGCTGCACCTTTCCCGCAACACCTCTCCGACCATGCAGCTCGCTGTCGCGATGGCGTCGTACACCGGCAGGATCGCGATCTTCGGCGGTCTGCTCGCGGTCGCGCTGAGCTCGGACAGCCTGGCCGCGCACGTGAATCTGACCGTGCTCGGCATCGTCGCCCTGGTCGTGATCATGGGCTGGATGGCCGGCGAGATCTGGTCCTGGTCCCGGCTGCGGGTGCCGATCTACAACCTCGACGAAGAGGTGACGGCATGACCACGATGGGTAATGATTCGCCTGCTGTGGTGGAGATTACGGGTGCCGATGTGACCGGTCCTGTCCACTCCTGGTACGTTTCGGGTGCCAATGAGCGAGCATCAGGATCCGAAGCCATCACCCCCGAATTCGGGCGACGGCTGGCGGGTCCTGTCCTACTTGATCGGCGGTGTCGTGGTGTACGGCGGCATCGGGTTCGGGCTGGATCGCTTGTTCGGCACCCAGTTCTTGCTTCCGGTGGGCATCGTCCTCGGTGCCGGGCTCACCATTCTGATGCTGCATTTCCGGTACGGAAAGTCCTGATCCCTCAGGGGTTCGGCGCGATCCGCACCGGGTCTGACGTTGTTGACCGCCATGCCCTGAGCCGCCCTGCCCTTACCAACAAGGCGTCCGACTTGAGCACGACGCGAGAGGAGACCCGGTGATCGCCGGCGTTCCGACCGAGTTCATCGCACCCGGTCCACAGAGCTTCGAGACCCCGCCGATCATCGACGGCGTGGAGTGGTTCACCAAGCCCGTGCTGGTGGCCGCCCTGTCCGTCGTGGCGATCGTGTGGTTCTACTGGGGTGCGTCCCGCAAGTCCGCCATCGTTCCGAGCAAGCTGCAGTTCGCCGGTGAGCTCGGGTACAACTTCGTCCGCAACTCGATCGCGCGGGACGCGATCGGCAGCGCGGAGTACATGAAGTACGTGCCCTACCTGTGCGGCTTGTTCTACTTCATCCTGCTGAACAACGTTGCCGCGACGATCCCGCTGATCCAGTTCCCGACCTTCAGCCACATCGGCTGGGCGTACGTGGCCGCGATCATGAGCTGGGTCATCTACAACGCGGTCGGCATCAAGAAGCACGGCGCCTGGGGCTACTTCAAGCACCAGACGATGCCGGCCGGTGTCCCGGGCTGGCTGATGCCGCTGATGATCCCGATCGAGTTCATCTCGAACATCCTGGTCCGGCCGATCTCGCTGAGCCTGCGGTTGTTCGCGAACATGTTCGCCGGTCACATCCTGCTGCTGGTGTTCGTTCTCGGCGGCGAGTACATGGTGTTCGAGTCCGGCAAGATCGCACTCGGTGGCGTCGGCATCATCACCTTCATCATGGGCATCGCGATCGCCGGGCTGGAGCTGTTCGTCCAGTGCATCCAGGCCTACATCTTCGTGGTGCTGACCGCGCAGTACATCGGCAGCGCGATCGCCGACGACCACTGATCCGCAGCACTACCCACCTAGACCCGTAGTAACGGAAACCCGGATAGGGCCCCCTATCCGTACCGAAAGGAAACACCTGAAATGGCTCTCGAGATTGCCGGCAACATCGCCGTCCTCGGCTACGGTCTCGCCGCGATCGGCCCGGGCGTCGGCGTCGGTCTGATCTTCGCCGCCGTGATCAACGGCACCGCGCGTCAGCCGGAGGCCCAGAACAAGCTGCAGTCGATCGCGTGGATCGGCTTCGGTGTCACCGAGGTTCTGGCGATCATCGGTATCGCGCTCGCCTTCGTCTTCAAGGCCAGCTGACCCACCTTTCCAGACTGACTGACAGGACTCAGACATGATGACGATGGTGCTACCTCTCAGCGAGGCGGCCGGCGAGGAAATCAACCCGCTGGTTCCGCACACCGCCGAGATCATCTTCGGCTTCGTCTTCCTGGTCCTCTTGGCCATCGCCTTCGCCAAGGTCGTCGTACCGAAGTTCGAGAAGGCGTATGCCGATCGGACCGCGGCGATCGAAGGCGGAATGAACGAGGCCAAGGCGGCCCAGGCCGAGGCGAAGGCGGCTTTGGAGAAGTACAACGCGCAGCTGGCGGAGGCCCGCCAGGAGGCTGCGAAGATCCGCGAGGACGCCCGCGAGCAGGGTGCCCAGATCATCGCGGAGCTGCGTGAGCAGGCGAACACCGAGGCCGAGCGGATCGTCACGCACGCGCGGGCCCAGATCGACGCCGAGCGGACCCAGGCGGTCGCCGCGCTGCGCAGTGAGGTCGGCACGATGGCGACCACGCTGGCCGGCCGGATCGTCGGGGAGTCGCTCGAGGACGAGGCGCGGCAGCGCCGTACGGTCGAGCGCTTCCTGGCCGACCTCGAGGCGTCGGAGTCCGCACGTCAGGCCGTCGGAACGGACGGCTGATGCGCGGCGCGTCGAGGGAGTCGTTCGCCCGGGCCGAACAGGCCCTGGCGGGGACGAGCCCGGCCGAGGAGCTGGGCGGCGAGCTGTTCTCGATCGCCCGGCTGCTGGACGGTAGCGGTGCGCTCCGGCGCGCGCTGACCGACCCGGCCCGTCCGGGTGAGGCGAAGGCGAGCCTGGCCCAGCAGTTGTTCGGCGGCAAGATCTCCGCGGCTGCGCTGGAGATCCTGACCGCCGCGGTGACCGGTCGCTGGGTCAGCGGCCGGGACCTGGGCGACGCGCTGGACCAGCTCAGTGTCGAGGCCGAGGTGGCGTACGCCGACAGCCGGCGGAAGCTGGACGAGGTCGAGGACGAGCTGTTCCGGCTGGACCGGGTGGTGGCCGCCGAGCGGGCACTGGCCGAGAAGCTCGGTGACCGCTCGATCCCGGTCGAGCGCCGGCAGGCGCTGCTGCACGGACTGCTGCAGGGCAAGGCCGACGCCACCACGGTGCGGCTGGCCGAGCGGGCCGTGGACGGCCGGGGCCGCAACTTCGCGGGCTCGATGCGGGCCTACCAGGTCGCCGCGGCGGCCCGGCGCAACGCCAGCATCGCGACCATCCGGGTCGCCACCGACCTGACCGAGATGGAGCGCAGCCGGCTCGCCGAGGCGCTCGGACGGCAGTACGGCCGGGACATCCAGCTGAACGTGATCGTCGACCCGGGTGTGGTCGGCGGCGTCCGGGTGGACATCGGCGACGAAGTGATCGACGGAACCATCGCGGCCAAGCTCGACGAAGCGCAACGGCGCATCGCGGGCTGACGGCTCTTACGACATTGACATACATGGTGCTAAGGGCCTCGAAAACTCACAGCAAAGCCTTTAGGGCCACAACAGGCCAGCAAGGGTCAAGGAAGCAGGAACACAATGGCTGAGCTCACGATCAGGCCGGAGGAGATCCGGGACGCCCTGGATCAGTTCGTCAACGACTACCAGCCGGACCAGACGAGCGCCGAAGAGGTCGGCACCGTCGTGGACGCCGGTGACGGTATCGCGCACGTCGAGGGCCTGCCCTCGGTGATGACCAACGAGCTGCTCCAGTTCGAGGACGGTACCCGGGGTATCGCGCTGAACCTGGACGTCCGCGACATCGGTGTCGTCGTCCTCGGTGAGTTCGACGGTATCGACGAGGGCCAGCAGGTCCGCCGGACCGGCACGGTGCTGTCGGTGGCGGTCGGCGAGGGCTACCTCGGCCGGGTCGTCGACCCGCTGGGCAAGCCGATCGACGGCCTCGGCGAGATCAAGGACCTCGAGGGCGACCGCGCGCTGGAGCTGCAGGCGGCCGGCGTGATGGACCGCCAGGAGGTCCGCGAGCCGCTGCAGACCGGCATCAAGGCGATCGACGGCATGATCCCGATCGGCCGTGGCCAGCGTGAGCTGATCATCGGTGACCGCAAGACCGGTAAGACGGCGATCGCGGTCGACACGATCATCAACCAGAAGGCGAACTGGGAGTCCGGCGACCCGAAGAAGCAGGTCCGCTGCATCTACGTCGCCATCGGTCAGAAGGGCTCGACGATCGCCGCCGTCCGCGGCGCGCTCGAAGAGGCCGGCGCGATGGAGTACACCACCATCGTCGCCTCCCCGGCGTCCGACCCGGCCGGCTTCAAGTACGTCGCGCCGTACACCGGCTCGGCCATCGGCCAGCACTGGATGTACCAGGGCAAGCACGTGCTGATCGTGTTCGACGACCTGACCAAGCAGGCCGAGGCGTACCGCGCGATGTCGCTGCTGCTGCGCCGCCCGCCGGGCCGTGAGGCCTACCCGGGTGACGTCTTCTACCTGCACAGCCGTCTGCTCGAGCGCTGCGCGAAGCTGTCCGACGAGCTCGGTGCCGGCTCGATGACCGGTCTGCCGATCATCGAGACCAAGGCCAACGACGTGTCGGCGTTCATCCCGACCAACGTCATCTCGATCACCGACGGTCAGATCTTCCTGCAGTCGGACCTGTTCAACGCCAACATCCGCCCCGCGATCGACGTCGGTATCTCGGTCTCCCGGGTCGGTGGCGCCGCGCAGGTCAAGGGCATGAAGAACGTGTCCGGCTCGCTGAAGATCGACCTGGCCCAGTTCCGTGCGATGGAGGCGTTCGCGATGTTCGCGTCCGACCTCGACGCCACCTCGCGGCGCCAGCTCGACCGCGGTCAGCGGCTGGTCCAGCTGCTCCGTCAGCCGCAGTACTCGCCGTACCCGGTGGAGGAGCAGATCGTCTCCATCTGGGCCGGCACCAAGGGTCACTTCGACGAGGTGCCCGTGGACGACGTACTGCGGTTCGAGCGGGACTTCCTGGACTACCTGCGCCGGGAGAGCAAGGTGCTGGACAGCATCCGCGAGACCGGTCTGTTCGACGACGACTCGGCCCAGGCGGTGAAGGACGCGCTGGACGCGTTCAAGCCGACCTTCCAGACCTCCGAGGGCACGCTGCTCGGGACCGAGGCCGAGGCCGAGGCGATGGAGCAGGACGACGTCGAGCAGGAGCAGATCGTCCGGCAGAAGAGGGGCTGACGATGCCGGCCAATCTGCGGGAGCTTCGCGATCGCAAGGCCTCGGTCTCGACGATCAAGAAGCTCACCCGCGCGATGGAGCTCATCGCGGCGTCCCGGATCGTCAAGGCGCAGCAGCGCGCCCAGGCGGCCGGTCCGTACGCGCGTGAGCTCACCCGTGCCGTGTCGGCGGTGGCGACGTTCTCGAACGTCGACCACCCGCTGACCACCGAGAAGCCGAACCCGCGGCGGGCCGCTGTCTTGCTGATCACCTCCGACCGCGGTCAGGCCGGGGCGTACTCGGCCAACGTGATCCGGGAAGGGGAGCGGCTGAACCAGTTGCTGCGCGAGGACGAGAAAGAGATCGTCCCGTTCCTCAGCGGCCGCAAGGGCATCGCGTACTACACCTTCCGCCAGCGTGAGATCGCGCAGTCGTGGGCCGGTGACTCCGACAACCCGAGCTTCGCCCGGGCCCGGGAGATGGCCGACGCACTGATCGAGGCCTTCCTGACGCCGACCGACGAGGGTGGTGTGGACGAGATCCACATCGTCTTCACCCGGTTCGTCTCGATGCTGACCCAGCGCGCGGACGTGATCCGGCTGCTGCCGCTGGAGGTCGTGGAAGGCGAGGAGGCGCCGGCGGCGGACGACGTACTGCCGCTGTACGAGTTCGAGCCGTCGGCCGAAGAGGTCCTCGACGGGCTGCTGCCGAAGTACGTCGCCAGCCGGATCCACTACTGCATGCTGCAGGCGGCCGCTTCCGAGCTGGCCAACCGGCAGCGGGCGATGAAGTCGGCGACGGACAACGCGCAGGACCTGATCGAAAGCCTGACCCGGGATCTGAACCAGGCCCGCCAGGCCCAAATTACCCAGGAAATCAGCGAGATCGTCGGTGGCGCCAGCGCGCTGGCCGACGCGAACGCCGGGAGCGAGTGAGAGAGATGACTGCCACGGTTACCGAGAAGAACAACGAGGCCGGCGCGGCTGCTGTCGGTCACGTCGCCCGGGTGATCGGCCCGGTCGTCGACGTCGAGTTCCCAGCGGACGCGATGCCGGAGATGTACAACGCGCTCGAGGTCGACATCACCCTCGGCGACATCACCCAGACGATCACCCTCGAGGTTGCGCTGCACGTCGGCGACAACATCGTCCGGGCGATCTCGATGAAGCCCACCGACGGCCTGGTCCGCGGCACCGAGGTGCGTAACACCGGTGCGGCGATCTCCGTGCCGGTCGGCGACGTCACCAAGGGCCGGGTCTGGTCCGTGACCGGCAAGTGCCTGAACCAGGACGAGTCCGAGTTCGAGATCGCCGAGCGCTGGCCGATCCACCGCAAGGCGCCGGCCTTCGACCAGCTCGAGGCGAAGACCGAGATGCTGGAGACCGGCATCAAGGTGCTCGACCTGCTCACGCCGTACGTGCAGGGCGGCAAGATCGGCCTGTTCGGCGGTGCGGGTGTCGGCAAGACCGTTCTGATCCAGGAGATGATCTACCGGATCGCCCACAACTTCGGTGGTACGTCGGTGTTCGCCGGCGTCGGGGAGCGGACCCGTGAGGGCAACGACCTGATCACCGAGATGGAAGAGGCCGGCGTCTTCAAGGACACCGCGCTCGTGTTCGGCCAGATGGACGAGCCGCCGGGCACCCGGCTGCGGGTCGCGCTGTCCGCGCTGACGATGGCGGAGTACTTCCGCGACGTGAAGGAGCAGGACGTTCTGCTCTTCATCGACAACATCTTCCGGTTCACCCAGGCCGGTTCCGAGGTCTCCACGCTGCTCGGCCGGATGCCGTCGGCGGTTGGTTACCAGCCGAACCTGGCCGACGAGATGGGCGTGCTGCAGGAGCGGATCACGTCGACCCGGGGTCACTCGATCACCTCGATGCAGGCGATCTACGTGCCCGCGGACGACTACACCGACCCGGCGCCGGCGACCACGTTCGCCCACCTGGACGCGACCACCGAGCTGTCGCGTGACATCGCGTCGCGTGGTCTGTACCCGGCCGTCGACCCGCTGACCTCCACGTCGCGGATCCTCGACCCGCAGTACATCGGCCAGGAGCACTACGACGTGGCCGTCCGGGTGAAGCAGATCCTGCAGAAGAACAAGGAACTGCAGGACATCATCGCCATCCTGGGTGTGGACGAGCTCTCGGAAGAGGACAAGATCACCGTCGCGCGTGCGCGCCGGATCGAGCAGTTCCTCTCCCAGAACACCTACATGGCGGAGAAGTTCACCAACATCCCGGGCTCGACCGTCCCGCTGAAGGACACCATCGAGTCCTTCAAGAAGATCACCGAGGGCGAGTACGACCACGTCGCCGAGCAGGCCTTCTTCAACGTCGGTTCGCTCGACGACGTCGACCGCAAGTGGACCGAGCTGCAGAAGGAAAACTGACATGGCCGATGACACTGCCAAGCACCTCGAGGTCGCGCTGGTCGCGGCCGAGCGGACCGTGTGGCAGGGCCAGGCCAAGATCGTCATCGCCCGGACCACGGACGGTGACGTCGGTATCCTGCCCGGCCACGCGCCACTGCTGGGCCTGCTGCAGGGTGGCACGGTGCAGGTGCGGACCGTCGACGACGAGTACTTCGTCGCGGCCGCACCGGACGGCTTCATCTCGGTGGCCAACAACCGGGTCTCGATCCTGGCCGAGAACGCCGAGATGGGTCACGACATCGACCTGGAGGAAGCCCGCCGCGACCTCGAGGAGGCCCTGGCGGCCGGCACCGACAGCGATGCCGAGACCGACGAGGTCCGACTCGCCGAGGCCAGGGTGAGGGCCGCCGAGAAGACGACCTGACCCGACCTGCCATAATCGAATATCGTCACTGACTGTACGGTTCTCCGGCGGTGCCCGGAGTAGTACCGAATCTTGGCACCGGGAATGGGGTCGGCAAGGTATGAGGGTAGTCCTCGATGTCGTCGGGGTCTGTCTGCTTGCCGCCGTACTGTTCGTCATCATCTTCGCGTTCCGCCGTCGCTGGTTGTCCAGGGACGGCGGAACGTTTGATTGCAGCCTCCAACTCGCGGAGAAGGAGCACGGCCGCGGCTGGGCCCTCGGCCTGGCCCGGTACGTCGGCGACGACCTGCAATGGTTCCGGGTCTTCAGCCTCGCCTGGTGGCCCAAGCTCACGGTCAACCGCCGCCAGCTCGAAGGCATCAGCACCCGCCGGCCCCTGGGCAACGAGCCCCTGGTGACCTACGCCGGCCACGTCATCGTCGACGCCAAACTCGACGACCGCACCGTCCACTTCGCCATGACCGAAGAAGCCCTCACCGGCGTCCTGGCCTGGATGGAATCCGCACCCCCCAGCACCCAGACCTACCTCTAGGTCCACCCGGTCTTGACATGGCCGGGCAACGTTCGTAGGTTCGCGCTCATACGTATGCGCAGTCGGCGGGAGAATCGATGAAGGCACCAAGGCAGTCCGACGTCGCCCGGCTCGCCGGGGTGTCGCAGTCTGCGGTGTCGCGGGTCGTCAGTGGTGACCTGGACCGGATTCCGGTGCAGACACAGGAGCGGATCCGAGCCGTGGTGAAGGAGCTCGGGTACGTCCCGAACGCCGCCGCGCGGAACCTGCGGAACAAGCGGAACCGGCTGCTCGGCGTGCACACCTTCGAAGCCGTCTTCCCACACGCGCGGGAGGACTTCTACTTCGACTTCCTGCTCGGGATCGAGGAGCGCGCCGAGGAGCTCGGCTACGACCTGGTCCTGTTCACGTCGACCGGGACGAGCGACGGCCGGCGCCGGATCTATCGCGAGGGCACCAACCGGCTCAACCTCGCCGACGGCAGCGTGCTGCTCGGTGCCGCGACCGATCGCGAGGAGCTGGCCCGGCTCTGGCACGACGGGTACCTGTTCGTGCACATCGGCCGGCGCGAGGTCGCCGGCGCCGAGATCCCCTGCATCGTCCCGGACTACGTGTCGGCCACCGACCGGCTCGTGAGGTCCTTGGCCGAGCGCGGTCATCGCCACTTCGGCTACCTCCGAGAGGCGATCGAGCAGGAGGCGTACGACGATCGCCGGGCGGGATATCGCGCGGCGGTCGAACGGCTCGGCCTTCAGGACCGTTCTCCCGGCTTCCGCGGCGTACCGGGCCTGTCCGAGGAGTGTCTCGACGAACTGGCATCCGGACCGGAGACGGCCGTGATTGCCGAAGACATCCGGTTGGCCGAGGACCTTCGGGCCGGCCTGACCGCGCGCGGGTTGAGCATCCCGGCGGACCTGTCCGTCGCGGTGCTGGAGCAATCGGGTGACGAGCCGGGGCATCGCTGGGACTGCCTGGTGATCCCGCGCAAGCAGATCGGCCGGATCGCGATCGACGCGCTGGTCGCTCGGGTCGAGGACCCGGACCTGCCGCCGGTGAGCCGACTGGTGGCGTGTGACCTGGTGGCCGGCGAAACCGTTGCCGGACCACGGTGAAATGAAGGAGAAACGGGTGGCGGAGCTCGAGACGGACGTCCTGATCGTCGGCGGCGGACTGGGCGGTGTCGCGGCCGCGCTGACCGCGGCCCGGCTGGGCCGGCGCGTCGTACTGACCGATCCGGCCACCTGGCTGGGTGGCCAGCTGACCAGCCAAGCGGTTCCACCCGACGAGCACCCATGGATCGAGGAGTACGCCGCGCCGGGGTACGCCGAACTCCGGCAACGGATCCGTGACTACTACCGGCGGAACTACCCACTCCGACCAGAGGTCGCGGCCGATCCACTGCTCGACCCCGGCCTCGGTGTGGTCAGTCACTTCTGTCACGAGCCGCGCGTCGCCGCCGCCGTGCTCGAGGAGATGCTCTCGCCGTGGCGGGCGAGCGGGCGTATCACTGTCCACTTCGAGCACGAGCCAATCACGGCGTACGCCGATGGGGACGAGATCCAGGCGGTGACGCTGCGGGACCTGCGGTCCGGGGATGAGATCACTGTGTCCGCCGCGTACGTCGTGGATGCGACCGAGCTCGGTGATCTTCTGGAACTGGCTGGGGTCGAGCATGTGGTCGGTGCTGAGAGCAACCTGGATACCGGGGAGCTGCATGCGCCGGAGGTGGCGAATCCCCTTGATCAGCAGGCGTTCTCGTGGTGCTTCGCGCTCGAGCACCGGGCGGGGGAGGACCACACGATCGATCGGCCGGCGGGGTACGAGCACTGGCGTGACGAGGTTGCCCCGTTCTGGCCGGGACCGCAGTTGTCGTGGACCGACGTCGTACCCGTGACGTTGCAGCAGCGGGAGTGGCGGTTGTTCGAGGCGAACCCGGATCGGCTGGCGATGTTCTCGTTGTGGCGGTACCGGCAGATCCTTGCCGCGAGCAACTTTATCGACAAGGCGATCCCGGATGTCACGATCGTGAACTGGCCGCAGCTCGACTACTGGGAGCGGCCGCTGATCGGCGTCGACGATCCCGCCGCGTCGTTGGCGGCGAGCCGGGAGCTGTCGTTGTCCTTCCTGTACTGGATGCAGACCGAGGGCGGCTACCCAGGCTTGCGCCTGCGTCCCGATGTCACAGGTACGGCGGATGGTCTGGCGATGACGCCGTACATCCGGGAGTCGCGGCGGATCCAGGCCGAGTTCACCGTGCTCGAGCAGCACGTCGGTGTCGAGGCCCGGCCGGCCGGGGCTGGAAGTGAGGTGTTCGCGGACAGCGTCGGACTTGGGCGGTACCGGATCGACCTGCATCCGAGTACCGCGGGACGTTCGTACGTCGACATCGAGGCGTATCCGTTCCAGATCCCGCTCGGCGCGCTGATCCCGGTCCGGATCGACAACCTGCTGCCGGCGAACAAGAACATCGGCACCACCCACATCACCAACGGCTGCTACCGTCTGCACCCGGTCGAATGGAGCATCGGCGAGGCCGTCGGCGCCCTGATCAGCTTCTGCCTGACCGAAGGCCTGTCACCCCGCAAGGTCCGCAACGACTCCACCCACCTGGCCGACTATCGCCGCCTCCTCTCCGACACCCTGAAGATCCCGCTGGTGTGGCCCGAGGACATCCGCACCTATCGCGATTCGCCCGTCGAATCGTGAGCGCCCCTCGCCCGGTCGCCCCGGTGAACCAGGAGGTCGCCGCCGCCCACACTGCGGCGTACAAGACCCTGCCCGACGTGGTCGTCGGCGTCGATGTCGAAGACCTGATGAAGGTCCACACTGCGGCCGACGCGGACGCGCTCCGTCCGCAGCTCATCGCGCAGGTCTGGAAGGACACCGGCGTCCTCCCGACCGGTCTCCCGACCGTGCGGCGTGATGTCGAGGTGCCGGCCGAGTTGCCCGCGTTCACCGGCGTACGGCGGTACGACCGGCTCGATGTGACGATGCCGTTCGGGTACGTCGCCACCGTCTGGGTGCTCGAACCGGCCCGGACCGACCATCGCCGGGTGGCGTTCTACCACAACGGCCACGGTGAACCGCTGGACACGATGCAGCGAGTCGCGCAGGGCCTGCTCGACCACGGATACACGGTCCTGTTGTTCGCGATGCCCTTCTTCCACTGGAATCCGACGACTCTGCAGGACCCGGTCGACCCGACCGTGACGCAACAACCGTCGCACAACGATCTGCCGCAGTGGGAGTCCGCGTCGTACTCACCGCTGGCGCTGTTCCTCGAACCGCTCGCGGTGGCGATGAACCACGTCCAGGCGACGTACCAGCCGTCGTCGGTGCAGCTGGTCGGGCTTTCTGGTGGTGGTTGGACGACGACGATCTACTCGGCGCTCGACCCGCGAATCACCCGGTCGTACCCGACCGCCGGAACGCTGCCGTTCTTCGTCCGGCCCGGCTCACCGACGCCCAACCCGACCCTGGGCGACTGGGAGCAGCGGCAGGACCTGCAGCCCGGGTTCTACGCTCTGGCCGACTTCCCTGACCTCTACGCACTCGGTTCGGTCGGGCCGAACCGCCGGCAACTCCAGATCCTCAACCGTTTCGACGACTGCTGCTTCAACGGCGTCGGTCATCGCGCGTACGAGGCCGCGGTCCGGCAGCGGATCGCGATCATCGGGACCGATGCCGTCAGCAACGAGTCCAACGGCCACTGGGAACTGCTCGAGGACGCGACCCACGGCGATCACACCATCAGCCCCTACGCCCTCTCCGTCATCCTCTGGGACCTGGACGTCCACTGCGCCCACCTCCCTTGATTCAAAATCGGTGGGCAGCGACGCAGTGTCGTGCCATCATCACCTCATGACAAGTTTCTTCCGACTGGGCTAGCTCCCGCTGGCCAGTTCGAGGCTTCAGCCCGCAGCCAGTGATGCGGGGGTGGACCGTCTGGTTCCTCCCGAGCACTGACCGGGAGACTCTTGCATGTTGGTCCTGGTGCGGACCGTCACGGGCTTGGAACGTCTGGCCGCCGCTGAGGTGGCCGAAGGCAACCATCGCGTGATCGACGTGTCCAAACGACAACTTCTGATCGAATCCACGACCGCGATCGTCGACAATCCACCGCGGCTCGCCGACGACCTGTTCCTGATCCACGCCGCGGTCACCGACCCCGGCCACACCAAACAAGCCTTGGCCGACGCCGTCACCACCCTCCGGCTCGCGGCCGACCCCGCCGACTTCGCGGTGACCGCGTCCTTCCATGGCCGGCGCAACTACAACCGCTTCGACATCGAGGACCTCGTCGGCGCTGCCCTGCAATCCCACTCCGGCGGCAGGTACCACTCCCGTCGTACGGGCGTTGCCCCGCCCACCGACCGGGTCGACTGGCGCGTGATCCTTGACGGGAAGACGCTCTGGGTCGGCGTCCGCCCTTTCGCTGTCCCGCTGCATCGTCGGGCCTGGCGTCGGCAGACGGTGACCGGCAGCCTCCACCCACCGGTCGCCGCCGCCATGGCGCGGCTCGCGCATATCAGCGCGGGGATGCGGGTGCTCGATCCGTTCTGTGGTGCCGGCACGATCCTGCTCGAAGCCCACGCGATCGAGTCCCAGGCGATCTACCGCGGGATCGATCAGCAGAAGGCCGCGGTACGAGCAGCCGAGCTGAACACCCAGGTCCGGGGCGCGATCACCTGGCAGACAGGCAATTCAGTCCGTTTGCAGGGTCCGGTCGATCGCATCGTGACCAACCCGCCGTGGGATGTGCGCGTGGGGATCGGCGACTTCAGGCCGTACCTGCGCGAGTGGCGGCGGGTGCTTCAACCGGCCGGCCTCGTGGTCGCGATCCTCAACCACGAACAAGCCGCGCAGTTGATCGGGGATGCCGCCTGGCTGGTCCATGACGTGTACGACGTCGCAGTCGCCGGGCAGCATCCGCGAATCGTGGTGGCTGGTGCTGTAGATGGGTAGCCTTCACGGAACGTCGTACCGGAGTCTTCGAGGGACGGTGAGCTATGCCTGTTGAGATTGCGCCGGGGATCCATCAGCTCGCCACCGACTACCCGCATGTTTGTGGACTGCCGCTCTGGTTGCACGTGATCGAGGCAGGCTCTGAGTTGGTGCTGCTGGACTCCGGGATCGCGTCGACGCCCGAGTCCTCGACGGCCCCCGAACTGGCCGCGTTGGGAATGGGTCTCTCGGACCTGACGCTGGTCGTCAACAGCCATGCGCATCCGGATCACATGGGCGGCAACGCCGTACTGCGTCGTCATGGTGCTGCTCGGTTCGCCGCTCCGGCTCTGGAGGCTGGGTGGCTGGAGGACAACGAGCGTCTGCTGACCGAGCTGTGGGGCTCGGATCCGGACGTGATGAGCCTGTCGGGGGCCGAACGCTCGGAGTTGCTCGACATGCTCGACGAGCGGGTGCGCATCGACGTGCTGCTGCGTGACGGCGATGTCCTACCGGGGGACCGGCCACTGCGGGTGATCACTACGAGTGGTCATAGCCCGGGGCATATCGCCGTACTGGATGAGGCGTCGCGGACCCTGTTCACCTTCGACGACGCCCAGGGCCGCGGCCGCCCATTCCTGGACAGCTCGCTGTGGCTGGCGCCGCTCTACACCGATGTCGCCCGCTACACGACCGGTCTGACCCGGCTTCTGGAGCTGGACTTCGACACGGTCGTTCCGTCCCACGGCGACCCGATGGACGCGACCGCCGGCCGCAATCTCGTCCAGGAGAGCCTCGAGTGGGTCTTCAGTGTCGACGAGCTTGCCGCCAAATTGCTCCGTACGAGGGGGTCACTGACCGTGCGTGAGCTCGCCGCCGCCATCGGGACCGACCTCGGTGCGTACGGCGGGATCAACCTGCAAACGGTCCGGATGGCACGGGCTCATCTGGATCAGTTATCTCGGCAGGGCGAGGCAATTCCGCGTTGGCACCAGCCTGATTGAGTCGTACGGCGTGGCCGGATCCGGTCAACCCACCGCTCGAGGCTGCACTATCCGCCGACATGCGCCAAGCTCGTGCGAAGGGGGCGGTAAGCGCTCTCCACCGGTGGGAGCGGCGTTCGACGACGACGCAGGGAGTTCTGGCGTGGCCCGAGCAAACGAAGTCCTCAGTCCGCAGGCCGGCAAATCGATCACGACCGATCACGCTGTGGTGGCCGGTTCCGGACCTCCATCCGCCGGCGGGAGTTCGTCGCCTCCGGGCGGGAACCAGTTGTCGTGGTGGGCCCGAGCCCGACGGGACAAGATCCTGCTGCTGATGGCGCTGCCGGGTCTCGTCCTGATGCTCGCGTTCCACTACCTGCCGTTGTTCGGCAACCTGATCGCGTTCCAGGAGTACCTGCCGTTCGTCCCGCTGGGACGCAGCGCCTGGGTCGGCTGGGACAACTTCGCGGTCATCTTCAACGGTGACGCAGAGTTCCTGAACGCGCTGAAGAACACCCTGCTGATCACCCTGGTCCAGGTCGTCTTCGTCTTCCCCGCGCCGATCGCTCTCGCGCTGTTGCTGAACAGCCTGCTGTCGGAGCGGATCAAGCGCATCGTCCAGTCGGTGCTGTACCTGCCGCACTTCCTGTCCTGGGTGATCGTGATCGCGATCTTCCAGCAGATCCTCGGCGGCAGTGGCCTGATCAACAACGTGCTGCGCTCGCACGGCATCGACACGATCGACTTCCTCGGCAATCCGGACAGCTTCATCACGCTGCTCACCAGTCAGGTGATCTGGAAGGACTCCGGCTGGGGGACCATCCTGTTCCTGGCCGCGCTGACGCAGATCGATCCCGGTCTGTACGAGGCGGCCCGCGTCGACGGTGCCTCGCGCTGGCGGCAACTGTGGCACGTGACCGTGCCCGGGATCCGCGGATTGATCATCCTGCTGCTGATCCTGCGACTCGGTGACTCGCTCACCGTCGGGTTCGAGCAGATCATCCTGCAGCAGAACCTGGTCGGCAGACCGGCCAGTGAGGTGCTCGATACGTACGTCTACAACAACGGCGTACTGGCGGGTCAATGGGGAGTGTCGGCGGCGGTGGGCTTGGTGAAGGGTCTGTTCGGCGTCGCCCTGGTGATCGGCGCCAACAAGGTCGCACACATCTTCGGTGAGGCGGGGGTGTACCAGAAGCCATGAGTACCCAGACGAATCTCCTCCGGCCGGGCGGGACCCGGCGATCCACGATCGACGATGTGCCGACGATCCCGACCCGGGCGATCAAGGGCATCGTGCTGTTGTTGTGCTGCGCGCTCGTGATCATCCCGTTCATCGGTGTGATCTCGACCAGCATCGCCAGTCAGGCGCACGTCACCAACTCGGGCGGTTTCGTGCTCTGGCCGGACGGCATCAACCTCGCGTCGTACAAGTCGATCTTCAACGGTGGCGTCGTACAGCGGGCGCTCGTGGTCAGCATCGTCATCACGACCGGCGGCACGCTGATCAGCCTGGCCGGGTCCACCATGCTGGCGTACGCGCTCAGCCGGTCCGGGACGTTCGGGCAGAAGCCGATGCTGCTGATCGTGTTGTTCAGCGTGCTGTTCAGCCCGGGCCTGATCCCGAACTACCTGGTGGTGAAGGAGTTCGGGCTGCTCGACTCGCTGCTGGCGCTGATCTTGCCTACCGCGATCAACGGCTTCAACGTGATCGTGCTCCGCGCGTTCTTCATGGGGATCCCGGAGTCGGTGACGGACTCGGCCCGGATCGACGGGGCCGGCGACTTCCGGATCTTCTGGTCGATCGTGCTGCCGCTGTCCCGCGCGGTCCTCGCGGTCGTCGGCCTGTTCTACGCGGTCGGCTACTGGAACGCGTTCTTCAACGCGATGCTCTACATCAACGACACGGCGAAATGGCCACTGCAGCTGGTACTGCGGACCTACGTCATCAACAACACCGAGCTCAGCGGTGGCGATCTCGGTGGCGCGTCGGCCGACCAGCTCCCGCCGCAGGAGTCGATCCAGATGGCGATCCTGGTGGTCTCGCTGGTTCCGATCCTGATCGTCTATCCGTTCCTGCAGCGGCACTTCGCGAAGGGCATGCTGACCGGGGCGGTGAAGGGATGAGCATGATCAGCAGAAGAACCCTGCTCGGCGGGTCGCTGGCCGCGGCCGCGACGGCCGGGGGACTGAGCGGTTGCGCGACGGTGACGCGGTCGACCGACATCGCGGCGTTGAACAAGCCGGTGGCGTTGCCGACGTACAAGCGGTTCAACGGACCGAAGCCGGATCTGCCGCGGAGTCATCCGTTGATGCCGGACTGCTTCTACAAGTTCCCGGCGCAGCCGACCAGGGTCACCCAGGGCGCACCCGCCGACGGCAGCGACCTGTCCGGGACCACGCCCACGTCGAACCCGATCCCGCCGACGGCCGATCGCAATCCGTACTGGCAGGAGCTCAACAAGCGGCTCGGTTCATCGCTGGACCTGACCATCACGTCGGCCACCGACTACCCCAACAAGTTCGCGACCGCGGTGGCCGGGGACACGCTGGGAGACCTGTTCAACGTCGACGGCAAGTTCTCGTATCTGCCCCAGTTCCTCGAGGCTCGGGCCCAGGATCTGACCGAGTACCTGTCCGGTGACGCGATCCTGGAGTACCCGTTCCTGGCCAACCTGTCGGCCGATTCCTGGCGCGGGTGCGTGTTCTCCGGTGGGATCCGGGCGGTGCCGATCCAGCGCGGGGTGATGTCGTCGAACCTGCTGCTGGCCCGGCAGGACCTCCTGGATCAGTTCGGCGTCGAGCTCGGGTCGCCCACGATCGACGACCTGAACAAGATCGCGAAGGCGGTGACGGACGAGAAGAAGAACCGGTGGGCGTTCGCGGTCCCGCCCGCGGCGGCGCTCAGCGCGGCGCTGGGGTTGCCGAACGGCTGGGAGGTTCGCGACGGTCGCCTGGTGCACAGCCGGGAGTTGCCGGAGCAGAAGGAGCTGCTCGCGGTCTCCACGAAGATGCAGGCCGACGGGCTGATCCATCCCGACGGGGTGGCGAAGAACAACCAGAAGGTCTGGTTCAGCCAGGGTTCAGCGGTGATGACCCAGGACACCTACTCGTCGATCCAGAGCTTCTACCGGCGGGCGGTGACGAAGAACTTCGCGATCTCGCTGCCGGTGATCCGGGACAGCGCCGGAAAGATCGGGCGGTTCCTGCTCGGTACCCCGAACAACTCGATCGCGGCGATCAAGCCGAGTTCGCCGGAGCGGACGAAGATGCTGCTGCGGGTGCTGAACTGGATGGCCGCGCCGTTCGGGACCGAGGAGTACCTGTTCCGCAAGTTCGGGTTGCCGGGTCGGCACTACACCTTGAAGGGCACCGACCCGGTGCTGACCGAGGCCGGCGGTAGCGAGGTCTGCCTGGGTGAGTTCCCGATCCAGTACCTGGCCGACGGTGGATACCCGGTCTACTTCCCGGGGCACGCCGAGGCGGTCGATGTCGCGTACAACAACCTCAAGGCGGTCCTGCCGACGGCGATCCTGCAACCGACGTACGGGCTGTACTCGCCGACCGACGCGACCAAGGGCAAGGTCGCCGACAAGGACTTCGATTCCCTCACCAAGGAGATCCAGCTCGGCCGCTCCGACCTGGCCGACTGGGACAAGGCGGTAGCCAACTGGCGCAAATCCAGCGGCGACGCCATCCGCCAGGAATACGAGGACGCCATGTCGACCCAAGGCCGCAAGTAACCCGACGTCGATCCACTTCTGGATGTCCGGCCCGTAGTTCTTCTGGAGGTTGATCGTCCACCACTCGACGTCACCGGAGTAGGCGTCGCCGGACTGCTTC
>NZ_JBFAXQ010000052.1:0-17824 GCF_040680855.1 Kribbella sp. NPDC051952
GCCACCCGGCGCTCGCCCGCGAGGCTCAGATCGCCTTGACGTTGCGCGTGGTCTGCGGACTGACGAGCCGCTGTCCAACCTCGACGCCAAGCTGCGCGTGCAGACGCGTACCCAGATCGCCGAGCTGCAGCAGCGTCTCGGTGTCACCACTGTGTACGTCACGCACGACCAGGTCGAGGCCATGACGATGGGCGACCGCGTCGCCGTGCTGAAGGACGGTCTGCTCCAGCAGGTCGACACCCCGCTGAACCTGTACGACGCCCCGAAGAACAAGTTCGTGGCCGGCTTCATCGGTTCGCCGGCGATGAACCTGCTCGAGGCCGACATCACCGAGAGCGGCGCCAAGGTCGGCGACTACGTGATCCCGATCGAGCGCTCGATCCTGGCCAAGGCCGGCAGCGACAAGACCCTCACGATCGGCGTTCGCCCGGAGGCCTTCAAGGTTTCCGACACCGGCCTGCCGGTGAAGATCGCCGTCGTCGAGGAGCTCGGCGCCGACGCGTACCTGTACGGGACCGCGGAGCACAACGACGAGCACCAGCAGATCGTTGCCCGGATCGACGCCCGGATGCCGGTCGAGAAGGGTTCGACCATCCGCCTCGCGGCGGTGCCGGAGAAGCTGCACCTGTTCAGCAGCTCCACCGAGGAGCGGCTGACCGCCTGATCTGTACAGCGAAGGCCCCGGGACGGCTCGTCCCGGGGCCTTCGTCTGTCTCTAGGTGACCCGGCGCCGGCGGCTCTGGGTGGCCGGGTGGTCGATCGGGTCGACGTTGCTCTGCTTGAGCAGGTAGTGCGGGCGCTGCTTGGTCTCGTAGTAGATCCGGCCGATGTACTCGCCGATCACCCCGAGCATCACCATCTGCAGCCCACCGAGCCCCGTGATCGCCGCGATCAAGGTGACGTACCCGGGCATCTCCACGCCGTTCAGGACCGCGACCGCGATGACCCAGACGGCGTACCCGGCGGCGACCGCGGTCAGCAGCAGGCCGACGTAGATCGCCATCCGCAACGGCTTGTTGTTGAACGAGAGCAGCCCGTCCAGCCCGTACTCGAGCAGCCGGCGGAACGTCCACCGGCTCTTCCGCCCGGTCTGCTTGACGTTCTCGTACTCGAACAGGATCGACTCGAACCCGATCCACGCGAACAGGCCCTTCGAGAACCGGTTGTACTCGCCGAGCTCCAGCAACCCGTCGACCGCCCGGCGGGACAGCATCCGGAAGTCACCGACCCCGTCCATCAGCTCGACGTCCGCCCACCGGTTGATCAGCCAGTAGTACGCCCGCGCGAACAGGGTCCGGGTCGCCGGGTCGCCGGTCCTGGTCCGACGGGCGATCACCTGGTCGAACCCGCGCTCGTACTGCTCGAGCATCCGGCCGACCAGCTCCGGCGGGTGCTGCAGGTCGGCGTCCATGATCACCACGGCGTCGCCGGTCGCGTACCGCAGGCCGGCCAGCATCGCGGCCTCCTTGCCGAAGTTCCGGCTGAAGGACAGGTACCGGACCGCTTCGTCGGAGGCGGCCAGCTCCACCAACGCGTCGAGTGTCCCGTCGGAACTGCCGTCGTCGACGTACACGATCTCGTAGGGTCGACCAGTCGCGGCCAGCTCCCGGCTGAGCGCCAGGTGGAACCGCGCGATCACCTCGACCTCGTTGTAACAGGGCACCACTAGGCTCAGGCGCAACGTTGTACTCATACGCACCACCCGGATGGAGAGAGGCGGCCCGTGGGTTCGGACGACAGCGCGGTACGACGGCGCTCGGCAGTGCTCCCGGCAGTCGTGGCCGGCCTGCTCGTGGCGGCGGTGTTCACCGCCTCCGGAATCATCCGCGGTACCTATCCCTTCGGTTCGCTCTCCCGCAGTACCAACGATCTTGGCACGCAGTACATCCCGTTCTTCGCCCATCTGTGGGACATCCTGCACGGCCGCGCACAGGGTGACCTGCTCTTCAACTGGCAGAGCGCCTTCGGTGTGGGCTTCCTGGCCGACATCGGCGTCGACCTCGGCAGCCCATTGTCCCTGCTGGTGGGTCTCTTCCCGCGCGACCAGATCGACCTCGCCGTCTACGTCATCACAGTCCTGAAGCTCAGCCTGGCGGCCGCCGCGATGGCGGTCCTACTCCTCAAGATGCATCCAGGACCCCGTTGGGTTGCGGCGACTTTGGCAGCGTCGTACGGCGTCTGCGGCTGGGCGATCGACGACGGGGCGTACGTGCCGATGTGGCTGGACGGCCTGATCGCGCTGCCGATGTTCTTCCTGGTGGCCGAGTGGTCACTGCGCCGGACCAACCGGCTGCTCAGTGTCCTGGTAGTCGCCGTGTTCTGGCTGTCCAACTTCTACACCGCCTACATGGCAACGATCGCGGGTGGGCTCTATCTGCTCGCGCGACTGCTGACCAGCGACCTCCGGGTGATGGGATCGCTGCGCGCTCTCGTGCGGCACGGGATCTCGTTCGTGCTCGGTATGGCTTTGGTAGCGCCCATCCTGCTCCCCGTTCTCACCGCCAACGACGTCGCAACGCCGTCACCGTCGGGTGTCTTCCGCGCCTCGCCGCTGGACATCTTCCTGTCCCGCCTGCTCCCGCTGTCCGAGGGCGTCGGCCGGACGGCGAGCCTGTACGTCGGGACCGTTGCCCTCCTGCTGGCCCTGACGATGCCATTCAACCGGTTCGTCCCCTGGCGGACCAAGCTGGTCTGGATCATCACGACCGCGGCGCTCGCGCTGTCGTTCCGCTGGGCGCCCACGCAGGAGATGTGGCACGGGTTCGACACCCCGAACGGGAGCCAGTACCGCGAGGCGTTCGTCCTGTGCGGTGTGGTCGTGGTCCTCGCCTGGCAGGCGGTCGCGCATCGCCTGCCGGGGCCGATCGCCTTGCTGTGCGGCGGTGCGCTGCTGGTGGTGATCGCCGTACTGTCCGACGGCAGTTCGTTGCTCACCGAGCACTGGATGAGCGTGCTGATCGGATCCGGGGCCGTGACTTTGGTTGTCTTCGGCACCATTTGGGGGATCCGGAGAATCCCGAAGGTCCGGCGGGCCAGATGGCCGGTTGCGGTGGCCTTCGGGATCCTGATGGTCGTCGTCGCGGTCGAGACCACGTGGACCGCGGTGGTCACCGACGAGCAGCGGGCGAAGGTGCTCGGCGCGTCGGCGGCACCATGGGACGACAAACAAACCCAACGCGCCAACACGATCCGGGACGCCGGCGGCTGGCCGCGGTACCGGGCCGACCCGGGTACGTCGGTGACGCCGAACGATCCGATGCTGCTCGGCGGTCAGGGCGCCGGGTTCTACAGCAGCCTGCTCCCGAAGTCCCTGAACGAGACGCTGACCGGGCTCGGCTTCGGCTGGGCCGGGTACGGCCGCGCGTCGCACGACCTGGACAACCCGGTGACCGACGCGATCTTCTCGATCGGGGCGCACCTGGAGCCCGGTCCTGGTGGCCCGAAGGTCACGAAATTCAACGTCCCGCCGCTGGTCACCGTCCGGCGTCGCCTCGGCGCGACGGCCGCATCCAATCCGTACGACGCGCAGGACCGGCTGCTCGGGACCGACGTGTACGAGGTGCCGGAGTACAAGGGCACGCGCTTCGAGACCGGCGACGTGAAGCTGGTCTCCAAGTGCGCGCCCGGGTCGATCGCGTTCCTGTACATGCGCCGCGTGGGCGGCCGGGTGCGGCTGACCGGAGGTGAGTGGCGGGAGCTGTCCGCGACCCGCCGGCCGGGGATCAACACGAGCAGCGCGATGGTTCAGCTGGGGGTCGTACCCAAGGACGGCGTCGTGCTGATGGAGATCAACTTCGGCGAGGCTCCGCAGGGCATCCCGCCGACCGGAGCGATCGGTTGCCTCGATCAACAAGCGCTCGCGAGGACGATCCGGCGGCTCACGGCGAGCGGAGCGACCGACGTGGAGGTCGGCGGCCACTCGATCAGCGCGACCCTCCCGAAGGGCAGCACCGGGTACGCCGTGGTCGCAGCGCCGAAGGTGGACGGCTGGAAGTGTTCGGCCGGGGACGGGAAGGCGCGGACCCCACGCGATTACGGCGGTCTGATCGCCGTACCCCTGACCGAGAACGCGGACCGGATCGACTGCACGTTCACGCCGCCAGGGCTGCGCCGCGGTCTTGCGATCGGCGCAGCCTCTGCCCTGCTCACCCTCGGGATCGTGCTGTTCGGCTGGGGCTGGCGACGGCGACGCTCAGCTAACGTCCCGGCGGTGGAACACAGCGCCGCCGAGTAGGAGCAGGACGACGGCGAGGATGCCCAGGTACCAGGCGCCGTGCTCGAAGGTGAGCGTCTTCTCGATGCTGTTGCACAGGTATCCGCCGTCGCTGCTCGACGCGCACTGATTGACGTAGTACGTCGTGTCGTGCCGCACGAACGCGTCGAAGTTCAGCTTGATCAGCCACGGCTGCACCTTGACGAGCAGGTTGCCGAAGATCGCCTCGACGAGCACCAGGTACCCCATCGCCACCCCGAGCGCGGCCGCGGTGTGCCGCAGCAGCAACCCGGCGACGCCGCCCAGCGCCGCACCAAGAGCGGTCAGCACGACCGCCCGGCCGGCGGTCGCGGCGAGATCGCCCCACACCTTGCCGGTCGTCGTGGCGGTGTTGCCGAGCTGGTCGATGATCAGGTAGCTGCCAAGCATCGCCACTGTGAAGACCACCAGCGCCACCGGCAACAGACCGATCGCGGCCGCCAACAGCTTGCTGCCGTACACCCGGAGCCGACGTGGTTCGAAGGTCAGCCAGTTGCCGATGGCACCCGTACTGAACTCGGCGGCGAGGAAGCTCGCGCCCAGTACGAACGCAGCGAACAGCAGCAGGTACGACAGACCGAGCAGCTGCTGGGGCATCACCTCGGCATAGACCTGCTGCGGCCGTCCGAACTCCTCCAGCTTCGGCTCAGGATAGGCGCACATATCCTCCACTTTGGGCTTCGGGTCAGGCTGCTTGACCCAGTCCGCCTTGCACTGGGCCTCGTTCGTGACGTGGTTGCTCACCCATTCCCGGTGCGCGAACTCGTACTGCTGCTGGGCCGCACGCTGCTCCGACTCCGACGCCGGCCGCGCCTCCAGCCAGGTGGCGAACATGAGCAGCGCCGTGATCAGGAACAGGCCGGACACACCGACCTTGATCATCCGGCGGGCGAAGAGCCGGCGCAGCTCGACCTTGGTGAGACGCAGCATCAGATCGTCTCCCCGGCCGTCAGTTCGAGGAAGACCGACTCGAGGTCGGCCCGGACCGGGACCAGCTCGGACACGTACAACTCCTGGTGGGCGAGGCGGCGGGTCACGTCAGCGGGGTGCTCGGCACCGTCCACGAGCAGGTAGTTGCCATCGGCCCGCACCGTCATCCCGGCGGCGGTCAGGATCCGGGTCGCGGCCTCATGGTTGTCCACCGCAACCTTCACGGTGGTCGACGTACCGCCGCCGATCACGTCGCCGACCGGGCCGGAGGCAAGCAGGCGGCCGTGGCCGATGATCGAGACCGTGTCGGCGACCTGCTCGACCTCGGCCAGGATGTGGCTGCTGACCAGGACGGTCTTGCCCTCGTCACCCAGCGACCGCATGGTCTCGCGGATCTCCCGGATACCGGCCGGGTCGAGGCCGTTGGTCGGCTCGTCGAAGATCAGCAGGTCCGGGTCCTTCAGCAGCGTGGCCGCGATCGCCAGCCGCTGCTTCATCCCGAGCGAGTACGCACGGAACCGGTCGTCACCACGCTCGCCGAGGGAGGCCTGCTCGAGCACCTCACCCACTCGCGTCCGTGGCGCGCCGATCGCCTCGGCCAGCAGCTCGAGGTTCTTCCGGCCGGTGAACGCGGGGAAGAACTTCGGCGACTCGACGATCGCGCCGACCCGGCCGACCACCTCCGGCAGTTGGGCCGGCACCGGCTTCCCGAACACCGTCATCGTCCCGGCGTCGGCCCGGACCAGACCGAGCAGCATCCGGATCGAGGTGGTCTTGCCGGACCCGTTCGGCCCGAGGAATCCGTGCACTCCCCCGGCCGGGACCTCCATGTCGAGCCCTTGGACCGCGACGACCTTCCGGCCTCGGCGGGTTCGGTACGTCTTGCGGAGTCCGCGCGTACTGATGGCCGCTTCCGGCATCAGCGCCCCCTCTCGTCAGTGAGCAGACGCACAGGGTGACAGGTTTGTTGCCTGATCGCATTTCCGGGGTAGCCGGTCCAAGATTGAACGAATATCGTCAGCAATCCGAAGGAGCTGGTTGTGAACACACGCCCGCCACTGCCCCCGTTCACCCGGGAGACGGCGATCCAGAAGGTCCGCGCCGCGGAGAACGCCTGGAACAACCAGAACCCGGAGGCGGTCTCGCTGGCCTACACGCCGGACACGTACTGGCGGAACCGGGACGTCTTCGTCACCGGCCGCGCCGAGGTGGTCGAGTTCCTGACCCAGAAGTGGGCGCGCGAGCTGGACTACCGGCTGATCAAGGAGCTGTGGGCGTTCACCGGCGATCGCATCGCCGTGCGGTTCGTGTACGAGTGCCACGACGCGGCCGGCCAGTGGTACCGCTCGCACGGCAACGAGAACTGGGAGTTCGACGAGAACGGGCTGATGCGGGTACGACGCGCCAGCATCAACGACCAGGTGATCGCCGACTCCGACCGCCTCTTCCACTGGGACGCGCCGGGCCCGCGTCCGGACGACCACCCCGGGCTCACCGAACTGGGACTCTGATCACATTCCCCAAATACCCCCTCTAGGTATCGTCGCAGGACTTGCACTCGATACCCGGAGGGGGTACTTTCATGCTGTCGACAATACCCCCGAGGGGTAGCTGAGGAGCTCGAAATGACCGACGACCACGTGCACGGGTACACCGCTGAGAAGGCCAGCCACCTGAAGCGGCTGCGGCGGATCGAGGGCCAGATCCGCGGTCTGCAGCGGATGGTCGAGGAGGACAAGTACTGCATCGACATCCTGACCCAGGTGTCGGCCGCCACCAAGGCACTGCAGTCGTTCTCGCTGGAGTTGCTCGACGAGCACCTCTCGCACTGCGTGGTCGAGGCCGCGCAGAAGGGTGGCGCCGAGGCCGAGGAGAAGGTTCGCGAGGCCTCCGACGCGATCGCCCGCCTGGTTCGCAGCTGAAGACATCTTCCAAGGAGCATCGATATGACCACCACCACGTACTCCGTCGCCGGCATGACCTGCGCGCACTGCACGTCGGCCGTGACCGAGGAGCTGACCAAGCTCTCCGGTGTCACCGACGTGATCATCGACCTGAACGCCGGCGGCACCTCCGCCGTGCACGTGACCAGTGCATCCGCTCTCGACGAGTCCGCCGTACGCGACGCCGTCGACGAGGCGGGATACGAACTGGCGGCGTCGTGAACCGGGCCGCCGCGCTCCGGCTCGGCGCGTTCGCCGGTGCGCTCGTGCTCGCCTTCGCGGCGGCGTACGGCCTCGGCTCCGCGGTCGACCCGATCGCGGCGGCCGAGCCCGCCACCGCTCCGGCGCATGGCCAAGACGAGATGGGGATGGGCGAGATGAAGCACGACGCGAGTGGGCAGCTGCCCGGTCTCGCGGTCTCCGACGCCGGCTACACGCTCAGCCCGGCGACGACGTTCTTCCGGTCCGGCGCCAAGACCGAGTTGCGGTTCACGATCCAGGGACCCGACGGCAAGCCGGTCACGCAGTACACCAAGACCCACGAGAAGGACCTGCACCTGATCGTCGTACGGCGGGACCTGTCCGGGTTCCACCACGTGCACCCGACGCGGGACGCGAGTGGGACGTGGAGCATTCCGTTCACCTTTACAGCCGGTGGGACCTGGCGTCTGTACGCCGACTTCCAGCCCGCCGGCCTCGATCGGAACATCACGCTCGGCACCGACGTGAACGTGTCCGGCCTCTACATCCCGGTCCCCCTGGCCGACCCCGCGAGCATCTACAGCTTCCACGGGTACGACGTGACGCTCGAAGGCAACCCGGTCGCCGGGAAGGAATCCGAGCTGACGTTCCGGGTCAACCGCGGCGGCAAGCCGGTGACCGACCTGGAGCCGTACCTCGGCGCCTTCGGACACCTGGTCTCGTTGCGCAGCGGCGATCTCGCCTACCTGCACAACCACCCGGCCCAGCACGCCGACCCCGGGACGAAGGGCGGACCGGCGATCACCTTCGGGACGACGTTCCCGACCGCCGGCACCTACAGCCTGTTCCTGGACTTCCAGCACGCGGGTGCGGTGCACACCGCCGAGTTCACGGTCCACGTGGACTCCGACGGAACCACGATCGTCCCGCCGACCGCCCTACCGAGTGAGGAGACGACTCCCCATGGCCACTGAGAGTTCCGTCGAACTCATCATCGGCGGCATGACATGTGCTTCCTGCGCTGCCCGCGTGGAGAAGAAGCTGAACCGGATGGACGGAGTGACGGCCACCGTCAACTACGCCACCGAAAAGGCCAAGGTCACCTATGCGGGCGACATCACCACCGACGACCTGGTCGCAACCGTCGAGAAGACCGGCTACACCGCCGCACTCCCGTCGCCGGCCGTCGCCGAGGTTCCCGAAGAGCTGGATGAGCTGAAGCCCCTGCGGGAGCGGCTGATCGCGAGCATCGTGCTGACTGTCCCGGTGGTCGCGTTCGGGATGATCCCGGCGCTGCAGTTCGACTTCTGGCAGTGGGCGTCGCTGACGCTGGCTTTCCCGGTGGTGACCTGGGCGGCCTGGCCGTTCCACAAGGCCGCCTGGACGAACCTGCGGCACGCGGCCACCACGATGGACACATTGATCTCGCTGGGCATCGTGAGCTCGTTCCTGTGGTCGCTCTACGCATTGTTCCTCGGTGATGCGGGCACGCCGGGCATGAAGATGCCGTTCACGCTGATCCCGTCCCGCGGCACCGGCGCGGAGGAGATCTACCTCGAGGTGGCGACCGCCGTCACCGTCTTCATCCTGGCCGGCCGCTACTTCGAGGCTCGCGCCAAGCGCCGGTCAGGTGCCGCACTGCGGGCCCTGCTGGAGCTGGGCGCCAAGGATGTCGCCGTACTGCGGAACGGGTCCGAGACCCGGATCCCGGCCGACCAGCTGGTCGTGGACGAGGAGTTCGTGGTTCGGCCGGGCGAGAAGATCGCGACCGACGGTGTGATCGTGACGGGCAGCAGCGCGATCGACGCGTCGATGCTGACCGGCGAGTCCGTCCCGGTCGAGGTCGGTCCGGGTGACGCGGTCGTCGGCGCGACCGTGAACGCCGGCGGTCGACTCATCGTTCGGGCGACCCGGGTCGGTGCGGATACGCAGTTGTCCCAGATGGCCCGGCTGGTCGAGGACGCGCAGAACGGGAAGGCCGAGGTTCAACGGCTGGCCGACCGGGTGTCGGGGTTCTTCGTGCCGATCGTGATCGGGCTGGCCCTTGTCACCCTGGGCTTCTGGCTCGGCAACGGTTCGCCGGTGGAGATCGCGTTCACTGCGGCTGTCGCCGTACTGATTATCGCCTGCCCTTGTGCGCTGGGGCTGGCCACGCCGACCGCGTTGATGGTCGGCACCGGGCGGGGTGCGCAGTTGGGCATCCTGATCAAGGGGCCGGAGGTGCTGGAGTCCACGCGCCGGGTCGACACCGTCGTACTCGACAAGACGGGGACTGTGACCACGGGCCGGATGGAGTTGGTCGACGTACTGCTGGCTCCTGGGCAGGACCGGGCTTCGGTGCTGCGGCTGGCCGGGGCGTTGGAGGACTCGAGCGAGCACCCGATCGCGCAGGCGGTCGCCCGGGCCGCGACTTCGGAGGTCGGTCGACTGCCTGAGGTCGAGGACTTCGGGAACGTGGAAGGCCTTGGGGTGCAGGGGATCGTCGACGGTCACGCCGTACTGGTCGGCCGGACGCGGTTGCTGGAGGAGTGGAGCCAGCACCTGCCGGAGGAGCTCGCGCACGCGAAGGAGCATGCCGAGGCCGAGGGCAGTACGGCGGTTGCCGTCGGTTGGGACGGACAAGCGCGGGCTGTGCTGGTCGTCGCGGACACGGTCAAGCCGACGTCCGTCGAGGCCATCCGTCAGCTGCGTGAGTTGGGTCTGCGGCCGGTGCTGCTGACCGGGGACAACGAAGCTGTTGCTTTGAAGGTTGCCGGCGAGGTTGGCATCGACGAGGTGATCGCCGAGGTTCTGCCGGCCGGCAAGGTCGATGCGATCAAGAAGCTGCAGGACGAAGGGCGCGTGGTCGCGATGGTCGGCGACGGTGTCAATGACGCGGCCGCCCTGGCCCAGGCCGACCTCGGCCTGAGCATGGGCACCGGGACCGACGTGGCGATCGAGGCAAGTGACCTCACGCTGGTCCGCGGCGACCTGCGCGCCGCCGCGGACGCCATCCGGCTGTCCCGCCGGACGCTCCGCACGATCAAGGGCAACCTGTTCTGGGCCTTCGCCTACAACGTGGCTGCGCTGCCATTGGCCGCCGCCGGCCTGCTCAATCCCATGCTGGCCGGCGCGGCGATGGCCTTCAGCTCCGTCTTCGTCGTCTCGAACAGCCTGCGGCTACGGCGCTTCCGCGCCCTCACCTGATCCAGGCTGTGCTGTCGCTCGCGAGGCTGCCGTCGTCGAGTGGGGTGCTGGTCAACAGCACCTCCTCGTGCGGCGGCAGTTCGACGGACTCCGGGGTCAGGTTGGTGATGCAGGTCAGGTTGTTCCGCCTGAACGCGAGAACACCCGGCTGGGAGTCGAGCCAGGTCAGAGTTCCGTCGCCGAGATAGGTACGGCGGAGTCTCAGGCCGGTCCGGTACAGCGTGAGCATCGAGTTCTGGTCGTCGGACTGGGACTCGGCGGTGAGGTTCTTCCAGTCGGCCGGTTGGGGCAACCACGGCGTACCCGTGCCGGTGTTGAAGCCGAACGGTGGCTCCTTGCCGGACCACGGTAGGGGCACCCGGCAACCATCACGGCCGCGGTCGGTGCCTCCCGACCGGGTGAAGATCGGATCCTGGCGCAGGTCGTCGGGAAGGTCCTCGACCTCCGGGAGGCCGAGCTCCTCGCCCTGGTAGACGTACAGACCGCCGGGGAGTGCCATCGCGAGCAGGGCGGCGGCCCGGGCCCGGCGTTCGCCGAGGACAAGGTCGGTGTGCATGCCGTGCTTACGGTCCTGGTGTGAGAACGACGTGTCCGGGCGACCGTACTTCGTCACCGGGCGGGTGACGTCGTGGTTCGACAGCACCCAGGTCGGCGGGGCGCCGATCGGGACGTGCGTCGACAGGGTCAGGTCGATGGACGCCTTCAACTCGTCGGCTTCCCACGGGCGGGAGAGGAAGTCGAAGTTGAAGGCGGTGTGCATCTCGTCCGGCCGCAGGTACAGCGCGAACCGTTCCTGGTCCGGCATCCACATCTCGCCGACGAGGAAGCGTCCGTCGTACGAATCGGTGATCTGCCGCCAACCGCGGTAGACCTCGTGCACCTCGTCGTGGTCGGTGTACGACTCCTCCACGCTGTCCAGGTCCTTGAACAGTACGGCGGCACTGTCGATGCGGATCCCGTCGACGCCACGGTCCAGCCAGAACCGCAGGATGTCGTGGAACTCCTCGACCACCTCTGGGTTACGCCAGTTGAAGTCGGGCTGCTCGGGGGCGAACAGGTGCAGGTACCACTCGCCGTCCTCGACCTGGGTCCAGGCGGGTCCGTTGAAGATCGACTGCCAGTCGTTCGGTGGTTGATCACCACGGCCGGGCCTGAAGAGGAAGCGGTCCCGTTCGGGTGAGCCGGGGCCGGCCTGCAGGGCCTGGACGAACCAGTCCTGCTGGTCGGAGCCGTGGTTCGGGACGATGTCGATGATCGTGCGGATGTTCAGCGCGTGCGCCTCCGCGATGTACGCCTCGGCCTCGGCCAGGGTGCCGAACGCCGGGTCGATCGCGCGGTAGTCGGCCACGTCGTACCCACCGTCGGCCATCGGCGACGGATACCACGGGTTCAGCCAGATCGCGTCCACCCCGAGCTCGGCCAGATACGGCAACCGCTCCCGCAGCCCGGCCAGATCCCCGATCCCATCACCGTCGCCATCGGCAAAGCTCCGCAGATAGACCTGGTAGATAGCAGCTCCCCGCCACCATTCGTCGGCCATCGATTCTCCTTAACCTTTCAGACTTCCGGCTGTGAGGCCCGCCATGATGCTTCTCTGGAACACGAAGAAAACAAGGATTGTGGGCAGACTCGCGATCACCAGCGACGCGATCAGCACGTTCTGCGGCATCTGCGCGGACAGCGACGCGATGCCGACACTGATCGACATCTTGTCGGTCTCCGGCAGCACCAGCAGCGGCCAGACGAAGTCCTTCCACACCGTCACCACGGACAGGATCGACACCACGCCGAGGATCGGCCGCGACACCGGCAGGACGATCGACCACAGGATCCGCAGCGGCGACGCGCCATCGATCTCCGCCGCCTCGAGCAACTCCCGCGGGATCGAGTCGAAGAACCGCTTGAGCAGGAACACGAAGAACCCGTTGGCTGCCGCCGGCAACCAAATCGCCCACGGCGTGTTCAGCAGACTCCAGTGGAAGATCGGCAGATCCTTCGCCACCAGGTACGTCGGCAGCAGCAGCACCATCGGCGGGATCATCAACGTCGCGAGCATCGCGCCGAGGATCAGCTTCCCGAAGAACGGCCGCAGCTTCGACAACGCGTACGCCGCAGTCACGTCGACCGCGAGTGTGAACAGCCACCCGCCCCCGGCGTACAAGGCGGTGTTCTTCAGAAAGACGCCAAGTTGGAGCTGTTCCCACGCATCCTTGTAGACGCCGAAGTCGTAGTCCTTCGGGAAGAAGCTCGGCGGGATCTGTGCCAGCTCGTCGGGTGACTTGAGCGCGCCGGTCACCATCCAGTACAGCGGGAACACGAAGGCACCGGTGAATCCGACCACCACGACGACGAGGATCGTCCAGTAGATCACCCGGCCCATCGGGGTCCGCAGCGTGAGGGGTGAGACGAGGGTTCTCATCGGGCATCCTCCTCGCGGGACACGCGCAGGTAGATCGTGGAGAACACCAGCAGTACGACCATCAGCATCAGGCCGAGCGCGCTACCACCACCGAAGTCGCCGAAGTTGAAGGCGTACTGGTACATCAGGTAGGCGACCGTGACGGTCGCGTTCTCCGGGCCACCACCGGTGAGCAGGTACGGCTCGATGAACACCTGCATGGTCGCGACGATCTGCAGGAGCAGCATCACCAGCAGGATCAGCTTGGTCTGCGGGATCGTCACATGCCAGACCCGCCGGAACAGACCGGCCCCGTCGAGCTCGGCCGACTCGTAGAGATCGCCGGGGATGCTCTGGAGCGCGGCGAGGTAGATGAGAGTGCCGGTGCCGAGGTTCATCCAGGTCGACACGAGCACGAGGCTCACCAGCGCCGTACTCGTGGAGTCCAGCCAACTCAACGGCGGGATATGGAACACGTCGAGGATCTGGTTGAAGAGACCCGAGCCCGGGTCGTAGAACCACTTGAACAGCAGTACGGCGACCGCCGGCGGGAGCATCACCGGGAGGTAGACCACGAACCTGAGGTACGCCTTCGCGTGCTTCAGCTCGTTGAGTACGACGGCCAGCACGAACGGGACGGCGTACCCGATCACCAGCGCCAGCGCACTGAACGCCGCCGTGTTCAACCAGGCGGACCGGAACGCCGGGTCCTCGATCACCGTCCGGAAGTTGTCGAACCCGACCCACTTCCCCGGATCCACGAAGTTGTTCTCCTGGAAGCTGAGGACGACCTCACGCACCATCGGATACCAGGAGAACAACGCAAAACAGATCAGTGCACCACAGAGAAATCCGTACGCCGTGAGGTTGCGGCCGAACGCCCGCCGCAGCGCACCGCGGTGGTCCTCGTCTGGTCGCGGGTCCGCCGCCCCCATCGACCGGGGGCGGCGTACCTGCTGTTCAGTTACAGCCATCACGTGTTCTTAGCGAGGATCTTGTTGGCCTTGGATTCCGCGTCGCTGAGGAGTTTGTCGATGTCGGCGTCCTTGCGGGTCAGGACCGCGGACATCGCGACGTCCAGGACGGCGTACAGCTCCTGGGCCTTCGGCGGTTCGAGCTTGTTGGTGATGCTCGACTGCGCGTCGACGTACGGCGTGAAGTGGTCGACCGGGACCGTCGCGTACTGCTTGCGAAGGGCAACGATCTCTTTACCGGGCGCGGAGTCGCCGTACAGGTCCGGGATCGGCAGGCCGACCGGCCGGCCCTGCTCCTTCGAGCGGGCGTAGTTGAACTGGCCCTGTGCCGGCGTCAGCTCGTGGAACTCGAGCCAGGCCAGCCCGGCCTTGATCTTCTCCGGCGTCGCCTTCGGGTTGAACATGTAGCCGTCGCCACCACTCAGCGACGCCTTCCCCTCGGACTCCGGTACGGCGGTCACGCCGTAGTCCTCGAACTTGCCCTGGAAGTCGTTGTTCACCGACTGCACGACATCGGGCGCACCGATCATCATGCCGAGCTTGCCGCCACCCATCATCCGCATCAGGTCCTCCCACTGGAGGAGCTGCTTGCTGCCCATCGAGTTGTCGTCCCAGCGCATCTTCTTCAGGTTCTCCAGCACCGCCTTGCCCTCGGCACTGTTGAACGCGGCGGTCTTGCCGTCGTCGCTGACCATCGACCCACCCCGGGCGTAGAGCGAGGCGGCGAAGTGCCACCCACCCGTGTTGCCCGCGGAGTACTCGCCGTACCCGACGTACCCGGCGCCGAGCGCCGCGATCTTCTTCGCGGCCTCCTGCACCTCGGACCACGTCTTCGGCGGGCTGTCCGGGTTCAGGCCGGCCTGGGTGAAGAGCTTGCGGTTGTAGACCAGGCCCATGTTGTAGTTGTTGCGCGGCAGGCCGTAGCTCTTGTCGCCGTCCTTGAACACGCCCATCACGTCGGGCCGCAGATCCTTGACCGCCTTGACGTCACCGACGTACTGGCTGATGTCGGCGGCCTGCTTGGCCTTGATGATCTTCTGGACGTCGGTGTAGTAGACGTAGAAGACGTCCTCCTGTGACCCGCCGGCCAGCTTGGCCTGGAACGTGTCCGGGTTGATGCACGGGAACGCGTCCTTGCTCTGGATCGTGATGTTCGGGTGCAGCTTCTGGAAAGCCGCCACATCCGCGTCCCACGCTGTCCGTTCCTTCGGGTTGCTCTTCGGCGGCTGACAGCCCACCGTGATCGTCACCGGCCCGTCCGCCGATCCTTCGGCGGCCGGTTTGGTCTCGTCCCCCGATCCGCAGGACGCGGCCACCAGCCCGAGTCCCATCACCAGCACCAGGCTGAGCCCGCGGCGCGTTGTCCTCATCGATCCACCCTCTCCCTTGAACCTTGCGCACACCGTAGGCAACCCGACAGTCGAGCGCAATAGTTGGATTGAGGATTGCAAAATCGTGACTTTCAATGGGGAGGTCGCCGTACGCACGGATCACACCAGGCCTCCTCACCACCGCCGATCACCTCCCCACCCGCCCAACACACGAGCGGATATCCCCTCGAGATGTGGGTTCTCTGCTGGTGTGCCAGGGGAGAACCCACACGCCGAGGGGATATCCGCTCGTGTTGCGCAGGCGCTGCGGAGCCGGAAGGCGGGGGCTAGGGCCGGAGGGCGGGGGCTGGCGGGGCGGGGGCTGGGGCCGGAGGGCAGGGGCCGGTGGGCGGGGGCGGGGCGGGGGTCAGATGCGGGCGCGGGCGGTGGAGGCTCGGACGACGAGTTCGGGCTCGAAGAGGAGTTCGTCGGCGGGGACGGCGGCGCGCTCGATCAGGGCGACCAGCATGTCCACGGCGGCCCGGCCCATGGCGTCGATGGGCTGGCGGACGGTGGTGAGAGGCGGGTCGGTGCAGTTCATCATCGCGGAGTCGTCGTACCCGATCACCGAGACCTCGTCCGGGACCGACAGGCCGGCCCGGCGAACCGCCCGGATCGCACCGAGGGCGAGGATGTCGCTGGCGCAGACGATGCCGGTGACGCCGTTCTTGACCAGCCGGGTGGCGGCCGCGTGTCCACCCTCGAGCGAGAACATGGTGTGCTCGACGAGGTCCGGATCCGCCTCCTCCGAGGCCAGGAACGCGTCCAGCTTGCGCCGCGACGGGATGTGGTCGCGCGGCCCGAGCACCATCCCGATCCGGCGGTGACCGAGGGCGCGGAGGTGACCGATCGCCATCTCCGCGGCGACGACGTCGTCCGACGACACCTGCGGGAAGCCGAGATGATCGACCGCCGCGTTCACCAGTACGGTCGGCAGCTTCCGCTCCTGGATCAGCTCGTAGTGCTGATGCGGCGCATCCGCCTGTGCGTAGAACCCGCCGGCGAACACCACCCCGGACACCTGCTGCTGCAGGAGCAGGTCCACGTAGTCGGCCTCGGACACCCCACCGACCGTCCGGGTGCAGAGCAAGGACGTGAAACCTTGCTGCGCCAGCGCACCACCCACCACCTCGGCGAACGCCGGGAAGATCGGGTTCTGCAACTCCGGCAGCACCAGTCCGACCAGCCGCGCGCGATCACCGCGCAGCTGCGTGGGACGTTCGTACCCAAGTACGTCGAGCGCGGTGAGCACCGCTTCACGGGTCGCCTCGGACACCCCGGGCTTGCCGTTCAGCACCCGGCTCACCGTGGCCTCACTGACCCCGACCTTCTTGGCCACCTCAGCAAGTCGTCGCGTCATGACGCAAACTCTACGCCTGTTCACGCAAGAATTTGCAACCATTTGCGTACGTCGCTGAAGTCTCAGGATTCCTGCAAGACTGGTGTTCGTGCCCCGATTCGTCGCCACCCGCCCGGACACCGGTCTGCTGTCGCTTCCGTGGGATGTGCCGCTGGAGGACTGGCCCGAGGACCAGCTGGTCGCGCTGCCGCGCGGTATCTCGCGGCACGTGGTCCGGTTCGTCCGGGTCAACGGCACTGTGTACGCGATCAAGGAGGTGCTCGAGCACCTCGCCATGCACGAGTACCGGCTGCTGCGCGACCTCGAGCGGCTGGAGTCCCCCTCGGTCGAACCCGTCGGCGTGATCACCGACCGGCTGGACCGCAACGGCGAGCCGATCGACTCGATCCTGATCACCCGGCACCTGCAGTTCTCGCTGCCGTACCGGGCGCTGTTCTCCAGCACGCTCCGGCCGGACACGGTCAACCGGCTGATCGACGCCCTGGTCGCGTTGATCGTCCGGCTGCACCTGCTTGGGTTCTTCTGGGGTGACTGCTCGCTGTCGAACACGCTGTTCCGACGCGATGCCGGCGCGTTCGCGGCGTACCTGGTGGATGCCGAGACCGGCGAGCTGCACCAGGACATCTCCGACGGGCAGCGCGCGCACGACCTCTACACCGCCGAGATCAACCTGTTCGGCGAGCTGCTCGACCTGCAGGAGGGCGGCCTGCTCGACCCGGACATCGACCCGCAGGAGACGGTCCAGTCGATCAACGACCGGTACGACGCGCTGTGGGCCGAGCTGACCGCCCCCGAGGAGTTCGCCACCGACGAGATACACCGGCTGGACTCGCGGATCCGGCGGCTGAACGAGCTCGGCTTCGACGTCGCCGAGATCGACATCATCACCGACTGGGACGGCAGCCAGGTCCGGATCCAGCCGAAGGTCGTGGACGCCGGCCACCACTCCCGCCGGCTGCTGCGGCTGACCGGCCTGGACGTCGAGGAGAACCAGGCCCGCCGGCTGCTCAACGACCTCGACTCGTTCGCCGCGGCCACCGACCAGCAGAACGAGGACGAGGAGATCGTCGCCCACCAGTGGCTGACCGAGGTCTTCGAACCCGTCGTCCGCTCGGTCCCCCGCGACCTGAAGCGCAAGCTCGAGCCCGCCGAGGTCTTCCACGAGGTGCTCGAGCACCGCTGGTTCCTGTCCGAGCAGGCCGGCCACGAG
>NZ_JBFAXQ010000053.1:0-16090 GCF_040680855.1 Kribbella sp. NPDC051952
TCTGCCAGAGCTCGTCGATGTCGGTGCGGTCCTCGGGTTCTGGGGTGTCGACCCAGCCGCTGGCCCAGACGTCCTCGTCCCGGTCCAGGTCGAAGATCGACTCGGCGAACGCAGCCGAACCGACGTACCGGTTGTCGTCCTCGTCGGGTTCCGAATCGCCTGCCGCGGTGGTCTTGGTGCCTGCCGGGGTGATCAGGGCGCGGGCGTACTTCTGCGCTTCGAGGATGCCCAGGTCCCGCTCGTCGCACAGCAGCCGGATCGCGCCGACCTCGTTCTTGGCGTTCATCAGCTGGCGCACCCGGGTGTCCAGATCCTGGTTCGGCGCGGGCAGATTGTTCTGCGGCGGGCGGTGCTGCGGCGGCTGGTTCGACGGCAGCCAAGGGACAGGCGGTGGGTACTGCGCCTGGTAGGGCACCTGGGCCGGCTGGTACTGCATCGGGACCGACTGGCCGGGTGGCATCCGCTCGTCCAGGCGCCGCGGCTGGCGTCCGGCCGTCAGCACCTGCTGGAGGGTCGCAGCGACCTGCTGGCTGGTCGGCGCGGTGGCGGAGAGCTGCTGCTGGCCGCGCTGAGCCGGGGGCTGGGCGTACTGCGCGTACTTCGGCCCGAGGTCGAGCGGCGGCCCACCGTTCTGCTGCACCTGGGCCTGGATCTTGTCGATCACCTGCTGGACGCGGGGGTTCGGCTTACCGCTGGACTTCGCCGACTGCTGACGCAGTTTCCCGACCACGCTGAGCACGATCATGATGATCACGAAGATCGCGAACGTGGACATCGGTTCCCCCTCCGTCGTCTCTGGTGTTGCCAGCGTAACGGCCCAGGGGCCCGCCGGAACGACGAATCGGAGGAAACCGGTGCTGACCGCTACAATTCCGTGTTACCGCTGATCGATTTTCGAAGGGCATACCCACGTGGCAACGACGAACGACCTCAAGAACGGCATGGTGCTCGACCTGGACGGGCAGCTGTGGTCCGTCGTGTGGTTCCAGCATCACAAGCCGGGCAAGGGCGGCGCCATCGTCCGGACGAAGCTGAAGAACGTGCTGTCCGGCAAGGTGGTCGACAAGACGTTCAACGCCGACGTCAAGGTCGAGGTGGCCACGGTCGACAAGCGGGACATGACGTACCTGTACAACGACGGCTCGGCGTACGTGTTCATGGACAAGTCGACGTACGAGCAGCTCAACCTGCAGCCCGAGGTGGTCGGTGACTCCGTCCACTTCCTGCTCGAGAACCAGGACGCGATCGTCGCCGTGCACGACGACCTCCCGCTGTACGTCGAGCTCCCGGCCTCGGTCGAGCTCACGGTCGAGTACACCGAGCCGGGTCTGCAGGGTGACCGCTCCAGCGGTGGCACCAAGCCGGCCAAGCTGGAGACCGGCTACGACATCCAGGTCCCGCTGTTCCTGACCACGGGCGAGAAGGTCAAGGTCGACACCCGTACGGGTGACTACCTCGGTCGCGTCACCTCCTGAACCCGTAGAGAGCTGACAACAGAACATGTCTGCCCGCAGCAAGGCCCGCAAGCGCGCACTCGACGTGCTGTTCGAGTCGGAGGTCAGGGGACTGCCGGTCGGCGGTACCCTGGCCGACCGCGTGGCCGACAACGACCCGCCGGTGAACGAGTTCACCGTGGCGCTGGTGGAGGGTGTCGCCAAGCACATCGACGTGATCGACGACCTGCTGGAGACGCACTCGGTGGGCTGGTCCCTGGACCGGATGCCCGCGGTCGACCGCAATATCCTGCGGATCGGGACCTACGAGATGTTGTTCGACGACCAGGTGCCGGACGTGGTGGCGGTGAGCGAGGCGGTCGCGATGGCGCGGGACCTGTCGACCGACGAGTCGCCGGCGTTCGTCAACGGCCTGCTGGCGAGATTGCTGCAGTTGAAACCCACTCTGGGCGTCTGAGCAGAGTGCGAGGGGGGCGAGCCCTCTCGTAGTTGTTGATGATCGTGGTTCTTGATGATCAAGGCCCGGTGACCGTCTCGGTACGGTCCCGGGCCGGCTCTGCGACCCCGTGGTGTTCGGCGCGGGGCACGGGCCCCGGCCTGGTGCGGCTGGTGAGGTGGTACCTGCCGCTTGTGGTGCTCTGTTCAGTTGGTGCTCTGTTGTGTCAGTGCTGCGTTGTGTCGAGTGAGGCGGGCGGCCGCGGGCCAGCTGCTACGAGCCCCGACCGTCTCTGCTGCCTCCTCCGGAGCCGTCAGGCGCCGGCTGCCTCGGACTCCTCGACGTCACCCTTCGCCTCGGGGTTCAGGACTCCCCAGGAGATGAAGCGCTCGGTCAGCGTCGTCGGCGACTCGTCGTAGATCACGGCGAGCGTGCGCATGTCGTCCTGACGGATCGACAGCACCTTTCCGTTGTAGTCCCCGCGCTGAGCCTGGATCGTGGCCGCGTACCGCGTCAGCGGACCGGCCTCGCTCGCGTCGAGGTGTTGTAGGGCCTCCAGGTCGAGGATCAACCTGGGCGGTGCGGCAGCCGCGGCAGCCGCGCTGGCGGAACCGGGCAGCAGTTCACGGATGGGCACGCCGTAGAAATCGGCGAGCTCCGCGAGCTTCTGGACCGTGACGGCTCGATCGCCGCGCTCGTAAGAGCCGACGACGACCGCCTTCCAGCGACCCTTTGACTTCTCTTCCACGCCATGCAGCGAGAGTCCTTGCTGCTGGCGGATGGCACGTAGCTTGCCACCCAGTGTCTTCGCGTATTCGCTCGGCACGCTGGTTCTTCCCTCCGACTAGTTTCGTCAAGTCCGGGACGCCGGAACGGCCCGGTCGGTGAAACCCCCCTCGATTACACAGAGTAACAATATTCCGGGTGAGAGGCCAGCGTCAAGACGGCGTGTCACATCCGATACCATGTCAAGCGGTCCGAACGTCCTTTAAAGACCCGTCCAGAGAGGCGGGAAAGGAGGAACGGTAGCGATGAGCCCTGCCCAGAGTGCAGCGCAAACTCCAGACGTGCCTGAGTCGCAACGCATCAGCCGCACGGTCCTGGACGCTTCCGACATTTCCCGGGCATTGACCCGGATCGCCCACGAGATCCTCGAGCGCAACCGCGGTGCGGACCCGGTCGTGCTGCTCGGGATCCCTACCCGCGGCGTCCCGCTCGCCCAGCGAATCTCCGCCCGGGTGGCGGCGGTTGAGGGGCAGAGCGTGCCGACAGGGTCACTCGATGTGACCATGTACCGCGACGACATCGGTCTCAAGCCACCCCGTGGCCTGGAACACACCGACATCCCGCCGGGCGGGATCGACGGCAAGGTCGTCGTCCTGGTCGACGACGTCCTGTTCTCCGGCCGCACCATCCGCGCGGCCCTCGAC
This sequence comes from Kribbella sp. NPDC051952, assembly GCF_040680855.1. Taxonomy (NCBI): domain Bacteria; kingdom Bacillati; phylum Actinomycetota; class Actinomycetes; order Propionibacteriales; family Kribbellaceae; genus Kribbella; species Kribbella sp. NPDC051952. Next base: position 3,321 of record NZ_JBFAXQ010000053.1, read on the forward strand.
GCGATCGGCGACATCGGCCGGCCGCGGGCGGTCCAGCTCGCGGTCCTGGTCGACCGCGGCCACCGCGAACTGCCCATCCGCGCCGACTACGTGGGCAAGAACCTGCCCACCTCCCTGGCGGAGCGAGTCACCGTCCACCTCACCGAGTACGACGGCACCGACGCGGTCCTGATCGCGGACACGAACACCCCGGGGGTGAACTGAGATGAAGCACCTGTTGAGTGCGGGGGATCTGAGCCGGGACGAGGCGCAGCTGATCCTGGACACCGCTGAGGAGATGCGGTCGCTGGCCGACCGCCCGATCAAGAAGCTGCCGGCCCTGCGCGGGCGCACAGTGGTGAACCTGTTCTTCGAGGACTCCACCCGGACCCGGATCTCGTTCGAGGCGGCGGCCAAGCGGCTCTCCGCCGACGTGATCAACTTCTCCGCCAAGGGCTCGAGTGTGAGCAAGGGCGAGAGCCTGAAGGACACGGCGCTCACCCTGCAGGCGATGGGGGCCGACGGTGTGGTCTGCCGGCACGGCTCCTCCGGAGCACCGCATGTGCTGGCGAAATCGGGCTGGATGACCGGCTCGGTGGTGAACGCCGGCGACGGGACACACGAGCACCCGACGCAGGCCCTGCTGGACGCCTTCACGATGCGGCGGCACCTCGGCTCGCTGGAGGGCCGCAAGATCACGATCGTCGGCGACGTACTGCACTCCCGGGTCGCGCGCTCGAACGTGCTGCTGCTGGCAACGCTCGGCGCCGACGTGACGGTGGTCGCGCCGCCGACGCTGCTCCCGGTGAACATGACGAGCTGGCCGTGCGCGACGTCGTACGACTTCGACTCGGTGCTGCCGAAGAGCGACGCGGTGATGATGCTGCGGGTCCAGCGGGAGCGGATGAACGACGCGTTCTTCCCGAGTGCCCGCGAATACACCCGCCGCTACGGCCTCGACGTGCACCGGATGGCGCAGCTGCCGGACGAGGCGATCGTGCTGCACCCCGGCCCGATGAACCGGGGGATGGAGATCAGCGCCGAGGTCGCCGACTCGACCCGCTCGGTCATCGTCGAACAGGTCACCAACGGCGTGGCGATCCGGATGGCCGTCCTTTATCTGCTGCTGTCAGGAAGTAACGAACCTACCGAGGAGCACACTGCATGACCGCGTACCTGATCACCGGGGCCAAGATCGTGGGCGGTGAGGTCGCGGACCTGCTCATCGACAACGGCGAGATCGTTGCGGTCGGCACCGGCCTGGAGACGCCCCAGGACGTCGAGACGATCGACGCGAGCGGGCTGATCGCGCTTCCGGGGCTGGTCGACCTGCACACGCACCTGCGCGAGCCCGGCCGGGAGGACGCGGAGACCGTTCTCACCGGCACCCGGGCCGCGGCGATCGGCGGGTTCACCGCCGTGTTCGCGATGGCCAACACCGATCCGGTCGCCGACACCGCCGGTGTGGTCGAGCAGGTCTGGCGCCTCGGCCGCGAAGCCGGGTACGCCGATGTCTTCCCGATCGGCGCGGTCACGGTCGGCCGGCAGGGTTCGCAGCTCGCCGAGCTGGGCGCGATGGCGGACTCGGCGGCGCGGGTCCGGGTGTTCTCCGACGACGGCGACTGTGTCTGGGACGCCGCGCTGATGCGCCGGGCGCTGGAGTACGTGAAGGCGTTCGACGGTGTGATCGCCCAGCACGCGCAGGAGCCGCGGCTCACCCAGGGCGCGCAGATGAACGAGGGCGCGCTCTCCGGCGTTCTCGGCCTGACCGGTTGGCCGAGTGTCGCGGAGGAGGCGATCATCGCCCGCGACATCCTGCTCAACGCCCACGTCGGCTCGAGGCTGCACATCTGCCACCTGTCCACGAAGGGCTCGGTCGAGATCGTCCGGGCAGCGAAGCGACGTGGGCTCGAGGTGACCGCCGAGGTCACCCCGCACCACCTACTGCTGACCGAGGACCTGGCCGCCTCCTACAACCCGGTCTACAAGGTGAACCCGCCGCTGCGGACCAAGGCCGACGTCGAGGCGGTCCGGGAAGGCCTGGCCGACGGCACGATCGACATCGTCGCCACCGACCACGCGCCGCACCCGGTCGAGGACAAGGACTGCGAGTGGAGCGCGGCCGCGCCTGGCATGACCGGTCTCGAGACCGCGCTGAGTGTGGTCCAGCACGCGATGGTCGACACCGGCCTGCTCACCTGGGCCGAGGTCGCGGACCGGATGAGCTACCGGCCGGCGGAGATCGGCCAGATCACGGACCACGGCCGGCCGCTGGAGGCCGGCGTACCGGCGAACGTCGTACTCGTGGACCCGTCGGTCGAGCGGATCGTCGTACCGAGTGAGACGGCCTCGCTGTCGCGGAACACGCCGTTCGACGGGATGACGCTGCCGGGCAAGGTGGTCGCGACGTTCCTGCGCGGTACGCCGACCGTCCTCGACAGAAAGCTGACCCGGTGAAGGCCTTCCTCGGCATTCTCGGCACGCTGGTGATCCTGGCGCTGGCCTACTTCGGCATGTACCGGGGCTGGCGGAACCGTCAGGCCCGGCAGGCCGACCTGGCACCGCTGCCGGCGGTGCCGGAAGACAAGACCCGCGGCGTCGAAGGTGTGTACGTCGCGACCACCTCGGCCGGCGACTGGATGGACCGGATCGCCGTGCACGAACTGGGTGTCCGCAGCATCGCGGACCTGGCCGTCAGTGAGGCCGGCCTGATCTTCCATCGCCAAGGGGCGGCGGACGTGTTCATCCCCACGGACCACCTCACTGGGGTCCGGACCGACCGCGGCATCGCCGGCAAGGTGACCGCGGAGAAGTCCGGCCTGGTGGTGGTCACCTGGAACCACGACGGCCGCGAGCTGGACACGGGTTTCCGCCCGCGCCGCAAGGCCGACACCGCCCCCTTGACCGAATCCATCGCGACTCTGATCGGAGCCGAGCAGCAATGAGTCAACCAGCCCTGCTGGTCCTCGAGGACGGCCGGTCGTTCGCCGGCACGTCGTACGGGGCGACCGGAGAGACCTTCGGCGAGGCGGTGTTCACCACCGGGATGACCGGATACCAGGAGACGCTGACCGACCCGTCGTACCACCGCCAGATCGTCACCCAGACCGCGCCGCACATCGGCAACACCGGGGTGAACGACGAGGACGACGAATCACAGAAGATCTGGGTCGCGGGGTACGTCGTCCGCGATCCCGCCCGGGTGCCCTCCAACTGGCGCTCGGTCAGGTCCCTCGACGACCAGCTGCAAGGGCAGGGAATCGTCGGGATCTCCGGTATCGACACCCGCGCGCTGACCCGGCACCTCCGGGAGCGGGGTGCGATGCGGGCCGGTATCTCCACCGAGATCCTGGATCCTTCGGAGCTGTTGAAGAAGGTGCTCGAGCAGCCGCCGATGGCCGGCTCGGAGCTCGCCGAAGAGGTCACGACCGTTGAGTCCTACGTGATCCCGGCCGAGGGTGAGAAGCGGTTCACCGTCGTCGCGCTCGACCTCGGTATCAAGGCGATGACCCCTAAGCGGATGGCCGAGCGTGGCATCGAGGTACACGTGCTGCCGGCAACTGCCTCGCTCGAGGAAGTACTCGCGGTGAACCCGGACGGCATCTTCATGAGCAACGGTCCGGGCGACCCGGAGACGACCGAGCACCCGACGGAGCTGCTGAAAGCGCTGCTGCAGCGCGGGAAGCCGTACTTCGGGATCTGCTTCGGCAACCAGGTCTTCGGACGGGCGCTGGGGCTGGGGACGTTCAAGCTCAAGTACGGGCACCGCGGGATCAATCAGCCGGTGCTCGACCGGGCCACCGGCAAAGTGGAGATCACTGCGCAGAACCACGGATTCGCCGTTGACGCGCCACTCGAGGAGACGATCGAGACGCCGTACGGCACGGCTGAGGTGTCGCATGTGTCGCTGAACGACAACGTGGTCGAGGGGCTCAAGCTGACGGGTGGCGATGGAAAGGTTCTGGCCTTCTCCGTGCAGTACCACCCGGAAGCGGCCGCCGGTCCGCACGACTCGGCGTACCTGTTCGACCGGTTTATCGAGCTGATGGAGGGGAGGGCCTGATGCCGAGGCGTACAGACATCGAGTCGGTCCTGGTGATCGGCTCCGGCCCGATCGTGATCGGGCAGGCCTGCGAGTTCGACTACTCCGGCACCCAGGCCTGCCGGGTGCTCAAGGAGGAGGGCTTCCGGGTCGTCCTGGTCAACTCCAACCCGGCCACGATCATGACGGACCCGGAGTTCGCCGACGCGACCTACGTCGAGCCGATCACCCCGGAGTACGTCGAGAAGGTGATCGAGAAGGAGCGCCCGAACGCGCTGCTCGCGACGCTGGGAGGGCAGACCGCCCTGAATGCGGCGATCGCCCTGCACGACAACGGCGTACTGGAGAAGTACGGCGTCGAGCTGATCGGCGCGTCCGTTGACGCGATCCAGCGCGGTGAGAACCGGGAGTCGTTCAAGCACATCGTCGAGAAGCTCGGTGCGGAGACCGCGCGGTCGGTGATCTGCCACACGATCGACGACGTGATGGGTGCGGCCGGCCAGCTCGGGTACCCGCTGGTGGTGCGGCCGTCGTTCACGATGGGCGGCGTCGGCTCCGGGATGGCGTACGACGAAGCCGACCTGCGCCGGATCGCCGGGGCCGGACTGCACGCCAGCCCGACCACCGAGGTGCTGATCGAGGAGTCGATCCTCGGCTGGAAGGAGTACGAGCTGGAGGTGATGCGCGACAAGGCCGACAACGTCGTGATCATCTGCTCGATCGAGAACGTCGACCCGATGGGCGTGCACACCGGCGACTCGGTCACGGTCGCGCCGGCGATGACGCTGACCGACCGCGAGTACCAGGTGATGCGGGACCTTGCCATCGGCATCATTCGCGAGGTCGGTGTCGATACCGGCGGCTGCAACATCCAGTTCGCGGTGGACCCGGCCGACGGCCGGCTGATCGTGATCGAGATGAATCCGCGGGTGTCGCGCTCGTCCGCGCTGGCGTCGAAGGCGACCGGCTTCCCGATCGCGAAGATCGCGGCGAAGGTTGCCATCGGCTACACGCTGGACGAGATCCCGAACGACATCACCAAGCAGACCCCGGCCAGCTTCGAGCCGACGCTGGACTACGTGGTCGTGAAGGTGCCGCGGTTCGCGTTCGAGAAGTTCCCGGCCGCGGACGCCACGCTGACTACGCACATGAAGAGCGTCGGTGAGGCGATGGCGATCGGCCGCAACTACACCGAGGCGTTGCAGAAGGCGCTGCGGTCGCTGGAGAAGCCCGAAGCCCGGTTCTCCTGGGCGGGGTCGCCGGCTACCGAGCTAGAGCCGTTGCTAGAGGCAATCAAGACGCCGCAGGACGGCCGGCTCCGGATCATCATGGACGCGATCCGGGCGGGCGCCACTCCGGAGCAGGTCTTCGAGGCGACCCGGATCGACCCCTGGTTCGTCGACCAGCTGTACCTGATCCACGAGACCGCGCTCCAGGTAGCGGCTGCGCCCCGGCTCACGCCGGAGGTGATCAAGCTGGCCAAGCGGCACGGGTTCTCCGATCTGCAGCTGGCGGAGATCCGCGGGCTGACCGAGGACGTCGTACGAGGTGTCCGGCAGGCGCTCGGGATCAGGCCGGTGTTCAAGACCGTCGACACGTGTGCGGCCGAGTTCAAGGCCGAGACGCCGTACCACTACTCGTCGTACGACGAGGAGACGGAAGTCGCACCGCGGGAGACTCCGGCCGTGCTGATCCTCGGCTCCGGGCCGAACCGGATCGGGCAGGGGATCGAGTTCGACTACTCCTGTGTGCACGCGTCGATGGCGCTGCGCGAGGCCGGGTACTGCACGGTGATGGTGAACTGCAACCCGGAGACGGTCTCGACCGACTACGACACCTCCGACCGGCTGTACTTCGAGCCGCTCACCTGCGAGGACGTCCTCGAGATCGTGTACGCCGAGATGCAGGCCGGCCCGGTGGCCGGGGTGATCGTGCAACTCGGCGGACAGACGCCGCTCGGGCTGGCGCAGCGGCTCGCGGATGCCGGCGTACCGATCGTGGGTACGTCGCCGGCCGCGATCCACCTGGCCGAGGAGCGGGGCGCGTTCGGCAAGGTGCTCGCGGATGCGGCCCTACCGGCACCGAAGCACGGTACGGCGTTGTCGGCCGACGAGGCGCACGTGATCGCCGAGGAGATCGGGTTCCCGGTGCTGGTGCGGCCGTCGTACGTGCTGGGCGGGCGTGGGATGGAGATCGTCTACAGCGCGGCCGAGCTGAGTGCTGCGCTGGAGCGGCTCGGCGGTGGCGAGGCGTTCGAGCACCCGGTGCTCATCGACCGGTTCCTCGACGACGCGGTCGAGATCGACGTGGACGGGCTGTTCGACGGCGAGGAACTGTTCCTCGGCGGCGTGATGGAGCACATCGAGGAGGCCGGGGTGCACTCGGGCGACTCCTCGTGCGCGCTGCCGCCGATCACGCTCGGGAACGCGGACATCCAGAAGATCCGTGAGTCGACCGAGGCGATCGCTCGCGGTGTCGGCGTACGCGGTCTGCTGAACGTGCAGTACGCGCTGGCCGGGGACGTGCTCTACGTGCTGGAGGCGAACCCGCGGGCGTCGCGGACGGTGCCGTTCGTGTCGAAGGCGACGGCCACTCCACTGGCGAAGGCGGCGGCCCGGGTGATGCTCGGTTCGTCGATCGCGTCGCTCCGGGACGAGGGCATGCTGCCGGCCACCGGAGATGGTGGGACGCTGCCGAACTCGACGCCGATCGCGGTGAAGGAAGCGGTCATGCCGTTCAACCGGTTCCGGACCGTGGACGGCCGGTCGGTCGACACGATCCTCGGGCCGGAGATGCGGTCGACCGGTGAGGTGATGGGCATCGACGACACCTTCGGTACGGCGTTCGCCAAGTCGCAGGCCGGTGCCTCGCAACCACTGCCGGGCGCCGGCAAGGTGTTCGTGTCGGTCGCGAACCGGGACAAGCGGCACATGATCTTCCCGGTCAAGCGGCTCGCGGACCTCGGCTTCCAGATCTACGCGACCGAAGGTACGGCGGACGTCCTGCGGCGCAACGGGGTCGAGGCCGTCACGGTCCGCAAGAGCAGCCAGGGTCCGGGGCCGAACGGTGAGCCGACGATCGTCCAGATGGTCCAGGACGGTGAGCTGAACCTGATCGTCAACACGCCGATCGGGATCACGCAGGGCGGATCGCCGCGGATCGACGGGTACGAGATCCGGAGTGCGGCGGTGGCGCGCAACATCCCGTGCATCACCACCGTGCAGGGACTCGCGGCCGCCGTACAGGGGATCGAGGCGCAGCGGGCCGGGGACATCGGCGTACGGTCGCTGCAGGACTGGGTGCCGAGGATCCGCGGTGTATAGGCGGGTTGTCCGGCCGGTCCTGTACCGGCTGGGCAAGGGCGACGCGGAGGTCGCGCACGAGCAGACGTTGCGCGGCCTGCGGGTGCTCGGCCGGATCCCGGGTGCCGCGGCCGTGGGGTCGCGGCTGTTCGGCTCGGCTGCTCCCCGGACCGTCTTCGGCGTTCGGTTCCCGTCGCCGGTGGGGTTGGCAGCCGGGATGGACAAGAACGGGATCGCGTTGCGTTCCTGGCCGGCCGTCGGCTTCGGGTTCGTCGAGGTCGGCACGGTCACGGCGCATCCGCAGCCCGGGAACGAGCGGCCGCGGTTGTTCCGGCTGGTCGAGGACGAGGCCGTCATCAACCGGATGGGCTTCAACAACCTCGGCTCGGACGCGTTGGCCGCGCGGTTGGCGGCGTACGGGCCACTGGGCTATCCGCTCGGGATCTCGCTGGGCAAGTCCAAGGTCACGCCGATCGAGGACGCGGTCGAGGACTACGTGACATCGCTGCGGCGGCTCTATCGGTACGGCGACTACTTCGCGGTCAACGTGTCGTCGCCGAACACACCCGGTCTGCGGTCGCTGCAGGACGCCGGACACCTGCGCGAGTTGCTGACTGCATTGCATGCTGAAGCCGCTGCGTTGAGCGTTGGTGGTCTGGGCGGCAAGCCGATCCTCGTGAAGATCGCGCCGGATCTGACCGACCAGGCGATCTACGAGCTACTGCAGGTCTGCACCGACATCGGCGTCGCCGGGATCATTGCGACGAATACGACCATCGATCGCACTGCGGTCGCCGATCATCCGCTCGCCGCCGAGACCGGTGGGCTGTCCGGCCGGCCGTTGACCGAGGTCGCAGCCAAGATGGTCGCGCACATTCACGCGGAGACCGGGGGAGCGCTGCCCATCATCGGGGTCGGCGGCATTCTCGAGCCGGCCGACGCCGTGCGCCTGTTCGATGCCGGGGCCAGCCTGGTCCAGGTGTACACCGGGCTGATCTATCGCGGCCCCGGCCTGATTCGCCGCATCAACCGAGGGCTGACATGAGGAGAGACATGAGGAACGAACCGTTCGGCACCCGGCTCCGGGCGGCCATGGACACCCGCGGCCCGCTGTGCGTCGGGATCGACCCGCACGCCCACCTACTCGACCAGTGGGGCCTGCCGGACACCCCGGAGGGCCTGGCGTCCTTCACGTACGGCGTGGTCGACGCGCTGGCCGACCGGGTCGCGGTCTTCAAGCCGCAGTCCGCGTTCTTCGAGCGGTTCGGCTCGGCGGGGATCGCCGTACTCGAGCAGGCGACGATCCGGCTGCGGGACGCCGGGGCGCTGGTGATCATCGACGCGAAGCGTGGGGACATCGGGACCACGATGGCGGGCTATGCGGCGGCGTACCTGGCGGAGAAGGGTCCGCTGGCGTGTGACGCGTTGACGGTCAGCCCATATCTCGGGTTCGGGTCGTTGCAGCCGGCGATTGATGTGGCGCGTGAATCGGGTGCTGGGTTGTTCGTGCTCGCGTTGACGTCCAACCCGGAAGGGCCGCAGTTCCAGTCCGCGCGGACGGTCGACGGTCCGACCGTGGCCGGTGCTGTGCTCGACGGGCTGCGGTCGTTGAATGCGGACACCGATGGTCTGGGGTCCTTCGGTGCGGTCGTTGGTGCCACCATCAACCGGACCGACGAGAACCTCGACATCGACGGTCCGCTGCTTGCTCCCGGCCTCGGTGCCCAGGGCGGGACGGCCGCGGGCCTCGCGGAGGTCTTCGGTTCCGCGGTGCGCAACGTCGTACCGTCCAGTTCGCGCGAGATTCTTGCGGCCGGGCCTGACTCGGCCGGGTTGCGCGCAGCTGCCGATCGGGCGAACGACGCGTTCCGGACGGTGCTGGGGTACTGACAAAGGCCGGTCAATTGCGGTAGGATTTGATTTACCAAATGGCGCGATGAATTTCGCGCCATTTGGTGTTTTTTGTTGCGCATCGGGTTTTGCGTGTGCGATCTTCGTTGGCATGTCGGGATTGGAATTGTGTCGGCGGTTCTATTGTGAGGTCGTGCGGCCGCTCGTCGGCGTTCCGCACAGTGCGGCGTTGATGGGTCGGGGCTCGGAGGTGCTGGGGTTCGACGACGAGATGTCGACGGACCACAACTGCGAGGCCCGGGTGCTGCTCTTCGTGCCGGACGGGGTCGAGTTGCAGGTCGACGTACCCGATCGGTTCGAGGGGCGGGCGGCGTTCGTCGAGGTGCATACGGTCCGCTCGTATTTCCTTGCGCAGTTGGGATTTGATTGCGATCGGGAAATCGGCCTACGGGAGTGGTTCACGTTTCCGGAGCAGCATCTGCGGATGATGACCGCGGGGGATGTGTTCCATGATGAGGTCGGATTGCAGGCGGTGCGGGATCGGTTGGCGTATTACCCGCGCGATGTGTGGCTTTATCTGATGATTGCCGGGTGGTGGCGGGTGCATCCGGAGATGAACCTGGTGGGGCGGTCCGGGTACGTCGGTGATGAGTTGGGGTCGACGTTGATCGGGGCGGAGTTGGTGCAGGATCTGATCCGGCTGTGTTTCCTGATGGAGCGCGAGTATGCGCCGTACCGGAAGTGGTTCGGGACAGCGTTCAGGCGGTTGTCGTGTGGTCCGACGGTGGAGCCGCTGTTGCGTGAGGTGCTTCGGGCTTCTACTTGGGAGGAGCGCGAGACGGCATTGATGGCGGCGTACCGGGCGGTGATCGGGGTCTACCAGGGGTTGGGGATCACGCCGGCGGTGGAGGTCGGCATCGAGCAGATGTGCGGACGCCCGTTCAAGGTGGTGTGGGGCGACTTCCCCGGTGCCCTTGCCGCGGCGATCGACGACCCCGAGGTACGGCGGATTGCCGAGCGGTGGCCCGTTGGGGGGATCGAGCGGGTGCGGGATGCGTTCTGGGGCGTCGGCGATCGAAGGCGGGTGCTGGAGTTCTTCGACTAGTTGTAGAGGGTGGTTAGGAGGGTGACGGCGGCCTCGGTGGCGGGGTGGGGGTCCTGGCGGTGCCAGATCAGGTGGACGTCGACCGGTGGGGCGTCGCGGAGTGGGCGGTATACGACTCCGTCTCGGCGGTACTGCGTGGTCGTGGCCTGTGGGGTGACGCCGATGCAACGGCCGGAGGCGATCGCGGCGAGCCAGTCGTCGACGTCGTGGGTGTACTCGAGCTTCGGGCGCGCGTCCTCGGGCCAGAGATCGATTGTGGTGCTGCCTGTGCGGCGGTCGATGACGAGAGTGCGATCGCGGAGCTGGTCGAGGGTGAGCGTGCGTTTGCGGGCGAGCGGGTCGTCTGCCGGGAGAGCGCCGTACCGCCGCTCCTGCGCGATCGCGAGGTGGGCGAAGCGGCGGAGGTCGATCTGGGTGCGGACTACCGCGAGATCGCACAGGCCCTCGGCCAGGCCGCCTGTGGCCGTGTTGGTGCGGATCAGCTGTAGCTCGATTCCCGGGTGCTCGGCGGCCCAGCGTCGCTGGAACTCGGTTGTCAATCGGCCCAGTGCCGACCATGCGTGTCCGAGGCGCAGGCGTGTATGCCCGCTGGTCGCCTCGCTGACCAGCTCGTCGACCTCAGCCAACACCTGGCGAGCCCGGGCGAGTACGCGGACTCCCGCGGTCGTCGGCATCACCGAGCGACTGGTCCGATGCAGCAACCGCACTCCCAGCTCCCGCTCCAACGCCATCAGTCCTCGCGACACCGCTGCCTGAGAAACCCCCAGCTCGATAGCCGCATCCGTAAACGTCCCCGAATCCACCACCGCCACCAGCCCACGCAGCTGCCTCAGCTCCACACCCATAACCCCAGCGTATAGATCCCCCACCAAACGCATTTTGCCCACGCACCTCCCGAGCGCACCCTCAACCCATGACCACCCCACCCGCACTCACACCACCCACTGCCTTGGGTCCAGGGGATGGGCTGGGGGCAGCGCCCTCCCTGGGTGCAGGTGAGGGGTTGGCCTCCACCCCACCCGCACTCACCCCACCCAATGCCCTGGCTGCTGCTTCCTCCTCCGTTGGGCGGAGGGCGCGGGTGGTGGGGGTTTTGATGATGTTGGGGAGTGGGGTTTCTACGCAGGTGGGGGCTGCGGTGGCGGCTCAGGCTTTTCCGGTGGTGGGGCCGGTGGGGGTTGTGGCTATTCGGCAGTGGGTGGCTGGGGTCTTGTTGCTTGCGGTGGGGCGGCCGCGGTTGCGGGGGATTACGGCGCGGCAGTGGCGGCCCGTGCTGGGGTTAGCCGCCGTGTTCGCGGTGATGAACGTGTCGTTGTACACGGCAATCGACCGGGTAGGCCTCGGACTGGCGGTGACGCTGGAGTTCTTGGGCCCGTTGGCGGTTGCACTGATCGCATCGCGGCGCGCGCTCGACCTGCTGTGTGCGTTGGCCGCCGCACCTGCGGTGGTCCTGCTGACAAGGCCGCAGGCAACCACCGACTACCTCGGCGTGGGGCTGGGGTTGTTAGCCGCAGCATGCTGGGCCTGCTACATCCTGCTCAACCGCGTCGTCGGCCGAGAGCTCCCAGGCGCCACCGGATCCGCCGCCGCAGCAGGAGTATCAGGCCTCGCCTACGTCCCAGTCGGCCTGATCGTCCTCTGGCATCACCCGCCGACGCTCGCGGCAGCGGCGTACGCGGTAGTCGCCGGCGTCCTCTCGAGCGCGGTGCCGTTCCTCGTCGACCTCCTCACCCTCCGCCGCGTCCCAGCACAGTTCTTCGGCGTGTTCATGAGCGTCAACCCAGTACTCGCGGCTCTCGTCGGACTCGTCGTCCTCGACCAGCATCTGGTCCCGATCGACTGGCTGGCGATCGGCGTCATCGTCTCCGCCAACGCCGTCGCGATCTCTTTCGGAGGTACGGCGAGACGCCGCACGACGCGGTAGATCACAGCCCGGTTCCAGTCACGTTGTGCGATGTTCTTCACGGCGCCACCCGCCGGTTCGTGACCCCGCGGTTCGGAAAGGTATCGGCGGACGGGGAGCGACGGTCTTCCCGCGCGACACAGTAAGGACGCGCAATGCGTAAGGTGGCGGCCATCGCGGCGGCAGTGACCATCGGTGCCGGCGTACTGACGGCTTGTTCCGGCGGCGACTACTGCGGCGACATGAAGAACTACGTCGACACGGCGAAGAACCTCGACGTCAAGGATTCCGACGCGGTCGGCAAGATGCTCGACCAGGCCAAGAAGGTGTCGAAGTCGGCGCCGGACGACCTGAAGGACGACTGGAAGGTCGTCATCGACTACGCCGAGAAGGCGAAGGACGCCAACGGCGACACGACCAAGCTGACCGAGCTGGCCAAGAACGACGCCTCGAAGATCACGCCGGCCATGGACGCGATCACCAAGCAGGCGAAGGACACCTGCAAGATCGACATCCCCAACAGCTGATCCGGCGCCGGCGTGACTGATGATGCCGGGGGCGTCGTTGCCCATGTGGAACGTGTGCGGC
>NZ_JBFAXQ010000054.1:0-16047 GCF_040680855.1 Kribbella sp. NPDC051952
CCGTCCGTGGCCCGAGTGGATCGCGGACGAGGAGCGGATGATCTCGATCGCCCGGCTGATCCGGGCGTACCACAACGCGGTCGAGAGCTTCGGAAGCCGGTGTCCTTCATCCCCAGCGGGCCGAAGATCCGCTCCTGGAGGAACTCGTCGTACGGCCGGCCGGTGACCCTGGCGACGAGCACACCGATCAGGTCACTGCTGATCTGGTACTGCCAACGCTCACCGGGCTGGTACATCAGCGGCAGGGTCCCGAGGCGACGCATCCACTCGTCCGGCTCGGGCATCGGCACCGGCAGGTTGGGCGTGATGCCCTGCTCGAACAGCGCACCCATGACCGGGGTCCCGATCACCGTCATGTCCATGCCGAGGCCGAAGGTCGACGTCAGTACGTCCCGGACGGTGATCGGCCGCCGCGCCGGCACGGTGTCGTCCAGCGGGCTGTCGATCTGCCGCAGCACCTGGCGGTTCGCGAGCTCGGGCAGCCACCGCTCGACCTGGTCGTCCAGCCGCAGCCGGCACTCGTCCAGCAGGACCATCGCGGCCGAGACCGAGACCGGCTTGGACGTCGAGGCCATCCGGAAGATCGTGTCCCGGCTCATCGCCGGGCCGCCGTCGTGGCGCAGCGTCCCGATCGTCTCGACGTGCGGCTCGCCGTCACCCCGGCTGACCAGGGCGACGACACCGGGGATCTTCCCGGAGTCGACGTGCCGGGCCAGCACGTCGTGCAGCTTGCCCAGGCCGGCGGCGGTGAAGCCGGAAGCGGTGGTGGACATGGTGGTCTACTCCTTCGATCGATGCTGCGGCCAGAGCTCGAGCGGCCACAGCTGGGGGCAGAGGCTGCAGGCGTCAGATGCTGCGGGCGACGATGTCGCCGACGGTGGTGGTCGCGCGGATGGTCAGCTCGGCGGAGGCGCCCTCGGCGTTCTTGAGCGAGTTGCTGATCCGTCCGGTGGTGGTGCCGGCGTCCAGGGTGGCCGACGCTCCGGCGGCGGCACCGATCTCCACGTCACCGGCGACGGTCTGCAGTACGACGGAGCCGCGGACGGCCTCGGCGACCCGGATGTCGCCCTTGCTGGTGCGGATCTCGGCCGGGCCGTTCAGGCGGCCGACCGTGACGTCACCGGCGGTGGTGGTGATGCGGGCGCTTGCGACCTCGTCGAGGTCGATCGAACCGTGGTCGCTGTGGACGGCCACCTCACCGAACTGCCCGGTCGCCCGGAGCTCGGCACTGGCCGCCTTCACCTCGACCCGGGAGCCGGCCGGCAACTGGACGGTCACCGCGACGGAACCGGACGGCCCGAAGTACTGGTTCTTCGCCACGATCCCGATCCGCAGCACGCCGTCGGCGTACTCGACCTTGGCCTCGTCGGCCACCTTCACGTCGCGGCTCTTCGAGGAGTCGGCGGGCAGGATCTCGACGGCGGTGTCGGTCCGGTCGGTGGCGACGAACTGGACGCGTCCCGCGGGGATGTCGAGGACTGCGGAGATCGGCTCGGGGGTGTTGAAAGTCGTCATTGTCGTACCTTTCTGAGGTGTTGTTCTCGACTTGATGACTGAAGCTTGCTAGGCCGCCCTGACACCGCGCAGACACCACACAGACACGAGCAACCACCGCGCTGACACGCCTACTGACACCGCGGCGGCTGATTGTAAAGGATCCTCCGAAACTAAAGTCGAGCCAGGGCTGCCCGGCCGAGAGCACCCCAGTGCGGCTTCCCGCCCGGCACGCCCTTGTCGCCGTTGATTCCCATCGCGATCAGGAAGAGCGCCCGGGTCACGACCCAGCCACGGGCCCGCCGTACCGTCGCCTCGTCCACCGGGTACGCCTCTAAGAAGCGGTCGGCAGCACCGGCCGGGAGCAGGATCCAGGCGGCCGCGAGGTCGCTCGCCGGATCGCCGGTGCCGATCTCCTCGAGGTCGACGACACCGGCAAGCGTGCCGTCGGCAACGACCACGTTCGCCGGGTGCAGGTCGCCGTGCAGCCATACCGGTGGCCGGTCCCAGGCCGGCGCCGCGATCGCGTCCGCCCGGATCGCACGGATCTCGTCGAGCCGGTCGACGTACTCGTGGATCTCTTCGAACGGCAGACCGCCCGACAGAACGGAGCGGTCGCTCACGGGCGCGTCCGCCGGGGCCTCGGTGTGCAGCGCCTGCAGGAAGCCGGCCAGGACGTCGGCGGCGGCCGGGTCGGTGATCGGTGCATGGTCCCCGGGCTCACCGGCGACCCAGGTGGTGATCGTCCAGGCGCGCGGGAAGCGGTCCGACGGTTCGCTGAGACGCAGTGGGGTCGGGACCGGGAGTGGCAGCCGGGCGGCGAGCTCGGGGATCCAACGGTGCTCTCTGCGGAGCGGTTCGGTGGCCAGGTCGAAACGAGGCAGCCGGACGGCGAGGTCGTCGCCGAGCCGCCACATCTGGTTGCCCCAGCCGCCGACCACTTCCTTCAGCTCCAGGTGCGCCAGATCGGGATGCTGCTCCCGCAACAGCGTCCGTACGAGTTCTTCGTCCATGCGGTCGATCACGTCGTCGATCATGGTGCGTCAGACGCGTCACGACCTCGCCGGGTTGGGAATAGGCCCGGAACGGGCCGGGTTGCCGACAGGTATGCGTATTGATGTGTGGTCGGACGTCGTCTGCCCGTGGTGCTACATCGGGAAGCGGCGGCTGGAACAGGCGCTCGACGAGAGCGGCGAGAAGGCCGAGATCGTCTGGCACAGCTTCCAGCTGGACCCGTCGTCGACCAACGACGACCCCCGCGACCTGGCCACCCGGCTCGGCGAGAAGTACGGCCGCGGCCGGGAGTGGGGCCTGCAGGCCAACGCTCACGTGACCGGGATCGCGGCCGAGCTGGGGCTCGAGTACAACTTCGACAAGGCCAAGTCGGCGAACACCGTCGACGCACACCGCGTCCTGCACCTGGCCCGCGAGCTGGTCGAGTCCGGCGAGGTCCCGGCCGACACCCAGGACCGCCTCAAGGAGCGCCTGCTCAAGGCCTACTTCACCGACGGCCTCCCGGTCGGCGACCACGCCACCCTGACCGAGCTGGGCACCGAGGTCGGCCTCCCCGCCGACCGGGTCCGCGAGGTGCTGGCAGGTACGACGTACACCGAAGAAGTCGCCGCCGACCAGGCCGAGGCGCTCGCGTACGGCGCCAACGGCGTCCCGTTCTTCGTGATCGACGAGAAGTACGGCGTGAGTGGCGCTCAGCCGGTCGAGGTCTTCCAGGAGGCGCTGCGGCGGGCGAACGCGGACCGCAAGCCGGTCACGCTGATCACGAGCCCGAACGCGACTGCCGCCGACGACCCCACCTGCGGCCCGGACGGCTGCGCGATCTGAGGACTGCGCCCAGTTAGTAGTGGGTACCGGGGGATTCACAGAACGTGGTGTATGAAGGAGGCATGACTGTCGTGCGTGCATTGGCCAGGCCGCTGCTGTCCGTCATTTTCGTCGTGCAGGGTGTGAACTCGCTTCGCAACCCTGAACCGCTCGTGCCGAAGGCGCAGCCCGTGACCGATCGGCTCGTTCCGATGGTCAAGCGGGTCGCACCGGCGCAGGTCGGTGACCGCATTCCCGACACCACGGTCAATCTGGTCCGCCTGAACGGCGCGGTCCACGTGGTCGGCGGCCTCGCACTGGCGACCGGCAAGGGCCGGCGGCTCGCTGCCGGCGTACTCGCGGCCTCGCTGGTGCCCACCACGATCGCGGGGCACCCGTTCTGGCTGGAGAAGGACAAGACGGTCCGGAACACCCAGCGGATCCAGTTCATGAAGAACCTGAGCCTGCTCGGTGGGCTGCTCCTGGCCGCGGTCGACACCGAGGGCAAGCCGGGCGTCGCCTGGCGCGCGTCCCACGGCGCGAAGGCGGCGAAGCGGGAGACCAAGCGCGGCGCGAAGGCGGCCAAGCGCGAGACCTCACGCGGCGCGAAGGCAGCCAAGCGGGAGGCCAAGCAGCTGGCGCACGAAGCCCGCCAGGCCGCGAAGCTCGCCCGGGCCGAGCTCCACCTGGGCTGAACCTCGTCGTAGCGCCCATGCCCTAGGCTCAGAGCTGGAATCACGAGCCGAAGGAGTGGAATGAGCGACGAGCAGGGCTGGGCGGCACCACGAGCCGAAGGACCGGTCACCGGCCGGGTCACGGTCCCGGGGTCGAAGTCGATCAGTAACCGCGCGCTCGTCCTCGCCTCGATCGCCGACGGCCCGTCGCACCTGACCGGCCTGCTCGCCGCCCGCGACACGTCCCTGATGCGGTCGGCGCTCACAGCGCTCGGAGTCGGCATCAGTGAGAGCGGTACGACGGTCACCGTCACGCCTGGCTCGTTGAAGGGTCCGGCAGCCGTCGACTGCGGTCTGGCCGGCACCGTGATGCGGTTCGTCCCACCGGTCGCCGCGCTGGCGGACGGCGTGGTCGCTTTCGACGGCGACCCGTACGCGCGGGAACGTCCGATGGGCGTCATCCTCGGCGCCCTGCGGACCCTCGGCGTACAGATCGACGACGGCGACACCGGCCGGATGCCGTACTCGGTCTCCGGCACCGGATCGGTCCGTGGCGGCACGGTGACGCTGGACGCGTCCGGGTCGAGCCAGTTCGTCTCCGCGCTCCTGCTGGCCGGAGCCCGGTACGACGAGGGCGTCGACCTGCGGCACGACGGGAAGCCGGTGCCGTCCCAGCCGCACCTGGACATGTCGGTCGCGATGCTGCGTGAGCGCGGTGTCCAGGTCGACGACAGCGAGCCGAACCGCTGGGTGGTTGCCCCCGGCCCCATTCGGGCCATGGACAGCGCGATCGAGCCGGATCTGTCCAACGCGGCGCCGTTCCTGGCCGCGGCTGTGATCACCGGTGGCGAGGTCACCGTGACCGGCTGGCCCGCGGAGACCACTCAGCCTGGCGGTCAGCTTCCTGAGCTGTTCTCGCGGTTCGGCGCGGAGGTAGCCCGGACGGACGATGGCCTGACCGTCCGCGGCACCGGTCGTGTGCACGGTGTCGACCTGGATCTGAGCGAGGTCGGTGAGCTGTCGCCGGTCATCGCGGCGGTGGCTGCGTTTGCGGACGGGCCGTCGTACCTGCGGGGTATCGCGCATCTGCGCAACCACGAGACGGACCGGCTGGCGGCACTCGAGCACGAGTTCAACGCCCTCGGCGGGGACGTGACACAGACGGCCGACGGGCTGGAGATCCGGCCGAAGCCCTTGCACGGTGGGCTTTTCGGCACGTACCGCGACCACCGGATGGCGCACGCGGCCGCCGTACTCGGCCTGCTCGTCGACGGCCTGCTGATCGAGAACATCGGGACCACGGCGAAAACGCTGCCCGAATTCCCCGAACTCTGGTCGGAGCTCACGAGCTGATGTCGCGGTACGACGAGGAGGCCAAGTACGACCGGCCCAAGCGCCGGACCCGGCCGCGGACCAAGGACCGCCCCTCGTACGACGACGCCGTGATCGGATTCGTCTTCACCCGCGACCGCGGCCGCTACGCGTGCTGGGTCGACGACGCCGACGGCGGCTTCGAGGTCACCGCGATGAAGGCTCGCCAGCTCGGCCGGACCGGCGTGATCGTCGGCGACCGGGTCAAGCTCGACGGGAACGCGACCGGCGACGAGGGAACGCTGGCGCGGATCGTCGAGGTGCTCCCCCGGACCACGCTGCTGCGTCGATCGGCCGATGACGACGACCCGGTCGAGCGACCGCTGGTCGCGAACGCGGACCAGCTGGTCATCGTCGTCGCGGTCGCGAACCCGGAACCGCGCACCGGACTCATCGACCGCTTCCTGGTCGCGGCGTACGACGCCGGCATGCGGCCACTGCTCTGCCTGACCAAGACCGACCTGGCCGACCCCGATCCGCTGCTGTCGATCTACCGGCCACTCGGGGTCGAGTCCGTGGCGACGCGCCAAGGCGGCGACCTCAGCGAACTGCGCGAGCAGCTCGACGACCGTACGAGCGTCCTCGTCGGCCACTCCGGAGTCGGCAAGTCGACGCTGGTGAACGGACTCATCCCGGGAGCGGACCGGGCGATCGGCGTCGTGAACGTCGTCACCGGCCGGGGACGCCATACGTCGACGAACACCCTGGTTCTCCGGCTCCCCGAAGGCGGTTGGCTCATCGACACCCCGGGCATCCGCTCTTTCGGCCTGGCCCATGTGGACCCGGACAAGGTGATCGACGCCTTCCCCGACCTGGCCGAGATCGCCGAGACCTGCCCCCGCGGCTGCACCCACACCGAGTCGGCCCCCGACTGCGCCCTCGACGAAGCAGTCGCCGAGGGCCGCGCCGATGCCGAGCGGGTTGCTTCGTTCCGCCGCCTGCTCGCCAGCCGCGAAGGCCGGGAAGCGCCCGAACCTATTTAGGCGGAAGCTGGCCCGTCCAGACGGCCTTGGCGCCGGCGTCCCCGGTGCGGATCGTCTGCCAGATGACGAGTACGGCGATCACCACGACGGCGGCCTGGACGACGATCTCGAGCGGTCGGCTCTTGGTTGCCTTGGCCCCCTTTCCGGACGCCAGCGCGGACGGTCCGGACAGCAGGAAGAAGGAGGCGATGGCAACGATCGTGAAGATCAGCACGTACCAGAACAGCAGGTTGCCACGCGTCTCGTGCAGCTCGACCGCCTTCTGCAGCGTCGGAACCGCGGCCACGAACGCCTCGCCGCTCTCCTTCGCGACGTACGCGCAGACCAGCGCCCCGACCCCGAGCACCAGGGCCGGCCAGCGCAGGAACCACCGCCAGCGTGGCACCAGCGCGAACACCAGCACGGTCAGCGCCGACACCGGCAACACGACCACAGCGAGATGGATCACCAGCACGTGCAGCGGCAGGTCCCCGAAGCGCTCGAACATTGACGCCTCCTGGCGTTCGTAGATCGTGGTCAGACACTAACTGCACGTTCAACGAAGGCAGTTGGTTCAATTCGGGCCGCAACCGATCCGCAACGTTCGCCGGACACCTGCCCCGCTCAGCGGCGGGTCAGGCTAGCCTTCCGGCATGCCTTCGCACACGGATGACCTGCGGCTCGCCCACATCCTGGCCGACGACGCGGACTCGACCACGATGGACCGCTACAAGGCGCTCGATCTGCACGTGGCCACCAAGCCGGACCTGACCCCGGTGAGCGAGTCGGACTCGAAGGTCGAAGACGTGATGCGCAAGACGCTGGCCCGGGCCCGCCCGCGGGACGCGTTCGTGGGCGAGGAGGAGGGCACCACCGGCTGGGGCGTCCGCCGCTGGGTGGTCGACCCGATCGACGGCACCAAGAACTACATCCGCGGCGTCCCGGTCTGGGCCACGCTGATCAGTCTGATGATCGAGGACCAGGTCGTCGTCGGCGTGGTCTCCGCCCCGGCGCTCGGCAAGCGCTGGTGGGCGTCGTACGGCGACGGCGCCTGGACCGGCCGCGCGCTGCACTCGTCCCACCCGTGCCGGGTCAGCGACGTGAGCAAGATCGAGGACGCGTCGCTGTCCTACGCCTCGCTCAAGGGCTGGGAGAAGATCGGCAAGAAGAACCAGTGGGCCGAGCTGATGGATTCCGTCTGGCGGACCCGCGCGTACGGCGATTTCTGGTCGTACATGCTCGTCGCCGAGGGCGCGGTCGACATCGCCGCCGAGCCCGAGCTCAACCTGTACGACATGGCCGCGCTGGCGATCATCGTCGACGAGGCCGGCGGCAAGTTCACCTCCGTCGAGGGCGCTCCCGGCCCGAACGGACCGAACGCCGTGGCCACCAACGGCCGCCTGCACGACGAGGTCCTCAAGCGCCTCGAGTGATCCGCCCCTGCAGGAACTCCGCCTCCACGGCGTTGGTCGTGAACGCCAACGCCTCCTCGTACGCCGCTCGCGCCTCCTTCACCCGCCCGCATCGCCAAAGCAGCTCACCCCGAGTTGCCGCCAGATACGGGTACGTCGCCAGCGCGGGATCATCACGCAGTGCCGCCAAGGCCTGCTCCGGCCCGGCCACATAGCTGAGCGCGACCACCCGGTTGAGCGCGACCACCGGAGACGGCCAGCGCTCGAGCAATACGTCGTACAAGCCGAGGATCTCGGGCCAATCGGTGTCCTCCCAACGGGCCGCCTCAGCGTGCACCGCCGCGATGGCCGCCATCAGCCCGAAGCGCCCGGCCGACCGGCCCAACGCCGCCCGCACCAACGCCAACCCCTCGGTGATCAGGGACCGATCCCACCGTGACCGGTCCTGGTCCTCCATCAACACCAACTGCCCGCCGTCGTCGACCCGCGCGGCAGCACGCGCCTCCGTCAACAACAGCAAGGCAAGCAGCCCAGCCGCCTCCCCGCTGTCCGGCAGCAGCAGCCGCATCATCCGAGCGAGGTCGATCCCGCGCCGGGCCAGATCCGGCCGCGTCAGCCCGTCCCCGTCCGCAGCCGTGTGCCCAGCCGTATAAACAAGGTGTACGACGTCCAGCACCGCGTCGATGCGCTCCGGCAGATCCGCCAGCCGTGGGATGCGATACGCGATGCCCGACCGGGAGATCTTGTGCTTGGCCCGGGTGATCCGCGCCTGCATCGTGGCTTCCTTCACCAGGAACGCCTTCGCGATCTCCGCCGACGACAAGCCGCACACGAGCCGCAGGGTCAGTGCGATCTGCGCCTCCTGCGCGAGCGCCGGGTGACAACACGTGAAGACCAGCCGCAGCCGATCATCCGGGAACACCGTGAGGTCGTCGACCGGGTCCGGCAGCAACAACGGCAGCTTCCGCTGCGCGACGCCGGCCCGCCGCCGCAACTCCAGCGCCCGCCGGGTCGCGACCGTTGTCAGCCAGGCACCCGGCCGCCGGGGAATGCCCTGCTCGGCCCAGTGCACCATGGCCTTCGCATAGGCGTCCTGAACACAGTCCTCAGCCAGATCGAAGTCGGCAGCGACCCGCGCGGTCGCGGCCAGGACGGAGGCCCACTCCTTCGAGTGAGCCTCCGCCACCGCCTCGACGACGGATTCAGCCACCGTTGATGAGGGGCCGGACCTCGACACCACCCATCGGGGACGGGACCTGCTTGGCGATCGCGAGTGCGTCGTCGAGGTCGGCCGCCTCGATGACGTAGTACCCGCCCATCACTTCCTTGGTCTCCGCGAAGGTTCCGTCGGTGACCACGAAACCGCCGTCGCCGTCGGCGCGGATCGACGTCGCGGTGTCGCTGCCGTCCAGCTGTCCACCACCGCGCAGCGCGGATCCGTTCGCCTCGGCGAAGGCCTGGTGGTTCTTGTGGTTCTGCTCCATCACCGACGGATCGGCCGCGTCCCACTTGGCTTCGTCGTCGTAGATCATCACCAAATACTTGCCCACTGGTGTCACCTCTCTTGTGCGGGTCGGTCCCAGCATCTACCACCCCGATGCGCGACCTGCACCGAGATCGACATCTCACACAACCTAATTCTGGGACCACGTATGGTGGCCGGTATGCCCTTGACGTACCCCATCGCGGAGCAGACGCTCGACAACGGCCTGCGGGTCGTCGTCAGCTCGGACCGCGCCGTCCCGATCGTCGCGGTCAACCTCTGGTACGACGTCGGGTCGCGCCATGAGCCGGCCGGACTGACCGGTTTCGCCCACCTGTTCGAGCACTTGATGTTCCAGGGATCGCGCAACGTCGCCTCCGGTCAGCACTTCAGCCTGCTGGAGACGGCCGGCGCGAGTCTGAACGCGAGTACCTTCTTCGACCGGACCAACTACTTCGAGTCCCTGCCCAGCGGCGGTCTCGACCTCGCGCTCTGGCTCGAGGCGGACCGGATGGGCTACCTGCTCGACGCGGTCAACCAGGAGAACCTGGACAACCAGCGCGACGTGGTCAAGGAAGAGAAGCGGCAGAGCTACGACAACCGCCCGTACGGCGACTCCTACGAGCGGCTCGTCAAGCTCGCGTTCCCCGCGGACCACCCGTACGCGCACATGACGATCGGCTCGATGGCCGACCTCGACGCCGCGTCGGTCGAGGACGTGCACGCGTTCTTCCGCAAGTACTACGGGCCGAACAACGCCGTCCTGACGATCGTCGGTGACGTCTCGGTCGAGGACGCGTTCGACGCGGCGAAGCGGTACTTCGGTCACCTGCCGGCGATCCCGCAGCCGCCGGCCGCGCCGGACGGGACGATCGGCCCGCTGACCGACGTACAGCGGGACGACGTCGTGTCCGACGTACCGTCCGACCTGATCACGATGATGTTCCGGCTGCCGGTGGACGGGACGCCGGAGCTGGATGCGGCCGGGCTCGCGCTCGACATCCTCGCCGCCGGGCAGAGCGGTCGGCTGAACCGGCGGCTCGTCCGGGACGAGCAGATCGCGCAGTCGGTCTCCGGTGGTGCACTGCCGCTGATCGGCGGAGTCTCGTTCGGCACGCTGACCGGGATCGCGTCCGACGGCGTCGACCTGCAGCAGGTCGAGGACGCGCTGCTCGAGGAGATCGAGAAGCTGGCCGACGGCGGTGTGACCGAGGACGAGCTGGCCACCGTTCAGGCGCAGGCCGAGCGGGACTGGCTGGAGCAGCTCGCGAGCTGCGCGGGCCGGGCCGACGAGATCTCCCACCACGCTTTGCTGTTCGGCGATCCGAACCGGATCAACACCCGGATCGATCAGGTCCGCGCGGTCACCGTCGAGCAGGTCCAGGCGGCTGCCGCGCAATGGGTTCGCGCCGCAGGGCGCGTCCAGGTGACCTACCGCCGGGCCGAAACAGCTGCAGGTATTGAGGGAGAGCAGGCATGAGCCAGGTTCTGACCACCCCGCCGGCCGTCGGCGCACCCGGGCCGTGGAAGTTCCCGGCCGCGACGACGACGATCACCAGCGGCGGCAGCCCGGTGCACGTCTTCGACCGCCCGGGTCAGTACGTCGCCACCGTCCGCGTCACCATCGCGATGCCGCTCATCGCCGAACCGCGTGAGCTCGAAGGCGTCGCGACGATCATGTCGCGCACCCTCGACGAGGGCACCGAGCTGCACTCGGCCAACGAATTCGCGGCCGCCCTGGAGCGACACGGCGCGGCGTACGGCGTCGACGTCAGCTCGGACGCGTTGCACGTGGAGATCTCGGTGCCGGTGTCGCACCTGCAGCCGGCGGTGCAGTTGCTGGCCGAGGCGATCACCCGGCCCGCGTTCAACCAGGCCGATGTCGGCCGGCACGTGACGATCCGGCTCGGTGAGATCAACCAGGAGCGGGCGAACGCGGGCTACCGGGCTCGCGAGGCGTTCGCGGCTCACCTGTTCGACACGTCGACGCGACGGTCCCGACCGACCGCGGGTACGCCGGACACGATCCGGCCGCTCACCAACGTGCAGGTCGCCGACTTCTATCGGAACAACATCGGCCCGGAGCGCGCGGAGATCCTGTTCGCGGGCGACGCGACCGGCGTGGACGTCGCCGCGATCATCGACGAGGCCTTCGCCGGCTGGACCTCGACGGCCGGGACGGCGATCGAGACGCCGGAGCCACTGTTCATCACGGGCAACCGCGTCGTACTCGTGGATCGCCCGGGCTCGGTGCAGAGTCAGCTGCTGATCGGCTGCGCCGGTCCGGACCGGCGGGACCCGGCGTGGGGCTCGGCCGCGGTCGCGAACCACGTGGTCGGCGGGACGATCACCTCCCGCGTGGACACCGTGCTGCGCGAGGAGAAGGGGTACACGTACGGCACCCGGACGAGCTTCGCCGCGCCACGCAAGGGCGGGACATTCAGTCTCGGTGGCGCCGTACGCACCGAGGTGACCGGCGCCGCGATCGGCGACGCGCTGCGGATCCTGCGGGAGGCCCGTGACGGGCTGACCGAGCAGGAGGTCCAGGAGGCGAAGGACAGCCTGATCCGGACCGCGCCACTGCGCTACGAGCAGGCCGACTCGGTCGCTCAGCAGGTCGGCTCCAACATCGCGAACGGCGTACCGATCGACTTCGCCGACACCTACCTGACCCAGATCGCCGCCACCACCGCCGCCCAGGCCACCGAGGCCTACCGCCGGTACGTCGGAACCGACGGGCTGCTGGTCGTCGTCGTAGGGGAAGCCAAGGACGTCCGGCCCCAGCTCACCGCGCTGGATCTGGGCGACCTGATCGACCTGAGCTGAGGTTTGCTCCTCTGCTCGGGGTCCCTGAGCGGAGGAGCAGCGATGTCGTACCCCGAGCGTCCCACCGATGCGGTCCCGGCGCCGACGACCTATCGGCTGCAGCCCGGGACCTACGACCTGCCGTCGTACGGCGTACTGCGTGACCACGGGCAGGCCACGGTCGCCTTGGTGCTGGGCGCGATCGCGCTCTGCACCGGGTTGCTGTTCCTCTCACCGATCGCATGGTGGCTGGGTCGGCAGGCGCTGGACGAGATCGACGCGGCCCCGGGCATCTACAACAACCGGGGCATGGCTCAGGCCGGGCAGATCTGCGGCCTGATCGGCACGGTCCTGCTCGGCATCGGCCTGCTCTTCGTGCTGGCGATGGTGCTGATGGTCATCGCCGTCTGAGCCGGGTCAGCCGGCTCAGCTGGTTATGTAGTTGGACAGTTGCTCGCGCTCGAACTCGAGCTCGCCGATCCGGGACTTGACCACGTCACCGATGCTGACCAGCCCGGACAGCGCGCCGTCGACCACCACCGGCACGTGCCGGATCCGGTGCTCGGTCATCATCAGCATCAGGTTGTCGATCAGGTCGTCCGGCGTTGCGGTCCGGACCTCGGCGGTCATGATCGCGCTCACCCGGACGTCGCCGGCATCCGGCGTACCGTTCCAGAGCCGCACGATGTCGCGCTCGGAGACGATGCCGTCCACCGCGGACCCGTCCGTGCTGACCACCACCGCGCCGATGTTGTGTTCGGCCAGCAGCGCGAGCAGTTCGGTGACAGTGGCTTCTGGGGAGATGGTGACGACCTGGTTGCCCTTGCCGCGCAGTACGTCGTTGATCTTCACGGAGCCTCCTGCAGATCGAGGACCAATACCCCAAGGTAGCGAAAACCGGCCGCCAGCGGCAGCCCCCGCATGTCACCAAGCGTGACAACGAAAGACAATCGCCACTCGTTGCCTCCGGCGACCATCCGTACGGCGACAACTGTCCGTGACCGTGGTCTGCTGCCAGAAAAGGTGGGGGCGGGCGGGGCTGTTCGCCCGTAGGATCACCGGGGTTCTGGGGCGATCGAGGGAGCGTGTGGTGGGCTGGCGGCAGGATCTCGCCGTACTGAGGCATCGCGACGTACGGATCTTCGTGTCGGCGCGGTTCGTATCGTTGCTCGGGTCGGCGATCGCCCCGATCGCGCTGGTGTTCGCCGTACTGGACGTGTCCGACGCGGCCAAGGCGGTCGGCATCGTGCTCGCGGCACGCAGCATTCCGAACATCATCTTCCTGCTCGTCGGCGGCGTGATCTCCGACCGACTCCCCCGCCACCTCGTGCTCGTCGTCGCGAACTCGGTCAGCGGCCT
The DNA here is from genome assembly GCF_040680855.1 of Kribbella sp. NPDC051952. Classification (NCBI taxonomy): domain Bacteria; kingdom Bacillati; phylum Actinomycetota; class Actinomycetes; order Propionibacteriales; family Kribbellaceae; genus Kribbella; species Kribbella sp. NPDC051952. Next base: position 13,379 of record NZ_JBFAXQ010000054.1, read on the forward strand.
GACCCAGGCCCTGGCCGCCGTCCTCGTCCTGTCCGGTCACGCGACCATCTGGCAGCTGGCCGCGATCGAAGCGGTGAACGGCGTCGCGTCCGCGTTCGTGATGCCCGCACTGACCGGCATCCTCCCGTCGATCGTCGACCGCGCCGAACTCCCGCAAGCCAACGCGGTCTCAGGTTTCGCCCGCTCGATCGCGATGATCGGCGGCGGCGCGGTCGCCGGTGTGATCGTCGGCTTCACCGGCCCAGGCGTCGGCCTCGCGGTCGACGCGGTCACGTTCTTCCTCGGCGCGTACCTGCTCGCCCGGCTGTCCATCCCGAGGATCGAACGCGTGGCCAGTTCGGTCCTCACCGACCTGCGCGTCGGCTGGACCGAGTTCGTCTCCCGGCAGTGGGTCTGGGCGGTCGTGCTGGGCTTCAGTCTGCTGAACGTGATCTTCGTGGCCTGCTACCGGACCCTCGGCCCGGTCGTCGCCGACAACACCTTCGGCCGCACCGGCTGGGGTATCGCCAGTGCCTGCTTCGGGATCGGGCTGATCGTCGGCGGCGTCCTGATGATCCGGATCAAACCGCGCTATCCCTTGCGGATCGGGATGTTCGCGATCATGCTCGACGCCCCGGTCATGGTCGCCCTCGCACTCGCCCCGAACACGATCCTGATCGCCGCGATGTCGTTCCTGGTCGGGATCAGCTACGAGATCTTCGGCATCGGCTGGGAGACCGCACTCGGCCAGCACATCCCGATCGACAAGCTGTCCCGGGTCTCGTCGTACGACATGCTCGGCTCGATCGTCGCCGTACCCATCGGTCAGCTCTCCGTCGGCGCCGCCGCGGCCGCCGCCGGGATCACCGCGGTCGAGCTGTACGGCGCGGCCCTGTACGTCGCGATCGCGCTCGCAACCCTGCTCGTGCCGTCGGTCTGGCAGCTGAGGCGGACCGGCTAGCCCCGTAAGGTTGTGGCGTGAGCTTTATCGTGCCGGGACAGGGACAGAAGAAGGAAGAGGCAGTCGGGACACAGGCCGGCGCCAAGCCGCTGGTCCCCGAAAGCATCGAAGTACCAGCGCCTGAGGAGCTGCCGGAGCTGGAGTTCGACGGCTGGCCCGAGGAACTGCGGCAGGTCGTCGAGGACGAGTTCCGTCGTACGAGCGCCTTCGCCACCTACCGGTGGAAGATGGCCGACGACGCGCTCGTGGCCGTCGTACGCCGGTTGGACGACCTGCTCGACCTGATCGAGGAACAGCTCGAGGAGGCGACAGCGTCTCGGAAGTCCGCTCCGGGGACGTCGGATCTGCCGTTCGACGAGGTGGCTGATCTGCTGGGCATCCCGGCCGACGAGGTCGACCAGGCGATCGTCGACGGCCGTCCGGTCCGCAAGCCTCGCGCCGACCGGAAGACGGCGCTGCGAGCGATCAAGCAGCTGCGCGTGCAGCTGGAGCAGATCGAGACCACGATGGATCATTCGCGGCTGAGCCGGGTGAGCAGCTCGATCGTGCGGCCTGCGTTGGTCCTCCGCACTGCTGTCGAGCTGGCGGACGACGATGCTCTGGCCGCCGAGGTCCAGCCGGGCGTCGCCGCCTTGGTCGCCTATGCGCTGGAACGCTCCAACGCGGGCCTTCCGGACGCGTGGCACGACCGCAAACCAGCCACAAACGCAGCCGATTCCCATCGGGCGCTACTCGACGCTCTTGCCGCTGAGGACCCAACGGCCTTCGAACTCCTCGTCCGCTCTGCACGGGCATGGGTTGCCTGCTTCGACCAGGAGCGCCCTGCTGCGGACAAGGTCACGTATTGGCAGGCGCTCGAGGAACTCCCTGACGCCATCCGCGCCAACTCCGCCGAGACCTACCAAGCCCTCCACAAGACTCTCGAGCTCCTCACCCCACCGACCAAGTAGTTGCTTCTGGCAATATCCACCAACTGTGGATAACTTTCTCGCTGGATCCTCTTGGAAATAAGGGGATTCTGGTTTGGAAAACTGTCGGTGGCCGTGTCTATCGTTGTGGGCATGGAACAGTTGGGCGAGCGGCCAGTCTGGTCGATGAGCGACAGCGAACTGCTGCCGACCATCGACCAGGTAGACGCTGCCGTCGCCCAGTTGCTCACCTACCGCCTGCAGTTGGTCGCCCGCACCGACGAGATCGGCCTGGCTCAGGAGCTCGGTGCCCGTGACACTGCCGAGCTGCTCGCCATGCGGCATCGCATTGATCGTCGCGATGCTTACCGTGACGTGAAGCTGGCTCGTGCGCTGTCTAGGTACGAGACAGTCTCAACTGCCCTCACCGACGAGGTCCGGCCGTTGCGCCCGGCGCAGGCCGGGGCCATCGTGACCGCGCTCGAGCGAGTCAAGTCGAGAGTCCCGGTCGAGGACCTCGAGGTCGCCGAGGAACAGCTGGTCAACCTCGCCGAGCACCTGTCCCCTGGTGAGCTGGCCAAGACCGCCAAGGACATCTGCGACCTACTCGACGCGGACGGCCCCGAACCCGCCGAAAACGCTGCCTACGAACGCGAATCGCTGACCCTGATCGAAGCCGAGCACGGCGTGAAGTTCCGCGGCTACCTGGCCAACGAGAACGCCGAACTCCTCCGCTCCCGCATCCACGCCGGCGCCCGCCCCCACAAGACCGTCGACGGCGAACTCGACCCCCGCTCCCGCGAAAAGCGCCAAGCCGACGC
>NZ_JBFAXQ010000055.1:0-13341 GCF_040680855.1 Kribbella sp. NPDC051952
GGCGCACTGGAGCAAAGGCCACGATGGAAAAACATCGAGGCCTTCACTCCAGCACGCCGAGGCACCGCACCGAGCACCTGCTCGCTACGGCGCTGGACCATCAGACACGCCCTGGAACTGTCGGCGGCCCGGGGTAGCGTGGCCGAATCGTGATGGGGGTGGAGTGATGACGACGTACTCGGCGGTGCGTACGACGGGGATCTATTGCCGGCCGGGCTGTGGCGCGAAGCCACTCGCCGAGAACGTGCAGACGTTCGAGTTGCCGGCCGCGGCGGAGGCGGCCGGGTATCGGGCCTGCCTGCGCTGCCGGCCGTATCGGGTGGCAGGGACGGTCGCGGACGAGGCGCCCGAGCTGGTCTGCCGGGCGGTGCAGCTGATCATCGCCGGCGTGCTCGACGAGTCGGGGGAGGCTGCGCTCGGTGCGCGGCTGGGGTTGTCGGCGCGGCATCTGCGCCGGATGTTCAACGAGCATCTGGGCGTCACGCCGGATCAGTTCGCCCGGTCGCGACGGGCGCACTTCGCGCGGCGGCTGCTCGACGACTCCGACCTCGGGATCGCGGAGATCGCGTTCGCCGCCGGGTTCGGCAGCCTGCGCCAGTTCAACCGGGCGATGCAGGAGATCTTCCGGGCCAATCCGCGCGAGCTGCGAGACCGACGGCGTAAGACGGATCGGCTGATCGCCGATGGGGGACTCGTGCTGCGGTTGCCCTACACACCGCCGTACGACTGGGACGCGATGAGCGCGTTCCTCGGCGAGCATGCGATCCCTGGTGTGGAGTCGGTCGAGGACGGCATCTACCGGCGGACGATCTCCCTCGACGGTGATCCCGGTCTGCTCGAGATCGGCCCAGGCGGCGCCGATCACCTGCTGCTGCGGGCTCATTTGCCTTACTGGGAAGGCGTGATCCACGTCGTGGACCGGGCCGCCCGGTTGGTCGGCGTGGAATCCGAGCCGGTCCTCGCCCGCGCCCTCTTGTCCGAGGATCCCGCGATCGGTCCGCTGATCACGGCCCGCCCCGGCCTCCGCATTCCCGGCGCCTGGGGCCCGTTCGAGACGGCCGTCCAGGCAGTCGTCCGTGATCAGGTCCCGACGGACGCGTACGACGTACTCCGCAAACTCATCGAGGTCTACGGGCTGGCGGTTCCTGGGCTCGGCCACGGCCTCACGCATGCGTTCCCGGGGCCGGAGGCCTTGACGGGTGACGAGCTGGTCGGACCGCTCGCGCAGGAAGTTGCTGCTGGCAACATCTTGCTGGACGGTGGCGAGGACACCGACGAGCTGGTCCGTTCGCTGGCCGCGGTGCCGGGCGTCAGCACCAAAGCCGCACACCAGGTGGCGATGCGGCTTGGTGCTCGTGACGCCTGGCCCCTCGACGGCGAGTCCGAGCACCTGCGTCCGTGGCGCTCACTCGCTGCACTTCACGTCCTGAGCGCCTCGTAGGTGCCGCTCGACAACAACTCCTTGGTTGCAGCCGTCGCGACCGCATAAGCAGCACTGGTGATCGCCGGACCGACACTGATCCGCGTGACGCCGAGTGCCGCGAGCTCGGCGACCGAGGGAGCACCCGGACCGACCATCACGTTCAGAGGGAGCGGTGACTCCTTCACGAGCCGCTCGATCGTCGCCGGGTCGACAACTCCCGGGACGAACAGCACGTCCGCGCCGGCTTCGGCGTACGCGTTGGCTCGCTCGGCCGTGCCCGTGCCGTCACCGAAGAGATAGGTGTCGGTCCGGGCGTTGATCACCAGGTCGACCCCTGCGGCGACGGCCGCTGCGCGAGCCGCCACGATCCGGGCTGCGTGCACGGCGGGATCGTCGAGCACGTGACCCGTGCTGTCCTCGAGATTGATGCCGACGACACCGACTTCGAGGACGGCGGTCACCGTCGCTGCCACATCGTCGTACCCGGCCTCGATGTCGGCCGTGACAGGGATCGTCACCGCGTCGACGATCGACCGCAGTGCGGCCACCGCCGTCGCGCGGTTCAGACCGCCGGCATCCTCCACCCCGAAGGCCCAGGAGACGCCCGCGCTCGTGGTCGCGATCGCGGCGGCACCAGCCGCTTCGATCACACGAGCCGAGCCGGCGTCCCATGCGTTCGGCAGGACCAGCGGCGGCTGCGCATGCAGCTCGCGCAGCCGCCGGACCAAATCGGCCTGGCTGGTCACAGGCTGACCAGCAGTTCGTGGTCGATCTCGACGAACTCGACGATCAGGTTCGCGAACTGACCCGCGATCAGTTCCTTGTACGCCGCCGATCCGGTGTGCTCGTCGTACGCCGCCTGGTTCGCGAAGTGCTCGACGAACAGCAGGTAGTCCGGGTTCGCCGGGTCGCGGTAGACCCGGAACGACAGCGTGCCCTCCTCGACGCCCGGACCGCGCGGCGCGAACTCGCGGACGAGCTCCTCGGCCGCCGCCTGATTGCCGTCCTTCAACTTGATCGGAAACACCTTTGCCAACACTTGATCCTCCTGAGGGTTTGTCTCTTGCTCCACAAGATTCGCGCCTGCACCCGGCCCGGGTCTGGCCATATTCGGTCATGTCCATGCGTCCATTATTCAAGACGATATGTCTCATTCAGCAAGATTCTGAGTTAGCGTGATCGTCATCGGCAAAGGAGCCTGAGATGAAGAACGTGTACACGCACGGCCACCACGAATCGGTACTGCGCTCACACACCTGGCGCACCGCGGAGAACTCGGCCGGCTACCTCCTTCCGCACCTGCGGCCCGGCATGTCGTTGCTGGACGTCGGCGCCGGCCCGGGCACCATCACCGCGGATCTCGCCCGGCTCGTCGAGCCCGGCCGGACCACCGCGCTGGAAGCGACCGAGTCCGCGCTCGACATCACCAGGGCGACGTTCACCGACCTCGACGCCAAGGTCGAGTTCGTGGTCGGCGACGTCCATGCACTGCAGATCCCGGACGACACGTACGACGTCGTGCACGCGCACCAGGTCCTGCAGCATGTCGCGGATCCGGTCCAGGCGCTGCGGGAGATGCGGCGGGTCTGCAAGCCCGGCGGGATCGTCGCGGTCCGCGACTCCGACTACCACGGCTTCGTCTGGTACCCGGCGCTGCCCGAACTGGACGAGTGGATGGCGCTGTACCAGCAGATGGCCCGCGCGAACGGCGGTGAGCCGGATGCCGGCCGGCGACTGCTGTCGTGGGCCCTCGAGGCCGGCTTCGAGCAGGTCGACTCGACGGCGACCAACTGGACCTTCAGCAACCCGGAGGACCGCGCGTTCTGGGGTGGCATGTGGGCCGACCGGATCCTGAAGTCAGCCCTCGCCGACCAGGCCCGCGCGGCCGGCGTTCCTGAGGAAACCCTCACCGGAATCTCCGAGGCCTGGCAGACCTGGACCGACCGCCCCGACGGCTGGATCTCCATCCTGCACGGCGAGCTCATCTGCACCGCCTAACCAACAGACGCCAAGACCACCAGGTACCCATCGGGGTCCCGTAGCCAGAGTTCGTCGTGATCGGCGTTCGGGTTGTGGTGGACGTCGGTCTGCACCGTGGCGCCCAGAGCGCGGGCCCGCGCGGCCGCCGCGGTCAGATCGTCGGTCTCGAACCACACCGCGACCCCGTTCCCCAACGGGTGCGACGGATCCCCGAACGTCCCGTGGTGATGCCCGACGTCCAGCTTGTGCAACTGCATCACCAGTACGCCGTCAACCACGAGCCGCTCGTATTCCGGTCCGCCGTGCGCACTCTCGGCGCCGAGCACCTCGCAGTACCAGGCGCTGCTCTTCTCCACGTCGTTCACTGCGATCAATGTCTGTGGCCTCATGCGGATGACGCTAGGCCGCGCAGGGCTAGCGGGTCTTGAAGGAATGGGAGCGCTGGCGAGAGATCTCGTAGAGGACCGCGGTGGCGGCGTTGGCTGCGTTCAGGGAGCTGGCGGAGCCGGTGATCGGGATCCGGACGAGTTGGTCGGCGGACTCTTTCCAGGCCGAGCTCAGTCCGTTGGTCTCGTTGCCGATCAGGAGAAGCGTCGGCTGGGTGAAGTCGAAGTCGAAGACATCCACGGACCCGTGCTCATCGGTGCCGACGACCACGATCGGTACGGCGGAACGTCGTACCCACTCGAGCACTTCCCGATGCGACGGCACGCGTACGGCGGGAACTCCGAAGAGGGACCCAGTGGTCGCCCGGACCGTCTTCGGGTCGTAGACGTCGGCCGCATGCCCGGTGACGATCACGCCGTCGGCGCCGAACGCATCCGCGGACCGGATGATCGAGCCGACGTTTCCGGGACCGGTCGGCCGGTCGAAGACCACGCCGAGGAATTCCGGTCCGACCGGGATGCGGTCGAGGTCGTCGGCCGGTATCTCCAGCACCGCGATGAGCTCGGGCGCCGCATCCTCCTTCTCGCCGAGCTCGGCCAGGAGTTCGGGCTCCATCGCGACGCGCTCGACCCCGGGCAACCGCTGCAACAGGTCCTGCGCCCAGCGCGACAACGGCCGGGACGCGTCGGTGATCACCGTCCGCACCGGCCATCCGTTGTCCACGGCAACCGAAATCGGCCGCACGCCCTGGACCAGGAACTCACCGGCCCGCTGCCGCTTGTTCCGATTGGTCAGCGTCGCCTGCCAGACCTGGAACCGGGCATTCCGAGCGGAGATCCGTTGCACGTCACCACCCTAGACGTCAGTGTCCGCGGCGCCGTCGAACCCTCCGCACGAACCCCCACAGGATCAGCGCCGGCAGCCAGAGCGCGAGCAGCCACGGGAGCCACCACCAGGTGGATCCGCCGTCCTGCTTCGGCTGCTCGTCCGCCACCAGCGGTCGCGCGGATGTCGACCAGGCCAGGAATGCATCCCCAATCGGCAGCGCCCCGAACAGGTACCGCTTCGTTTTCAGCCCAGTGAGCGGAAGGCCGAGTAGCTCGCCCTGCCGCGTGAGCCGGTCGGCGAGCGGATCGTGCTGGACCCGCGCCGCGCCGATGGCAACGACGGTCGCGGACAGACTCATCCCGAGGATCAACGGTCCGGAGTCGACATCGCCCGTACCGCCGACACCCTTCGGATACTCGCGTACGCCGACACTGGTGACGAACCGCTCTTTGAAGAGCTTGTACTGCGACTGCGCGAACGCCGGGTCGACCTCGACCAGGAACCGCTGGATCAGGCCTTGCGACGACGCCCGCGCGCCGACCACCTGGGGCACGACCTGATGCGGCAGCAGACCGGTCGCCGGATTCAGCTGCTTCTTCGATGCCGCCACCCAGTTCGTCGCGATCTGGCCGAACCGAGGTGCCACCAGGTCGTCGTACAGGCGGAGCGAGGCGATGGCGACGATCGAGTCGACCGGCCAGGCCTGGCCGGGGTACGAGGCGAGGAACGGGGTCTTCGAGGTTCTGAACGCGGTCGCGATCTCGACGGACTCGCTGCTGAACTTGTCGATCTCGGCCGCGTCCGAGTGTTTGAGCGAGATCAGCCCACCGCGCAGCCAGTTGACCCAGCCGGCGTAGAAGACGCCGTACTGCGGCTTGAGACTGGCGTCGAAGGGTGCGGTCCCGTCGGCGGACTCGAGCCGGTTGAGGGCCCAGCGCGCCTCGGCGTCCGCATCGACGGACCGGGCGGGATCGGCGAGCCCGACCTGGACCCAGGTCAGGCCGTAGAGCACGTTGAGGAAGAAGTACCCCTCCGGGTACTGCTGCTGCGCGGCGCGGTCGGCGCCACCCTCGATCTCGGCACGCAGGAACGCCAGTTGTTTCACTACGCCGCTGGTGGGATCGGTCCGTGGAAGAACCAGACGCGCGGTGCCCACCCCCGCCACCAGCGTGGCGATCACCGCCACGCCGATCAGGAGCTTGCGCAGCACCCGACTCAAGTTAGTCGGAACGGGCAACCAGCGGCAGTCCTGCAAGCGACTATCCGGTGACTGAGATTCAGGTCCCCAATGTGGACTCGCGAGTAACCAGTCGGGTGGGCATTTCCAGCAGGCCGGGGTGGGGTGAGCCGGCGATCGCGTCGAGCAGGAGGTTGGCCGTACGGCGGCCCAGTTCCTCGAGTTCGAGGTCGACGGTGGTCAGCGGCGGGCGGCTGGAGAGGGCCATCACCGACCAGTTGTCGTAGCCGGTGACCGCGATGTCGTCGGGCACCGAGCGGCCGAGTTCGCGGAGGCGGTCGCAGACCCCGCGGGCGATCTGATCGCTACCGCAGGAGATTGCGTCGAGGTCGGGCGTCGTACGCAACAGAACGTCGACCGCGTGCCGGCCCCACCGCTCGCTCCACTCACCATGCATCGGCTCACCGGCCAGCGCATCCCCGGCAGTCTCGATCGTCGCCGCAGCGCGGTCGCGGGCCGTCTGATGGCTCTCCGGTCCGGTGACGTGGGCGATCCGCTGCCGACCGAGCGACAGCAGGTGCCGAACCGTCGATGCCGCACCGCCGTGATCGTCCACCACCACCGAGCTGTCGGTGGGATCGGTCGACGGGCTGAACGCGTAGATCACCGGAATCGGTACGTCGATCGGCGCGCGCGGCTCGGTTCGCCGGCCGGTCACGATGATCCCGTCCACTCGTCGCGAAACCAGCGAGCGCAGGTAGTGCTGCTCGCGGAGGGGATCGTCCCGGGTGTCGCACAGTACGAGCGCCATCTCGCCCGCGCTCAACGCGTCCTCGGCGCCGAGCATGATCGGGATGCTGAACCGGCCGGAGCTGTCGGTGGTGATGAGCCCGACCGTGAAGCTCCGGCCGGATGACAGAGCCCGGCCCCGGCTGTCCGGGGTGAACCCGAGCTGCTCGGCGGCCCGCCGTACGCGTTCTCTGGTTTCCTCGCGGAGCTGACCGGTGTCGTTGAGCGCCTTGGACGCCGTGCTCGTGGAGACGCCGGCCAGAGCCGCCACATCCGTGATCCGTGGCAGAGCGGGCCCCCTCGACGCCATCGCACCTCCACCCGGACATTCCGGCGGTTTCCGGAAGTTTCCGCAGACATTACCGCAGATCCTCACCTGAGTCCGGATGTCGCCACGCCCAGCTCTTGACCAAGTGCCGTCAGCTCTCTAGCTTCAATCAGGAAAACGTGTTCCGGATTTTCCTAATCTTCCCAGGAGTCACGCCCTATGACGGAAGCAGTCACCACCTCCCTCAGCCCGGCCGCCGCGACCCGCGGGCACTGGCAGCCCCTCGGCCTCGGCCAGTCGAAGATCACCGGCGGCTTCTGGGCACCGCGCCAGCTGCGCAACGGCGAGAGCGCGATCCCCAGCGGTCAGGACCAGCTGGAGACCGCCGGCAACCTGCAGAACCTGCGGCTCGCGGCGGGTATCGGCGAGGGCGAGGCGATCGGTCCGGTCTTCGCCGATTCCGACGTCTACAAATGGCTCGAGGCCGCCGCCTGGGAGTACGGGCGCAACCCGAGCGACGACCTGCTCAAGCGCATCCGCGACCTCACCGCGGTCGTCGCCGCCGCGCAACGCGAGGACGGGTACCTCGACTCGGTCGTCCAGCTCCGGTTCGGCGACGAGGGCCGCTACCAGCAGCTCGTCTGGAGCCACGAGCACTACTGCGCCGGGCATCTGATCCAGGCCGCCGTCGCCCAGGTCCGCTGTACCGGGGACCGCGCACTCCTCGACGTCGCGATCAAGCTCGCCGACCACCTGGTCGCGACCTTCGGCGACGGCAAGACCGTGGATGTGGACGGCCATCCAGTGATCGAGATGGCCCTCGTCGAGCTGTATCGAGAGACCGGTACGACGGCCTATCTCGACCAGGCCAAGTGGTTCGTCGACGCCCGCGGCCACGGGATCATCAAGAACCACGGCCACGAGCCGGCGTACTTCTCCGACCGCGTCCCGGTCCGCGAGGCGACGTCGGTAGAGGGCCACTCGGTCCGCGCCGTCTACCTCGCCGCCGGAGCGACCGATGTCGCCCTGGAGACCGGTGACACCGATCTGCTCGATGCGCTGAAGCGGCAGTTCGAGCACATGTGGTCGACGAAGACCTACGTCACGGGCGGTCTGGGCGCGCGCTGGGAAGGCGAGGCCTTCGGCGACGAGTACGAGCTGCCCGCCGACCGTGCGTACGCCGAGACCTGTGCGGCAATCGGCGGGATCCAATGGGCCTGGCGGATGCTCCTCGCGACCGGTGAGGCGTCGTACGCCGATGCCCTCGAGCGCATGCTCTACAACGGATTCCTGGCCGGGGTGTCGTTGAAGGGGTCTGAATACTTCTACGTCAACCCACTGCAGTTGCGCGGCGGCGCACTCGCGGACAACGGGCGCAGTCCGGCGCACGGCCGGCGCGGGTGGTTCGACTGCGCGTGCTGCCCGCCGAACATCATGCGTACGCTCGCCAGCCTCGACGGCTACCTGGCGACGACCGGCGGGGATGCGGTCCAGATCCATCAGTACGCCGCGGGGACGATCGTCGCCGGCGACGTCACGCTGACCGTCGACACGGCATACCCGTGGGACGGCGCGGTCCACATCTCCGCGAGCGCACCTGTTGCTTTGGAGTTGAGGATCCCGGCCTGGGCCGGGGGCGCGACCGTGAACGGCTCGCCGGTGGAGGCAGGGACCTACGCCCGGGTGGAGGCCGACGCTGTCGACCTGGTGCTGCCGCTGGCGACTCGCGTGGTGGGTGCCGATCCGCGGGTTGACGCCGTACGAGGTTGTGTCGCACTCGAACGTGGGCCACTCGTTTATGCCGTCGAACAGGCGGATCACGACGCCAACGTCGACGATCTTCATCTGTTGCCTGAGGCATCGGTTGCGGCCGAGCACGTCGACGGGCTGCTCGACGGTGTCACCGTGCTCCGCACACGGGGGCGGAGCGGGACCGGACATCAGCCAGGCTGGTCGTTCACGCCGACGGCCGCTGATCAGGTCGGCGACGAGGTCGACGTGGTCGCAGTCCCGTACTACGCGTGGGCGAACCGTGAGATCGGTGCCATGCGCGTCTGGCTGCCCAGGGCCTAGCGTGTTCACCCGGCGGAAGTTCCTCGGCCTGACGGCTGCAGCCACCGCGGCCGGCGCCGTCCCCGGCTGCAGTTCGGTCCTGCCCGAGCCTGACGTCCAGGCGGCGGGTTTCGGGCAGGACGCCCGTGGCACCGTGCAGGTGTGGTGCCGGGCGGCGACGCAGACCGGTCTGACCGACCTGGTGAAGAAGTTCAACGCGTCCCAGGACCGGCTCACCGTCGAGCTGACGCCGGTCCTGGATGCGCAGTACGTGACCAAGCTGGCGACCGCGATCCGCGGCCGGAGCGTGCCGGACCTGGTCGACATCGACGACATCAACTCGATGCTGTTCATCTACCGGGACGCGTTCACCGACCTGACCGAACCCCTGCAATCACTGGACTTCCGGGACAAGCTCAGCCCCGGCCACCTCCGGCTCGCGACGAAGGACGAGCGGGTGTTCGGCGTTCCGTACCTCGCGGACAACTCGATGTTCTGGTTCAACACCGAGCTGTGCGACCGTGCGGATGTCGACCCGGACGAGGCGATCAAGTCGTTCGACAACCTGCTCGACGCGGCCCGGAAGCTGCGCAAGCTGGGTGACGACATCTACGCGTGGAGCTTCCCGGCGAACAGCCCCGGTGCGCTCGGCTTCGTCGTACAGCCGATGATCTGGGCGGCGGACACCGATCTGATCAAGGGCACCATCGGTGCGCAGTCCGGCGACATCGTCGGGAACGACGTGGTTCAGCGGATGCTCGAGCTGCACCGGCAGCTGTGGGTGGACGGATTGGTGCCGCGGGCAAACTTCTCCGACGACGCGTCGCGCTGGGGGAGTGACTTCCGGGCCGGCAAGATCGGCATCTTCCCGTCCAACTACAGCGTCGTCGTGTCGCCGTCCGACGATGCCTTCCACAAGAAGCTCGCGCCGCGGCTGCTGTCCGGGCCGGACGGCGGTTCGGCGTTCTTCGACGGTGGCGACAACATGTGCATCCCGCGCGGCGCCCGAAACGCGTCGGGTGCTTGGGAGTTCGTGCGGTTCGCGCTGGACCTGCCGCAGCAGATCGACCTGCCGGCCGGTGGTTACACGCCGGTCCGGTCGGACGCTCGTACTCCTGAATTCGCCAAGAAGTATCCGCTGGCGACGCTGCCACTGGAGCGGATCGAAGAGGGGTACGCGCCGACCACGCTGTCCTACAACCTGCTCTACAACCAGCCGGACGGTCCATGGCTGCAGATGTTCCGCCGGGCCGTGTTCGACGGCGAGCTGGAGGCCGCCATGAAGGAAGCACAGCAGAACTACGACCGGATCCTCCGTCAGGGGCAAGCATGAGCACCGGCGTACGAGACGCCCGCCTTGCGCCGCCCGCTGCGGCACCTGCACGGCGGACTGGACGTGGCTCGCTCACCCATCCCTCGCGGACCGGCCTGCTGCTGGTGACTCCCGCCGTACTGTTCGTCGCGGTCTTCGTGCTGGTCCCATTGGCCTTCGCCGTGGTGATCTCGCTGACCAACTGGCCGCTGATCGGCACGGTCAAGTTCACCGGGCTGAAGAACTACACCGCGATCGTCTCCGACGCCGCCTTCGCGAAGTCCGTCCTCTACACCTTGCTCTACACGCTGATCGTCACCGTCCCGATCCTCGTCCTCGGCTACGCGCTGGCAGTCCTGGTACGACGCAAGCGCCGCGGCTCGACGGTCTTGCGTACGGTCTTCTTCCTGCCGTTCGTCGTCGGCCTGTCCACGTTGAGCTTCGTGACCATCCTGGAAGCCCAGCCGGACAGCGGCGCGATCAACATCATCCTGCGCAAACTCGGCATCACCGACGGTACGACGGCCTGGCTGGTGGACGGGCCACTCGCGACCGGACTGATCTGCGTACTGGTGATCTGGGGTGTCAGCGGGCTGACCATGATGCTGCTGATGGCAGGGATGCAGGCGATTCCCCGCGAGTACTACGAATCGTCACAACTGGACGGCGCCGGCTGGTGGCGGACGGAGTGGGAGATCACCATCCCGGTACTGCGCCCCACGATCGCGATGGCGGTGATCATCTCGGTGGTCGGTTCGCTGCTCGCGTTCACGCAGTTCTACATCCTGACCCGCGGCGGGCCGGGTACGGACACCACCACGGTCGTCCAGTACATCTACAACCGCGCCTTCGTCCAGCTGCAGCTCGGTGCCGCGACCGCGCTGTCGATCGTGCTGGTGATCGTGGTCGGGCTCGTCACCGCGGCCCAGTTCTGGCTGCTCCGGGAGAGGGACTGACTCAACGATGAGACTGAAGAACACGCTGTACGTCGTCGGCGGTGGCGGTGCCTTCCTGGTCTTCGCCGTACCGTTGCTATGGGCCCTCTTCCGCTCGGTCCAGCCGAACGACGTGATCGTCGCGGCACCGGACGGATCCACGTTCTTCCATCTGACCTGGGACAACTTCCGCACGCTGATCGAAGGCCCGGGTAACTTGATCCGGGCTGTGGGCAACAGTTTGATCGTTGCCCTGAGCACCGCGGTGCTGACCGCCGTACTGGCGACTTTCGCCGGCTACGGGTTCGCCCGGTTCCGGTTCCGGAGTGCGCCGTTGCTGTTCGCGCTCGTGGTGGTGTCGATGATGATCCCGTTCCAGGCGATCCTGACTCCGCTGTACCTGGAGATGAACGTCCTCCGCCTGACCGACAGCCTGCTCGGCCTGGTTCTCTTCTACACCACCGTCAACCTCCCGTTCGGCGTCTTCGTGATGCGAAACTCCTTCGCCTCCGTCCCCGTCGAACTAGAAGACTCCGCCCACGTCGACGGCTGCGGCACCCTCCGCATGATTGGCTCCGTCCTACGCCCCTTGGTCACCCCCGGCGCCGCGACCGTAGCCCTCTACGCCTTCCTGGCTGCGTGGACCGAATTCCTAGGCGCCCTGACCTTCCTGACCAAAGACGAGCTCTACACGTTGCCGGTCGCCCTGGTGAACGTCCAAGCCGGCGCCTATGGCGAGGTCAACTTCGGCTCCCTGGTAGCTGGCGCAGTAATAGCCATGATCCCCTGCGTAATCCTCTACATAGCCCTACAACGCTTCTACGTAACAGGCCTAGCCACCGGAGCCGTAAAAGGCTAGCTCCGGCCCCCACTCGACGCCTGCCCCTCCGTCCCGCCCACTCCGCGCACTCCCACTCAGGCTCACCCGCTACCGCGCTTCCTCCACCGACGGGGCCCGGAGGAATGTGGCCATGTGAGCTCACACCCGGGTAGGAGTGCGAGCGACCATGCCCAAGGTGGGCGAGATCACGCGAACTCACCCAGGTGGCCGGATGCATAGCCCACGCGTGCTCCAGCCGCGGGCGAGTGTGACCAGGTGAGCTCACCGTGTGGCCGGGTGCATGGCCCACGCGTGCTCCAGTCGCGGGCGAGTGTGGTCAGGTGAGCTCACCGTGTGGCCGAGTGCATGGCCTACGGGTGCTCCAGTCGCGGGCGAGTGTGGTCATGTGAGCTCACCGGGTGGCCGGGTGCATGGCCTACGGGTGCTCCAGTCGCGGGCGAGTGTGGTCAGGTGAGCACCTGGGTGGGCGTGTGTTGGACCCACGCGCGCTCTGGTCGCGGGGTGGTGTGGTGTGGTGGGGAGAGTTCACCCAGGGAGGCGTGCCTACCAACCCAGGCGTGGTTCCACGTCCGGTCCTATGTCGCGCCCGCCGAGCGTGCTCCACCACCCGCTCAGGTTCGTGCGCTGCTGTGTTCGTCATCCGCCTGGTGGTCGCGGGCGATTGTGGTCAGGTGAGCTCACCTGGGTTGGGCGTGTGATCTACGCAGGCGTGCTTCGGTTGCGGGCGGTGTGGTCAGGAGGCGTCCCCTGGGCGGCGTGTGCACATAACGCACGCGTGGTCAGCGTCCGCTCGTACGTCGCGTCCGCGGTGCGCTCCCCATCCACCCGGGTTTGCGGGGTACCGCGCTTCAGAGTGATCGTCCAGTGGTCCAGGGATAGAGGTGGTCATGTGGGCTCACTCGGGCGGGCGTGTGTTCGACCCACACGTGCTCCGGTCGCTCATCCGTCGCGAGGCCTGCGAGCTCCCATCCGCCAAGTGGGCGCGCCACCACGCTTCATTTAACCCAAGGGTGGTTCCGGGCAATGCCAGCAGGCGAGATCACCCGCGCGCCCGAGCACGCCACCCGAGCACGTCACCGGGCGCGGTTGGAGCGGGCTCGGATGAGGTGATCCCGGTTGGGCCGGGCTCAGTTGGGCAGGGCTCGGTTGGGCAGGGCTCGGGTCGTCGGCGGCGCGCTCGGCCTGGTCTTCGGTGTGGGGTGGGCTTTGGTGCGGTGGAGTCGGTGGGAGTAGTTGCAGGTGGGGTGGTGGGTTGGCCCAGGTGGGGCGGGTGACGTGGACTTTGCCGTTGGTGATGGTGATGGTCCAGTGGCCGGCGTGGAGGGCGGTGTGGTGGCGGCGGCAGATGA
>NZ_JBFAXQ010000056.1:0-10016 GCF_040680855.1 Kribbella sp. NPDC051952
GTTCGAGGATGCTCGATTCGGCCAGCCGGGACAGGCCTTCGCGGACCGTGCGGGCGCGGTTCTCGCCGACGCCCTCGACCGTCTGCAGGTCGTCGCGCTCGGCAAGTTCCACCAGCCGCCGCGAGTTCGACGAGTTGGCCGACCCGACCACGATCACCAGCTCCGCCGCCTCGGCGATCGCGGTCAACGCGGCCTGCCGATTGGTCGTCGCGTAACAGATGTCGGCCGTGTCCGGCCCGCGCGCACCGGGAAATTTGTTGCGCAAGGCATCGATCAACGCTGTCGTCTCGTCCACGGCCAGCGTGGTCTGGGTCAGATAAGCGACCCGCGACGGATCCTCGACCTCCAGCTCCGCGACGTCCTCGACCGACTCGACCAGCACGGTCTGCTCGGGTGCCTCGCCGAGCGTCCCCTCCACCTCCTCATGACCGGCATGCCCGATGAGTACGACGGTGTGCCCGCGCGCGGCGTACCGGCGTGCCTCCACGTGCACCTTGGTGACCAGCGGACAGGTGGCATCGACCACGTCCAACCCGCGCTGCGCGGCGTCCTGTCGGACGGCCGGCGCAACCCCGTGTGCGGAGAGGACGACGGTGGCACCTGCCGGTACCTCGTCGAGTTCGTCGACGAAGACGGCGCCGCGCTTGCGCAGTTCCTCGACGACGTGCGTATTGTGAACAATCTGTTTGCGGACAAAGACCGGCCCCGAGCGGGCCGCGAGTAGTCGTTCGACGATGTCGACGGCACGTTCCACACCTGCGCAGAACGAGCGCGGCGACGCGAGCAGAATGGTTCGTGTCAGCGCAGTACCAGGCACAGAGATCCCCCTCACTAGTGATCGCGGCGTGTGGCCAGCCGGGCCAACCTCTCCAGCTCCGCGGCCGCCGGCGCGACCGCCTCGGCCGAAGACAGCTCTCCCAGCGCGGATGCCAGCAACGCATCCGCCTGCGCCTGACTGACCTCGCGGCCACCGGCGCTCTCGACGAGGACGGCAGCGTCCACGAGCTCGGCGTCGGACAGCTCGTCCGATCGCTCGTACATCGTGGCCAGCCTGCGCCCGGCCGGCGTACCTGAGGACAAGGCGGCCACGACCGGCAGCGACTTCTTCCGCCGCCGCAGGTCGGAGTACACGGGCTTGCCGGTGATCGACGGCTTCCCCCAGATGCCGAGCAGATCATCGACGTACTGATACGCGAGCCCGAGATCCTCGCCGTACAACCGCAGGTGGTCGACCTGCTCCGGCCTGCCGCCACCGAACAGCGCACCCAAAGCCGTGCAGCACCCGAGCAGCGCACCGGTTTTGAGCTGAGCCATCCGCACACACTCAGCCGGTACGACGTCAGCGCGCGTCTCGAAGTCCGCGTCGGCCAACTGCCCGTCGACCAGCTCCTGGACCGCCGCCCCCAGCATCCGAGCCGCGTCCCCACGATCCGGATGACCACTGCCGACGAGTACGTCGAAAGCGAGTCCGAGCAGCGCATCTCCGGCCAGGATCGCCGGACCCAACCCGAACACAGTCCACGCGGTGGCGCGATGCCGCCGGGCGGTGTCGCAATCCATCACATCGTCGTGCAGCAACGAGAAGTTGTGCACCAGCTCCACCGCAACCGCGGCCGGCAGTGCGGATTCCGCCGTACCTCCGACGGCTTGCGCGGTCAGCAGGACCAAGGCGGGCCGGATCGCCTTGCCGCCGTCCGCATGGGCGGGCCTGCCCTCCTCGTCGGCCCAGCCGAAGTGGTAGTCGGCGATCCGTCGAGTTGCCGGCGGCAACGTACCGACGGCGTCACGGAGGGCGGGCTCGAACTGCGACCGGCTCCACGCGAGCACCTCGGCCGCGGATCGATCCCCTTGACTGGTCTCCTGAAGCATGGACATCGCATCGCTCCTCATCCACCGAGCTCGACGTTCTCCAGGACACCGAGCGCGTCCGGGACGAGTACTGCGACCGAGTAGTACGTGCTGACCAGGTACGAGCTGACCGCCTTCTCGCTGATGCCCATGAACCGGGCGTTCAGGCCCGGCTCGACCTCGTCGGGAAGTCCGGTCTGCCGCAGCCCGACCACCCCTTCGTCCTCGGCCCCGGTCCGCAGCACCAGCACCGACGTGGTGTTGGTGCTCGAGATCGGGATCTTGTTCGACGGCAGCAGCGGCACGCCGCGCCACGCCTGCACCGTTTGGCCCTCGACAGTCACGGTCTCCGGATACACCCGCCGCCGGGTGCACTCACGACCGAAGGCGGCGATCGCCCGCGGATGTGCCAGCAGCAGTCGAGGTTTGCGCCGCCGGGTGAGCAGCTCGTCGAAGTCGTCCGGTGTCGGCGGCCCACTTCGCGTGTAGATGCACTGCTGGTAGTCGGCGTTGTGCAACAGACCGAAGTCCCTGTTGTTGAGCAGCTCGAACTCCTGCCGCTCCCGCAACGCCTCGATGGTGAGCCGCAACTGCTGCTCGGTCTGATCCATGGGCTCGTTGTAGAGATCCGCGACCCGGGTCTGCACCCGCAGGATCGTCTGCGCCACACTCAACTCGTACTCACGCGGCGCCGGATCGTAATCGACGTACGTCCCCGGCAGTTGGTCCTCGCCGGCATGCCCGGACGCGACATCGATCGCCGCCTCACCCGCCTTGTTCTGCGAGGGTTTCGGCCGCTGCCGTACGATGTCCAGATGCGCGCGCAATGACTCTGACCGCTCGACCAGCTCGGTGAAGTCCGACCGGCTCAACTTGAGTACGACGCAACTGGTCAGTGCCCGCGTCGTGTACTCCCAGAGGTTCTCCGGCGGCTCGGTCATCAACTGCGCACCGAGATAGTCGCCGTCGGCAACGGTGCCCAGGTCGGTGCCGGCCCCATAAGCCCCGATCCCGGTCTTCGCCACCTTGCCGTGAGCAATCAGTACGACGTCGTCCACCCGGCTGCCGAACTCGGCGATCACCTGCCCTGGCTCGAGGTCCTCACGCCGGAACCGGTCGGCCAGAGCGACCAGCACCTCGGTGTCGGCGAAGTCTCGCAGCGGTGGCAGTTCGGTGAGCTCGGCCGGAATGACTCGCACATCCGATCCGGTGACCGAGAAGCTCAGCCGGCCGTCGCCGAGGGTGAAGGTGGTCCGCCGGTTCACCCGGTAGGTGCCACCGGTTGTCTCGACCCAGGGCAGCATCCGCAGGAGCCAGCGGGGCGTGATGCCCTGCATCTGCGGAACCGATTTGGTCGTGGTGGACAGCTGCCTGGCTGCCGCAGGGCTGAGACTCAGTTGCCCATTCATGCCACACCGGTCTTTCTGTGCAGGCGGAAGGCGGCGGTCCCCAGCCCGGTCGGACTGTGCAACAGACGCGGTCGCGTGGGTTGCCGATGGGGCAGGTCGGACGCCTGGTAGCGATGGCAGTCCTGATGCCAGACGAGGATCCCGGACATCCAGTTCTGCAGCTCCTCCGTGTAGCGCTGCAGCATCTGCTGGACGTCGTTGTCCAGGCCGAAGTCGGTGATCAGGGTCGGTAGATCGACGGCGACCACATGCTCGAACTGACGCATCCGGGCGGTCATCAAGTCGTTGACCACCGCAACCGCCCGATCTTTGTCACAGGCAAGGAAATTCTGGGCGACCAGCACTCCGTTGTGGAAGTCACCGTCGTACTGGATCTCCTTGTGGTAGGAGAAGAGGTCGTTCAGCAGGCAGGCATAGTCGGCCGCGGCGCTCTCCATCGCCTTGATCGGCCGGGATCGATAGACCTCGTCAGGGATCCGGTTGCCGTGCCCGATCCGGCACAGGCTCATGGTCAGGTCGGAGCCGAAGGTCCGCCGGCGCATCTCGATGTAGTCGACCGGATCGGGGATCCGGTTCTGCGCCTGATTGGCCAGCTCCCACAACCAGCTGTCCGTCATCGTGTCGACCCCGTGCCGGAACTGCTCCCGCTGCGCGACGGTCATCGGCCCGGCCGTTCGCACCCACAGGTCGGCCAGCGACCGCTCCAGCGGCGTCGCCGGAATCGGCATGACCAGATCGATCGGCATGAACGACGACAGCCGGGCAGTAGTCGCACGAGCCCCGGCCAGGTCACGCCGGGTCCCGAACACGACCGGGTAGTAGTCGTCGGCGTACGTTCCCCACGCCAGCCAACCACTGGCGAGGTCGAGTTGCTCCGGTGACGCTTCCGGGAAGATCCCGGCCGCGCACAACGGGAGGTCGAACGCCGCGAGCATCCGGGCGTCCCAGATCGTCCCGTCGGTGATGCCGGTCCGCTCACCCCACTCCAGGATGTTGAACCGGGCTGTGGCGAGATGAGGACTCAGCTTCGCCTGGTACGGCATGTAGAGGTCGGGAAGGTTGGTCGGCCCAACGGGTTGGTACGGGACGAAGCCGTGCGAACGGGTCCGGTACGGCGCGGTCGCGGCGAGGGACGAGAAGATGCGGAGGGCCGACGTACCGAGTCCGTTCGAGCCCAGTGCCGCCTTGCCGCCCCGGTTCATGTAGCGGCTGGAGCGCAGGTGCCACTCGTGACCGCCGGACTGCCAGTCCTGCAATCCCTTGACATAGTTGAGTACGTCGAGATGGCCCTTGGGATCGATCCCGCGTTCCCGCAGTAGGGCGGGCACCTCGACCACGGCGGTGTTCTCGAACTGGTGCAACCGCGAGGTGAGGATGTCGTTGACCAGCTCCGCGGCCTGCTGGGTCGGACAGCCGAAGAACTTCTCCATCACCAGGACCGCGTTGTTCACCTCCCCTTCGACCTCGACCTCACGTTGGTACGAGAACAGGTCGTTGCGCATGTGGATGGCGTCGGAGAACGTGTCGCTCAGGACCTGCATCGGCCGCGAGCCGGCGACCTCCGTCGGCACCTCGGCGGTCACGTACTCGACCAGGTTCGCCGACCAGGGCGCACCGCCGACCTTGCGGCGCATCTCGACGTACTCGATCGGGTTCGCCAACCGGCCGGCGCTGATATTCGACAGTTCCCACAGGGACTCGGCGAGTAGAGCCTCTGTGGTCTGCCGGAACCGCTGCCGCCAGCCGGTGGACATCGCCGGGATGGTCCGGTTCCACAGGTCGACGAGCCCGCGCTCGACCGGATTCACCGGCGTCTCGGTGATCGAACCCTCGGCCGGCATGAACAGCGGCAGTCGGTCCAGGTATGCCTTCGCGGCCGGAATGTCGCGGGTCTTCTTGTACAGCTCGAGGAAGTGGTCGTCGAAGTAGAACACCCACACGTACCAGTCGGTGACCAGGTCGAGCGCCGGACCGTCGGCGTCCGGATGCGTGTAGGCACAGAGCAACGCGTAGTCGTGGGAGTCGAAGTCGTGCTCGTCCCAGACGTGGTGACCGTCCTGCGGTACGTCGATCATGTCGAACTCGTAGGCCCATGACTTGCTGTGCGCCCGGGCACCGTCCAGGTGGGGATTGATCCTGGCCGGGTAGGGCACGTAGAAGTCGGGCAGCTCATACGGCTGCGCCATGGATCAGCCCTCTCGGCCTATCTCCACGCCTTCGAGGATGCCTAACGCGTCCGGCACGAGTACGGCGGCCGAGTAGTAGGCGCTCACGAGATAGTTGATGATCGCCTTCTCGCTGATGTTCATGAACCGCACCGACAGCCCCGGCTCGTACTCGTCCGGCAGGCCGGTCTGATGCAGCCCGATCACACCCTGGTTGTCCGCGCCGGTCCGCATCAGCAGGATCGAGCTGGTTCGCGTGTCGCTGATCCCGAGCTTGTTGCACGGGAAGATCGGTACGCCGCGCCAGGCCGGCAACCGGTGTCCGCCGACATCGATCGCGTCCGGGTAGATGCCCGCCTTCGTGCACTCGCGGCCGAACGCGGCGATCGAGCGCGGATGCGCCAAGAAGAAGGCCGGTTCCTTCCAGACCAGGCTGAGCAGTTCGTCCAGGTCGCCCGGCGTCGGCGGGCCGCTGCGGGTCGGGATCCGCATGCTCAGATCCGCGTTGTGCAGCAGGCCGAAGTCGCGATTGTTGACCATCTCGTGTTCCTGCCGCTCGCGCAGGGCCTCGATGGTGAGCCGCAACTGCTGCTCGGTCTGGTCCATCGGATGGTTGTAGAGATCCGCGACCCGGGTGTGCACGCGCAGGACGGTCTGCGCGACGCTCAGCTCGTACTCACGGGGAGTCGTCTCGTAGTCGACGTACGTACCGGGCAGGTCCGACTCGCCGGCGTGGCCGGCGGCGAGCTCGATGGCGGCCTCGCCGTACTCGTCCTGGGCTGCCTCGGGGCTGTCGCGGAAGTGCTCGATGTGGGTGCGCAGGCTGTCGGACTGCGAGACCAGTTCCTCGAACGATGCCTGCGACAACGACAGTAGTGTGCACGGGGTGATCGCCTTGACGGTGAACTCCCACAGGTCGTCGGACTCGAGGATCGCCCGGTAGGTGAAGTGGTCGCCGTCGACGAGGGTGTCCAGGACGGTCTCGTCGCCGTACTTGCCGACGCCGATCCTGTTCACCTTGCCGTGGGCGATCAGGCAGATCTGGTCGGCCGGGTGACCGCGTTCGACGATCACGTCTCCGGGCTGGAACTCCTGCTGGACAAAGCGATCCGCGAGGGCGGCCAGCACCTCGACGTCGTCGAAGCTGCGCAACATGCCGAGCTCGCAGAGCTCCTGCGGGATCACCCGGACGTCGGCGCCGGTGGTGGTGAAGGTGACCCGGCCGTCCCCGACCGCGTAGCTCAGCCTCCGGTTGACCCGGTACGCGCCGCCCTTGGCCTCCACCCAGGGCAGCAGCTTGAGCAGCCACCGCGAGGTGATGCCCTGCATCTGCGGTTCGGACTTGGTCGTCGTGGCCAGGTTGCGGGCGGCCGCGGTACCGAGGCTGAGTTGACCAGCCGTCTCGGTGTCGGGATCAGTCAGAGTCATAAGCGAACACACCACCAATTCGTTCGTAAGCGGTTTTGGGCGCGCGTCAGTAGCACCGCGCGCGGTCTCGTGCGCAGGCAGAACCCCCGGCCAGGCACGGCAATGCCTGGCACGACTCGTGTGGATGGATTGACCCGGCCGATCGCGGAACGAGCTATGGACTGTCCGGCGTCCCCAATTTCGCCGTGTGCCCGGTCCGTCGGCCTACATCACAAAGAGTAACCGGGCGTTCACCGGGACCGTCAAGACTTACCCTCGAGCAACTTACGGCCAGAGTGAGATGAGGACCTTGCCGGAGCTCTCCGAGTCGGTCGCGGTCGCGAAAGCCTCGACAGCCTGATCGGCCGCGTACTCGTGGGTGATGACCTGCTCGAGCCGCGGATCCGCGTCGAGGAGCTCGATCGCGTGGCCGATCTCGTCGTTGAAGCGAAGCGTGCCGCGGAGCTGGAGCTCACGAGTCACCAGAGGAGACAGGTTCACACCGAGCGGCGCGTTCGGCGGGATACCGACCTGTACGACGATCCCGCCCCGGCGCGCCGCGTCCAGGGCGGCGTTGATCGCGGCGGCGATGCCCGTGCACTCGAGTACGACGTCGAAGCTCGCCGACGGGAACTCATCCGTGCCGACCTGGATCGTGTGGTGTACGCCGAGCGCCCGGGCACGCTGGAGTGGTCCCGGCAGGACATCGATGGACACCACTTCGCCGGCGCCCGCGGCGAGCGCAGCCGCGGCCGCGAGCAGGCCGATCGGGCCGGAGCCGGAGACCAGCACACGCCGGCCTCGGACGTCGCCGGCGATGTGGACGGCGTGCAGAGCGACGGCCAGTGGTTCGGCCAACGTTGCGCGACGCAACGGCAACGATGCGGGCAGGGTGCGGATCATCTGCTTGCTCACGACAAGGAACTCGCTCATCCCGCCCTGGGTGTGCGGCCAGGTGGAGGCGCTCCCGAGGTAGGCGCCGTTCGGCCACAGATGTGGTCGATCCTCGATCCCGGCCTCCGGGGTGCCGAAGGTGGCCGGGTGGATGGTCACCGGAGTGCCGGGTGTGAGGTCGCCGGACGGGTCGAGGTCGACGGTGCCGGCGAGTTCGTGTCCGGGCACCAGTGGCTCGCGGATGACGAACGCGCCGATCTCGCCGTCGTGGTAGTAGTGCAGGTCCGATCCGCAGATTCCGCCGTACGCCATCCGGAGCCGCACCTCGCCGTCCTGCGGCACCGGGGTAGGCAGCTCGGTCTCAACGAGTTCGAGCTTGCGTTGGATGACGATGGCCCTCATGAGTCTCCTCAACGCTCGGCGCGAGCCTCAATCTGGATCAGGGTCTGCTGGCCGGTGGCGACATGGCTCCGGCTCGTGCCCTGGATCGCGAACACCTCGAGATTGCATACAGTCAGCGTGCGACCGGACCGGATGACGGTGCCGACAGCTTCCAGGTGGTCGCCCTCGGCCGGCGCGAGCAGGTTGATCTTGTACTCGACCGTGAGTACCGAACTGCCTTCGGGGAACACCGTGAGGGCCGCATAGCCACCGGCGCTGTCGGCGATCGCGCTGGACGCGCCCGCATGGAAGTAGCCGTGCTGCTGGGTGACTTCGGGACGGCTCGTCAGCCCGATGTGCACGCGGCCGGGGCCGATGTGCGCGAGGCGAGCGCCGAGGTGGGTCATCAGGCCCTGACTCTCGAAGCTCGCCCGCACGCGGGCCTGTACCTCGGCCGAAGCCTCATCCATGCGGGCGACTTTAGGTCATCGGGATGGTCACGGCGGTGGGGAGTGTCGGCTTCGGTGAGCCGCCGCTGGGTTCGATGGTGAGTCCGAAGGCCGCCATGCCGGTGACCGAGCCGTTGAGTACCTGGGTCAGGTCGCCGCCGGCCAGGCCGACGGAGTGCGCGGTCTTGCCCGGATCGATCATCCACAGCTGCCAGGTCCGGTCGGACGGGAGCTTCGGAAGGTCCCGCAGTACGACGACAGCCGCATCGGCACCGGGGGACATGGCGATCGTGGCCTGGCCGCCGCCGGCGACGGAGCCGTGCACCGTGCGTACGTCGGGTTGTGCCAGTACGGCGGAGACGCGGTCGTTGGCCTGGATGGCGTCGTTCTTGTCGCGGTACTGGTCGACAGCGACACCACCGGCGCCGGCGACCACGAGGGCAGCCGCTGCGAGTGCGAGCAGGGATCGGCGGGTGAACCGTCTGCGCGGTGCCGGCTCGGAGCCGTGGACGAGCGGCGGGACCTGGCGGACGTGCTCGATCGCGGCCATCACGTTGGTCTTGAGCGCGGGCGGCGGCGGGGTCTCGACCTGGGTCGCGAGCTTGACCGCGGCTTCGCGCAGTTCGGCCACCTCGGTGCTGCAGAAGTCGCACCCGGCCAGGTGTGCTTCGAACTGGGCCCGCTCGTCCTCCGGAAGCGCGTCGAGGACATAAGGGCCGGTCAGCGTGTGGACATCGGGTTCCTCGATCATGGCTTACCCCCCGTGGATGATCCGAGGCAGTCGCGCAGCCTGATCAGGCCGTCGCGCATGCGTGCTTTGATGGTCGGCAGTTTCGCTCCGAGCCGCTGGGCGACCTCGGGATACGTGTAGCCGTTGTAGTACGCGAGCTCGATCGATTCTCGCTGGAGCTCGGTCAGGGTGCCGAGACACCGCCGTACCTGCTCGCCCTCGAGCCGGGTGGTGACGGTGTCGGAGACCTGGTCGAAGTCGACCTCGGCGGCGCGGATGCCGGCGAGCTCGGTGCGATCGGCCGAGGCCTGTTCGGAGCGGACCCGGTCGACCGCGCGACGGTGCGCGATGGTGAGGATCCACGAGTGGGCCGAGCCACGGTCGCTGTCGAACCGGGTCGCGGTCCGCCAGATGTCGAGCATCACCTCCTGCGTCACCTCCTCGGACTGGGCCGGGTTGCGGAGGATCCTGCGGACCAGGCCGAACACCCACGGCGTGACCCGGTCGTAGAGCGTGCTGAAGGCGGCGGTGTCCCCGCCCGCGGTCATCGCCAGCAGGTCGCCGTCCGTGACCTCACCGGGTCGCAGGTGCGACCCGGTCGGCCAGGGCAGTGCAGTAGGTTCGTTCACGCTCAGCTCGCCGGTGGCATCAGGACAGAGTCGATCAGGTACACCGTAGCGTTGGCGGTCTTGACTCCGCCGCAGATGACGTTGGCGCCGTTGACCTTGAGCGC
>NZ_JBFAXQ010000057.1:0-7422 GCF_040680855.1 Kribbella sp. NPDC051952
GGCGCCGACACCTTCTTGTCCGACTTCTGCCACGGCTGGCCGGTCGGGACGAAGATCACCTCGTCCAGATCGAAGTACGCCTGGACCTCGCTGGCCGCGACCAGGTGCCCATGGTGGATGGGGTCGAACGTGCCACCCATCACGCCCAGGCGCCGGACCCGCTCGACAGAAGCCATATCAGCCAGTTCTCAGCCGCTCAGCTGTGCGGCCGGCCCTTACCCATGATGACGGTGACGAGCAGCAGCAGGACGAGCACGAACAGCGCGAAACCGCCGTACCACCACGGCGAGATGTGCGAAGCCTCGGTACTGGCCTCTTCGAGGGCCGCGACCTGCGGCAGGAGCAGCTTGAGCATGGACCAGAGCCTATCTCGTCACCACCGACACAACAGCGACCGGTGGCCCTGTGAGAACACAGGAGTCGCACCGGTCGCGAACAAATCGGTCAGCTGGGACGGACGTGACGGGTCAGCAGCCGGCGCCAGGTGGACGGCACGGCGTGTGCACGCCGCGCCCTCGCGGCGACGCGGTGCCGCTCGTCGATCTGGGCACGGGCAACAACATCGGCGGGGGAGATCATGGTTCCTTCACTAGGTTGGTACGACGGTATCGGGACGAGCTCGCCTCGATACCCCAATTGTACGGTTTGCCTTACGTTGTCACAAACGAATTAAAGGTCCAGTAGATTCCCTGCCTACGAATCTCTGGCGAACGGGAGGATCCATGGACGCGATCGACAGACAGCTGATCGAGGCGCTGCGACTGAACGGGCGCTCGAGCTGGGCCGAACTCGGCCGGGTCGTCGGCCTGTCCGGGCCGAGCGTGCAGGAGCGGGTCCGCCGGCTGGAGGATCGCGGCGTACTGCTCGGCTATCGCGCGGTGGTCGCACCGGCACAGGTCGGGCTCGGCACCAGCGCGCTGATCGGGCTGTTCCAGCGCGACGACGTGGAGACCGACGACATCGTCGAACAGGTTCGCGAGATCGCGGCGGTCGAGGATTGCTGGTTCGTCGCCGGCGACCAGGAGCTCGTGGTCAAGGTTCGCGTCGCCGACGTCACCCAGCTCGAAGCGGTGGTCGGCTCACTGCGACGGGTGAACGGCGTGGTCAGGACCCGGACGACTGTCGTGCTGTCGACACGCTGGGAAGGGCGTCCCGCGCCGCTGCCCGAATGACGAGGGCAGCCACCAGAGCGAGCGCGGCCGCGACCGGGAAGAGCAGTCCCGGCGCGTGCTCGTACGCCGTACCGCCCAATGCAGGAGCCAGGAACATCCCACTGATCGAGGCAGCGGCGTACAGGCTCGAGTAGCGCCCGACCATCCCCTCCGGAGCCGCATCGGCGACGTACGCCGTGGCCGTCGGTTTGTAGAGCATCTCCCCCGCCGTGATCACGGCCACCGCGACAGCTGCCCCGACCAACGCCGGCCAGAACCCCAGGGCCGCCAGCCCGACGCCCACCAGCGCGAACCCGACAGCAATCACGTGCGTCGCCCGATGTCCCCTCAGCCGCACCGCCAGCGGCGCCTCACAGCACACGATGACCACGGAACTCAGGCCGATCAGTACGCCGTACGCGACCACAGGTGAACCCGCATCCCTCAACAACAACGGCATCGTCGCGAACAGCTGCCGATACACGGTGTCGACCACCACGATCGTCGCCAGCAACACGAGCACCGTCCGATCCCTCAGCAGCTCCCGCCAGAGCCCTGCACCAGA
This sequence comes from Kribbella sp. NPDC051952, assembly GCF_040680855.1. Lineage (NCBI taxonomy): Bacteria > Bacillati > Actinomycetota > Actinomycetes > Propionibacteriales > Kribbellaceae > Kribbella > Kribbella sp. NPDC051952. Next base: position 1,717 of record NZ_JBFAXQ010000057.1, read on the forward strand.
AGGCACCGACCTGCGACGTGCCGCGGGGACCCAGCGCCAGATGATTGCCGCGAGCACCAGACTGCTCACCGCATCGATCACGAAGACCAGCGAGAAGTCGTACGCCGCCACGAGTCCGCCAAGCGGCGGCCCGATCGTGAAGCCGGCGTTGCTCGCGGTCCGCGACAGCGCGATCCCCTCGCGCCGACGCTCAGCGGGGAGCGCGGTCGCGACCAGCGCACTCAGATTCGGCCGACTCGCCCCACCGAACAGACCGGCCAGCGCGGCGACCACACCAAGCAGCCCATTAGGCGTCAGCGGCATCGCCACGCAGCTGATCGCCCAGGCCAGCTGGCTGATCACAGCCGCCGTACGCAGGCCGAAACGGTCGCCGAACCATCCCCCGCCGAGGTTGCCGCCCAACAAACCCACGCCGTACGCCGCAGCCGCGAAGCCAGCCTGCTGCGCCGACATCCCGCGATCCTCGACCAGGTACAGCGTCAGGTAGATCCACGCCAGGGCGCCGGCCGAACTGACCAGCTGCCCGACCATCACCGCCTTGAGCCAGGCCGGCAACTCCGCGATCCGACGCCAGTACATGCGCACTCCTCAGGTAGAGTGAGTTCCTAAGAGGAACTTACTCATCGCGTTAGCGTGGTGGCAACCGGATTGGGGGTCGACGTGCGGCGGAGTACCTTCTCGCCCGAGCCGGATTGTGCGATCGCGCAGTCCCTCGGCGTCATCGGCGACGGCTGGGAGCTGCTGATCGTCCGCGACCTGGCTCGCGGCGTCGATCGGTTCGACCAGCTCGCCGAGTCGCTGGCGATCTCCCGGAAGGTCCTGACCGAGCGGCTCACCGGTCTGCTCGACAGCGAGATCATCGAGCGATCGGCGTACCAGGACCGTCCGACTCGCTACGCCTACCGCCTCACACCGCGCGGTCGTGCGCTACTGCCCGTGCTGGTCGCGCTCCAGGACTGGGGTGACCGCTGGCTGCTCGGCGACGGCTCACTCACCGGTACGAACGACGCAGACGAGCCGCCCGCGCACCGCATCCACGAGCTCGTTGGCCAACGCGTTCCGGACATCTCGCTGCCGTCCATTGCCGGTACGGCGCTTGACGTAGTGGACACCGGATCCCAGTCGACCGTCCTGTTCGGCTACCCGGCGACGGGTCGGCCGACGCCGCTGCCGGACGGCTGGGACGAGATCGCGGGCGCGACCGGCTGCACGTTGGAGAACCGGCTCTTCGCGGCCCGGTACGACGAGTTCGCCGCCAAGGGAGTCGCGATCCGCGGCGTCAGTACGCAACGGACCGACGAACAGGAGGCGTTCGCGAAAGCCGAGGAGATCCCCCACCTGCTGCTGTCCGACCTCGAGCTCGAACTGACCGCTGCGCTCCGGCTGCCCACCTTCCGCGCTGGTGGGTACGAGCGGCTCAAGCGCGTCGTACTGGTGATCGGCACCGATCGCGCAATCAAGGCTGTGCGTTATCCGGTCACGGACATCGCGGACGCGGTCGACTGGGCGCTCAGGACTGCTTGAAGAACGCCTTGACCTCGGCCGCGACGCGACCGACCACTTTGGCGCTGCCACCTGGGTTGGTACCGCCGGGATCGCTCGAGGCACCGTGGTCGAGGCCGTCGAACTCCACCCGTTGACAGTGCGGCAGGACCTTCTCCAGCGTGTCTCGCCACGGCTTCAGCGCCTTCAGACCTTTGCTGCCACCCATCAGCAGCACGTCCGCCGAGACGTTGCGGAATGCGTCGAAGGTGCCGGCCAGCTCGGCGATCAGTGCGCCTTCGTGATGGATCGTCGGCGCGAGTGTGCGCATGGTGACGGCGTCCGGCCCGGCCTGCCGCTCGTCCTTGACCAGCATCTTCTCGGTCATCCGCGTCATCAGTCCGCGCGGGATCACCTTCAGGAACGCCGGCGCCAGCTGCAGCCCGTACATGCTGGTCACCATCGCGCCGGCAAGATTGCCCTCGGCAACTTCACGGTCGAAGCGGGCCAGCCACTCGCGATGCGGCGTCGGATTGTCAACAATCGCAGGTTCATACAATGCGACTTTCTGCAAGCTTGAGAGCGTGCGCGCCGCCTCCAGCACGACCGCGCCGCCCGCACTCACGCCGAATGCCAACTCGGCGCCGGCTGCGGTCAGTACAGCTTCGAGATCTTCGACCTCGGTACGCACGGTGTGGTCCAGCCGATGCGGACCGGACAGACCGCGACCGCGGCGATCGGGCAGGTAGACGGTGAACTCGTCGGCCAGCGCCTCAGCGAGGAGGGTGTGACTGCGGGCGGACTCCATGCTGCCGTGCAGTACGACGACCGCCGGTCCCTGCCCGGTCTTCCAGTAGCCGATCTCGGTCCCGTCGCGGGACTCCACCACATCCTGAGTCAGTTCTGCTGTGTTCATGGATCGATAGTCACACATCATCTAGTTTCATTGCAACTAGTATCTGTGAACCCGTATGCTGTCGAAGTGACCTTCCGACGTTCACCACTCGCGCTCGCGATTCTCGGCCTCCTCGAGAACGGGCCGCTGCACCCGTACGGGATCCAGCGGCTGATCAAGCAGTGGGGCAAGGACCAGGTGGTCAATGTCGGTCAGCGGACCAGTCTGTACCGGATGATCGTGCGGTTGGAGGAGGCTGGGCTCATCACCGCCGGCGCCACCGAGCGGGACGAGCGGTACCCGGAGCGGACGGTCTACCACCTGACCGAGGACGGGCGGGCGGTGTGCCGGGAGTGGCTGGCGGAGATCCTCAGCATCCCGCGCAACGAGTTCCCCGAGTTTCCGGCGGGTCTGTCGTTCGTGATGCTGGTGCCGCCGGAGACGGCCGGCGAACTCCTCCTGCAGCGGCGCGAACTGCTGGCGGAACGCATCTCGGAGCTCGACGGTGAGCTGGTCCTTGAGGTCGAAGGCGGCCCGATCCCCCGATTCGCGCTACTCGAGACCGAGTACCAGCGAGCGATCGCGGTAGCCGAATCCGAGTGGATCGACCGAATAGTCGACGACCTAACCACAGGCAAACTGACCTGGACCCCGGGGCCGGTATGACGACCGACAGCGGACCGACAAACGAAGCCAGGCCGACAGCCACCACCGGTTCGACGGACGCGGTCGCCTCGACGGGTGACCCCTGGTTGACGGACCCGGTTGCCTCGACGAGTGCAGTTGAGGCAGCGGGAGCGGTCGGTTCGGCGAACGCGGCTGGGTCGCCGAGTGCGGTCGGGTCGACGGACGCAGCTGGGTCGACGGACATGGTTGGGATGGCGGGTGCGGTTGGGGCGCCGAGTGCGGTTGGCGCTGCGGACGCGGTTGCGTCGACGGGTGCAGTTGGGTCGGCGGACGAGGCTGGGGCGGTGGGAGCCGTTGCGTCGACAGGCGCAGCCGGTAAGACGGACGCAGCTGGGTCGACGGACGCTGCTGGGTCGACGGGTGGGGCTGTGTCGACGGACTCGGTGGCCTCGACGGATGCAGTGGTGGCGGCGGACGCGGTTGCGTTGACGAGCGCGGTTGAGGCATCGGAGGCGGTTGCGTCGACGGACGCGGTTGCATCGCGGGGTCCGGCGGGGGCAACGGAGGCGGTTGCGTCGACGGACGCGGTTGGGGTGGTGGGTGCCGTTGGGGCGCCGAGCGCGGTTGTCTCGACGGGTGCGGTTGGGGCGGGTGGGCGGCGGGGGGTGGTTGAGGTTTGGTGGGGGCGGGTTGGGATGGTGCAGGATGAGTTTGTTGGGGATATGGATGAGGTTGAGCGCGGGCGGTTGGCGGCGTATGTGCGGGATGAGGACAAGGCGCGGTTCCTGCTCGGGGCGACGCTGGTCCGGCGGTTGCTGGCGGCGCGGTTCTCGTTGCCTCCGGCAAGTATTGTCGTCAATCGGACCTGCCCCGACTGCGGGAAGCCGCACGGCAAGGTTCGGACAGACGGCGCCGAGTTGTCCGTGACGCACGCCGGCGACCTCGTCGGCGTTGCGATCGGCGACCACCCGCTCGGGCTCGACGTGGAGAAGGTCGACCCCGGGATCGACATCGACGCGGTGGCCCGGCTCACGCTTGCGCCGGAGGAGCTGCGTGACCTCAGCCAGTACAACGGAATCGAAAAGGCGAGCGTGTTCACGACGTACTGGACTCGGAAGGAAGCCGTCGTGAAGGCGACCGGTGACGGCCTCCGCACCGATCTGCGCACCGTCATGGTCCCGGACGGCACGCACCTGGTGGAGCTGGCGGTCCCGCCGGGATACCTAGCGGCGCTGGCCGTGATGTCGGCCGCGCCGCCCGTCGTCGAGGAGAACGACGCGACTCAGCTCCTGAGCTGACCTTCCCCGGTAACGACGTACTTGGTGGACGTCATCTCCGGAAGGCCCATCGGGCCGCGGGCGTGGAGTTTCTGGGTCGAGATGCCGATCTCCGCACCGAAGCCGAACTCCCCGCCGTCGGTGAACCGCGTGCTCGCGTTGACCACGACCGCGGCCGAGTCCACCGCCTGCACGAAGCGACGGGCGGAAGCCTGGGACCGAGTAATGATCGCCTCGGTGTGACCCGAGCTGTAGCGACGAATGTGCTGCACCGCATCCTCCAGCGAGGAAACCACGGCCGCGGACAGGTCCAACGAGTTGTACTCGATGCCGAAGTCTTCCTCGGTCGCGGCAACAACATCCTTGCCCGCAGCAACAACCGTCGGATCGCCGTGCACGGTGACACCGGCCTCGGCGAGCGCGGGGAGCGCCTGCGCCAGGAACTCGTCCGCGATCGACGAGTGCACGAGCAGCGACTCGGCCGCGTTGCAGACGCTCGGGCGCTGGGTCTTCGAGTTGAGCAGGATCTTCAGCGCCAGTTCGAGATCGGCGTCGGCATCGACGTACACGTGGCAGTTGCCGACCCCGGTCTCGATCACCGGCACGGTCGACTCGGAGACCACGGTCTGGATCAGCCCAGCACCACCGCGCGGAATCAGTACGTCGACCAGCCCACGCGCCTGCATGAGCTCCTTCACCGCGGCCCGATCCGTCGGCACACCCTGTACGACGTCCGCCGGCAACCCGGCCGACTCGGCGGCATCCCGCAGTACGGCGATGATCGCCTCGTTGGACGCGGCGGCCGACGACGAGCCGCGGAGCAGGACCGCGTTGCCCGACTTGAGGCAGATGCCGGCCGCATCGGCGGTCACGTTCGGACGCGCCTCGTAGATGATGCCGATCACGCCGAACGGCACCCGCACCTGGCGGAGCTCGAGCCCGTTCGGCAGCGTGTACCCGCGAACGACCTCCCCCACCGGGTCGGTCAGTCCCGCCAGCTGCTCGAGTCCCGCAGCCATCGCATCCACACGCTTCGGGTCCAGCGCCAGCCGGTCCACCGTCGACTCCGGCATACCGCCCTCTCGCGCAGCCGCAACATCCTTCGCGTTCGCGGCGACGATGCCGTCCGTGTTGGCACGCAACGCCGCCGCCATCGCGTGCAGTGCTGCGTCCTTGGTCGCCCGGGACGCATCCGCCAAGGCGTACGACGCCTCCCGCGCCCGCCGGGCCAACTCGATGATCTCGCTCACCCCTTCATCGTAGAGCGCGCCCGCCCGGTCCTGCCCCTCCGTCTCAACCCCGCGGGGGATACGAGGGGATATCCCTTCGGCACCGCCGCGAACTGCGTCCCGGCGAACTGGAACACCTGGGTCATCAACAACGACACCAGCACCGCCAGCTCGAACAGCCGGACCGCCCGGGTCC
>NZ_JBFAXQ010000058.1:0-6779 GCF_040680855.1 Kribbella sp. NPDC051952
AACCCGGCCCGCACAACCTCCGCCACCAGAACCTCCCCAACTAGCCGAGCCCCCATGCTCCATCCGCCCACCCGTACCCGTCAACGAAACCATCACCGACCTGTTCCCGATCCTCGAGCTCGGCACCAGCGCGAAGATGCTGTCGGTCGTGCCGTTGATGGCGGGCGGCGGTCTGTTCGAGACCGGTGCGGGTGGTTCGGCGCCGAAGCACGTCCAGCAGCTGGTCAAGGAGAACTACCTGCGCTGGGACAGCCTGGGCGAGTTCTTCGCGCTGGCCGCGAGCTTCGAGCACCTGGCGCAGGCGACCGGCAACGCGCGGGCGCAGGTCCTCGCGGACACGCTCGACCGGGCGACCGCGACGTTCCTGAACGAGGACAAGTCCCCGACCCGTCGCGTCGGCGGCATCGACAACCGCGGCAGCCACTTCTACCTGTCCCTGTACTGGGCCCAGGAGCTGGCCAAGCAGACCGACGACGCCGACCTCGCCAAGGCCTTCACCCCCCTGGCCGAGACCCTCGCCTCGAACGAGGAGACCATCGTCGCCGAGCTCAACAGCGTCCAAGGCCACCCCGTCGACCTGGGCGGCTACTACCAACCAAACCCCACCAAGGCAGCAGCCATAATGCGCCCCTCCAAAACCTGGAACACCGCCCTAGCCTCCCTCTAACCAGCGGTGGCCAAGGCGGCCGCCTCGCGGGGATCGGCGGCGAGCCGGTCGCGCTCTGAGCACGGCGCGGCCGGTCACCTCGGCAGCAGCGGCAAGCGCTCCTCGTCAACCACCGGTAGCCGCCTTCGTCACGTCCAATTCTTTCCTTTTGCAGCTCCTGGTGCCCGGTAGGGCGCCGGGAGCTGCTGCTTTTAATTGAGGGGCGGCCACGCACCACCGCTCCTAAACTTGGGGCGCATGACCACAACCCGATCCGTGCTTGCTGATCAAGCAACGGACTTTCCCCGCTGGTTCCAGGATGTGATTGCCAAAGCCGAGCTCGCCGATAACGGGCCGGTGCGGGGGACGATGGTCATCCGACCGTATGGGTACGGGATCTGGGAACACCTGCAATCCGCCATGGACCAACGGATCAAGGCCACCGGCGCCGCCAACGCCTACTTCCCACTGCTCATCCCCGAAAGCTACCTACGCCGAGAAGCCGAGCACGTAGAGGGTTTCAGCCCCGAACTCGCCGTCGTAACCCATGCCGGCGGCAAGCAACTCGAAGAGCCCGCGATCGTCCGCCCAACCTCGGAAACTGTCATCGGCGAATACATGGCGAAGTGGATCCAGAGCTACCGCGACCTCCCCCTCCTCCTGAACCAATGGGCCAACGCGGTCCGCTGGGAACTACGACCACGCCTGTTCCTCCGCACCACCGAATTCCTTTGGCAGGAAGGCCACACCGCCCACGCCACCGCCGAGGACGCCCGCGCCTTCGCCACCAGGATCCTGTACGACGTATACCGCGACGTGATGGTGAACATCCTGGCGATCCCGGTCGTGCCCGGCCGCAAGACCCGCCGGGAACGCTTCGCCGGCGCCGTCAACACGATGACCCTGGAAGCGATGACCGGCGACGGGAAAGCCCTGCAAATGGGGACTTCGCACGAGCTCGGACAGAACTTCGCCCGCGCGTTCGACATCGGCTATCTGTCCAGCGACGGGCAGCGCGAGCTCGCGTGGACCACGTCGTGGGGCAGCACCACCCGGATGGTCGGCGGCCTGATCATGGTCCACGGCGACGCCGCCGGGCTCCGGATCCCACCACTCGTCGCACCGACGCAGGTCGTCGTACTCGCGGTCCGGGACGAGACCATCGAAGCAGCCCAGCGCATCGCCGCCGACCTCACCGCAGCCGGTCTGCGCGTCATGGTCGACGACCGCACCGACCAGCCGTTCGGCCGCCGCGCGGTGAACTGGGAACTCAAGGGCGTTCCGATCCGCATCGAGCTCGGCCCGCGCGATCTCGCCGCCAACGTGGCGACGGTGGTTCGCAGGCTCCGCGACTCCAGCAAGGAAGCCGTCAACCTGGCGGATCTCACCCGGGAAGTTGTCGGAGGCATCGAGGCGGACCAGACCCACCTCCTCGACGAGGCAGCCCGCAAGCACGCGGCGCGGACCACGGCAGTGAACACCGTGGACGAGGCGCTCGAGGCGGCCCCGGACGGTTGGGTCAGCCTGCCGTACGACGAAGTCGGCGAAGAGGGTGAGGACCGGCTGGGCGCAGCCGGCATCTCGGTCCGCTGCCTGCAACGCCCCGACGGAAGCCTCCCCACCGAAGACAACGAACAAGGCCTAACCGCCTTCGCCGCCCGCTCCTACTAACCAGACCCCCACGCCATCACAGTGCGCCGCCGGGCGCAGGTCCCCGCACCGGCCCCGCCGGGGCCCGCACCCGGCCCGCACCGGGTCCCCGCCAGGCCCGCGCCCCCGGCTGCGCGCTGTGATGATCTGGCGGTCCGCCCGCCTGCGAGGTCGACGGCCCACCGGGCGAGGTTGAGGGGCTAGCGGGCGAGGTCGATTCCAACCGAGCGAGGTCGAGGCCTACCGGGCGAGGTTGACGGCCCACGAGCGAGGTCGAGGCCTACCGGGCGAGGTTGACGGCCCACGGGTGAGGTTGAGGGCCTGGCGGGCGGGGTTGAGGGGCTAGCGGGCGAGGTATTTGCGGACGTCGTCGGCGACCTGGGCGCGGTTGGCCATGCCGTATTTGCGGAGGATTGCGCTTAGGTGGGTCTTGACCGTGTTCAGGCTGATGCCGAGCTCGGCGGCGAGCTGGTCGTTGTCGAATCCGTCGACGAGCAGGACCGCGACACCCTGCTGGGCCTTGGTGAGGGTCGAGTACCGGCGCTCGGGACCCTCGTCGGTCTCCATCAGCATCTCGATCAGCTCGGACTGGATGTGTTCGGTGGCATCGACGATCCGGGACAGGTGCGTGTGGACGGACGCACCGACGTCGGGCTCGTCCATCGCCTCGGCCGCGATCTCCCGGATCGACGCGACCCGGTGGGTCAGGTACTCCATCACGTGGTCCGACGTCAGCAGGTTCGGCCCGATGTCACCGGCCGGCAACCGCCGCAACGCCTCCCGGTCCTCGCCTTCCCGGGTCAGCACCCGTTCGACCAGAGCACACAGCCACTCGAACGCCCGAACCGCGTTGTCGTCGTAGCTGTCCGTCCCGTAACTCTGCATCGACAGCATCCCGAACAGCTGGTCCGGGCCGTCCTTCACCGGCCGGAAGATCGGCACGGTGACCACGTCCTGCGACCGCCGGGTCGAATCACCGAGCGGCAGACCCGCATGCAGCGCGGACCCTTGGTCGTAGGCGAAGCGATAGGTCTGCCGGTGCTTCAACAGCCACGCGGTCTGGCCGTTCGGGCCGAAGATGTGCGTGTCCGGGTCGACGTACCGGCCCTCGTCGTACGCGTAGGGGTAGCGGACGCGGTTGCTGCCCTGCAGGAAGCCGACGAAGAACGCGTCGACGCGAGCCACCTTCCCGGCCACCACCCGGACGTAGTCGTACAGCCCGTAGTGGTCAGCACGGAACAGTGCCTCGATCTTGTGGTACGCCTCGCGCAGGATGATCGCGGTTTCCGCGTCGACCCGCAGCGGCGCGCCCCTGTCTCCCTCCACGACGCCGGCTCCCGAAGTGACCCCTGATAGCTCGATCACTCGACTATGCCGCCGGATGGCAGGGATTGCCAGGCTTTGGGCAGGCAGAGATAGCGGTCGCAGGTGGTGACGGAGTTCCCGAGTCGCCCTCCCAAGCCTCGGCCGAACCCCGCTGCACCACCCGCGACCACGTTTCAGGACGCCGGAAGTTTGAAGCCCCCGCGTCGATCGATCCCACACCCCCTGCGAGATCGGCGACTCCCCCGGCAGATCCTCCTTTGCGTCCTGTCCCTCTTCCCCCGTTGACTACACAGTGCCAGCGATCGCCGACGCTGCCTATCGCCCGGGGCATGAGATTGTTGTGCCCTCAATCTCACCCCGGGGATGAGAACGGATGTAGTCGTTTACGCAAGGGTTTCGCGACGGAATTCGTCGTACGACGGCCGCTCCGGTCACCAACTCGTGTCGAGCGGCTTGCCCTCGGCGTACCCGGCGGCGGTCTGGAGCCCGACCACGGCACGCTCGTGGAACTCGGCCAGATTGGCGGCACCGACGTACGTGCAGGAGCTGCGGATGCCGGAGACGATCGAGTCCAGCAGGTCCTCGACACTCGGCGCCTCGGGGTCGAGATACATCCGGGCGGTCGAGATTCCCTCGCCGAAGAAGCCCTTCCGGGCTCGCTGGAACGGGGTGTCGTCCGTCGTCCGGGAGCGGACCGCCCGCGCCGACGCCATCCCGAAGCTCTCCTTGTAGATCCGCCCGTTGCTGTCTCGATGCGGATCCCCCGGCGACTCGTACGTCCCGGCGAACCAGGACCCGATCATCACGCTGGACGCGCCCGCCGCGAGCGCCAGCGCCACGTCCCGCGGATGCCGTACGCCGCCGTCCGCCCACACGTGCTTGCCCAGCTCACGAGCTCGCGTCGCACACTCCAGTACGGCGGAGAACTGCGGACGGCCCACCGCGGTCTGCATCCGCGTCGTACACATCGCGCCAGGACCGACTCCGACCTTGACGATGTCCGCGCCGGCGGCGATCAGGTCGCTCACGCCCTCCGCGGTGACCACATTGCCGGCCACGATCGGGACGCTGGGCTCGAGACCCCGAACCAGCTCGAGAACCTCGATCATCCGCTCCTGATGCCCATGCGCGGTGTCGATCACGAGTACGTCGATGCCGACATCGAGCAGCGCCTTCGCCTTCTGCTCGGCGTCTCCGTTGATCCCGATCGCGGCAGCGACCCGCAACTTGCCATTGGCATCGAGGGCCGGGTCGTACAGCGTGGCCCGCAGCGCGCGCTGACGAGTGAGGATCCCGACGATGGTGCCGTCGGCATCCACCACGGGCGCAAGCCGGTGCCGGCCGTCGTGCAGCTGGTTGAACGCGGTCTCGGGGTCGATCCCGGCCGGGACTGTCAGCAACTCGCGGGACATGATCCCGTCCAGCTGGGTGAACCGGTCGACGCCGGAGCAGTCCGCCTCCGTCACCACGCCGACAGGCCTGCCGCGATCGACCACGATCACCGCGCCGTGACCGCGCTTGGGCAACAGGTTCAGCGCCTCGCCCACAGTCCCGGTCGGTGGCAGCACCAGTGGGGTGTCGTGCACCGGATGCCGTTCCTTGATCCAGGCAACGACGTCCGCGACCACATCCACCGGGATGTCCTGCGGTATCACCGCCAGCCCGCCACACCGCGCGATCGTCTCCGCCATCCGCCGCCCGGACACCGCCGTCATATTCGCCGCGACTACGGGAATCGACGTACCGCTGCCGTCACTGGTCGACAGATCCACATCGAGCCGCGAGGCGACCCTGGACCGATTGGGCACCAGGAACACGTCACTGAACGTGAGATCGCCCGCAGGCTCCCGATCATGGTGAAACCTCATGGCCCGATTCCTTCCGCCCGATGAACAACGCTGTCAGCCTGTCACGCGCATCAAAGCCCTCACAAGGAACTCAGCAGGAACCCGGTCAGCACAAAGCCGGCCCCCACCGAGATGGGAGCCGGCTTTGTGATGAGGCAGGGATCAGGCGACGTCGAAGCGGTCCAGGTCCATCACCTTGGTCCAGGCGGCGACGAAGTCCTGGACGAACTTGTCCTTCGCGTCGTCGCTGGCGTAGACCTCGGCGACCGCCCGGAGCTCGGAGTTCGAACCGAAGACCAGGTCCGCGCGCGTACCGGTCCACTTGACCGAGCCACTCGCGTCCCGGCCCTCGAAGGTCTCCTGGCTCTCGTCCGTCGACTTCCACTCGATGCCCAGGTCGAGCAGGTTCGCGAAGAAGTCGTTGGTCAGCGAGCCCGGCGCCTCGGTCAGCACACCGTGCTTGGAGCCGTCGTAGTTCGCACCGAGGACACGCAGGCCGCCGACCAGCACGGTCAGCTCCGGCGCGCTCAGCGTGAGCAGGTTCGCCTTGTCGAGCAGCAGGTACTCGGCCGGGTAGCGGCTGCCCTTGCCGTAGTAGTTGCGGAACCCGTCCGCCTGCGGCTCGAGCGCCGCGAACGAGTCGGCGTCGGTCTGCTCAGCGGTTGCGTCCGTACGACCAGGCGTGAACGGTACGACGACCTCGTGGCCGGCGTTCTTCGCCGCGACCTCGACACCGACGCCACCGGCCAGAACGATCAGGTCGGCCAGCGAGACCGGCTTGCCGAACGCCTTCTGCACACCCTCGAGCGTGCTCAGCACCTGTGCCAGCTCGTCCGGGTTGTTGACCTCCCAGCCGCTCTGCGGCTGAAGCCGGATCCGCGCACCGTTCGCGCCACCACGCTTGTCGCTGCCACGGAACGTCGAGGCCGACGCCCACGCGGTCGAGACCAGCTGCGCCACCGACAGTCCGGACGCGGCGATCTGCGCCTTCAGCGCGTCGATGTCGTCGGCACCGAGCTGCTCGCCGGTCGCCGCCGGCAGCGGGTCCTGCCAGATCAGCGGCTCGGTCGGAACCTCCGGGCCGAGGTAGCGAACGACCGGACCCATGTCGCGGTGGGTCAGCTTGAACCAGGCGCGGGCGAACGCGTCCGCGAACTCGTCCGGGTTGTCCTTGAAACGCCGCGAGATCGGCTCGTAGATCGGGTCGAAGCGCAGTGCTCGACCTGAGGGTCCAGGCCGAGCTGTCGCAGGAGGAGCTCGCCGAGCAGGCCGGATTGAGTGTCCGCACCATCCGTGAACTCGAAGCCGGC
>NZ_JBFAXQ010000059.1:0-6456 GCF_040680855.1 Kribbella sp. NPDC051952
GACCGGAGATTTCGTTCCCCGACGCGAGAAGAACATTAGCCCATCTCCCGGCCACTTCAAAAATCGGGGCCCCCGCCCGTCGACGTACCGTCATCGTCTCGTCACCTTCGGACCGCCACCGCGAACCGGCATCGCCTTAGCACTAAGGTGTTCCGCGGAAGGAGCACCACTCATGCGTATCTGGCTCAACGGCGCCCTGCAGGACGACGAGGCGACGGTCTCGCCACTCGATCACGGTCTCACCACCGGTGACGGAGTCTTCGAGACGATCAAGATCGTCGACGGTCAGCCGTTCGCGGTGACGCGGCATCTCGACCGGCTGGTTCGGTCCGCGGTCGGCCTCGGCCTGCCGCATCCGCACGTATCCCAGCTCGAGCAGGGCATCGCCGCAGTGGTGAAGGCCGATCCGGACATCCCGTTCGGCCGGCTCCGGATCACGTACACCGGTGGTGTCTCACCGCTGTCATCCGATCGCGGTACGTCGGGACCGACGATCCTCGTCGCCACCCAAGCGATCAAACACCCCGCACCGACCTCGGCGATCGTCACCGTCCCATGGGTCCGCAACGAACGCAGCGCGGTCGCCGGTCTCAAGACCACGTCGTACGCCGAGAACGTCCGCGCCCTCGCCTACGCCAAGGAGCGCGGCGGCAGCGAAGCGATCTTCGCGAACACCATCGGCAACCTCTGCGAGGGCACCGGCTCGAACATCTTCTGCGTGTACGACGGCGAGCTCGTCACCCCAACGCTCGAGTCCGGCGCACTCGCCGGCATCACTCGTGCGCTGGTCATCGAGTGGTTCGGCGCAACCGAGCGCGACGTACCGCTGGAGCGCCTGTTCGAAGCCGACGAGGTCTTCCTGACCTCGACGACGCGCGATGTCCAAGGCATCCACCGCGTCGACGATCGCGACCTGCCTGCCCCCGGCACCGTTACGGCCCAGGTCGCCAAGATCTTCGCCGACCGTTCCGCCGACGAGCCCAACCCCTAAAGGGCTTGCCGCGGGAACACCTGGTCGATGCCTCGGGCAAGCGGGGCGCCGACTAGTTCGGTTGGTCGAACTACTCCCCCGAAGCCTTGCGGCGTTCGCGATAGGCGGCAACGTGCAAACGGTTGCCACACGTCCGGGCGTCGCAGTACCGCTTGGAGCGGTTGCGCGACAGGTCGATCAGGGCGTCGTCACAATCCGGTGCCTCACAGCGGCGGAGCCGTTCACGTTCGCCGGCGGAGATCACCTGGGCAAGCGCGATCCCACATTCCACGGTGATCCGGCACGCCAGCGACGCACCGTCCCGCGAGTAATGAATGTGCCATGGATGCCCGTCGTGGTTCGTCAGCCGCGGCGTCGTCGTACCGCGGGCGACGATCGCGTTGATCATCGCCGCTGCCGAGGCGTCGGACTCCGTGGTGAACACCGGCTCGAACAACGGCCGCAGATCGCGAACCTCCATGAGGTCCTTGTCCGTCAGCGTGTCGACCGCACTGAACTCACGCTCCTGGACCAACTTCTCCAGTTCCTCGAGCGTCTCCAGCGTGTCGACCTGGCTGTTCGGCCCGGGCAAGGTGTTGACGAGCCGGACCAGCGTGCCGAGCGCCTGCTCGGTGTCGTGCGAGAAAGTCACAATCACGTCTCCAACGCGACGGGGTCTCCGTCCTTGAGCAAGAGTAGCCCGGGTCGATTAGATCGTCGCTTCATGATGCGCTAAGGTTTCACCCGCAAGGCACACAAGGCAACAACAGCACCAACTGTACGGGCGATTGGCGCAGTGGTAGCGCGCTTCGTTCACACCGAAGAGGTCACTGGTTCGAACCCAGTATCGCCCACCCCGGAAAGTTGTAGCTAAGAGCGGGAACCCGGCACCAGCCGAGTCCCCGCTCTCGTCGTTTCACCCCTCGCCAGGCAGCGAGGGCCCCAGCACCCGCTCCTGAGACCCTCCCTGGACGTGGATATAGATCGCCAGCGTCATCGTCGGTCGCTCGTGCCCCATCACCCGCTGTACGTCGGGAACCGGCACACCCGAGGTGATCAACCAAGACGCAAACGAGTGCCGAACGTCGTGGAACCGCAGCCCGCCTTCGGCATGGCGCGCCACTGACCGGTAACCGCACCCCAGACCAGCCAAAGCGCACGCCACCGGCCGACGCCGTCGCCGTTGTCCCCATGACCTTCAACACCCTCAACGCTTGGGCAAAACGGCGGCGCCCATACGTACCCGCTGACAACGCTCTGCGCTGCACTCGGGGCGCGGACACCTTGCGTCGCGGTTCCATTCGCCAAGCACGACCTCGCTGGCCACCCAGCCTGGTTCGCATCCTTGGCAGTGTTGCGCTACGCGGAATCCTCGATCCCCACGCCGGATCTCGCAGCGCACTAAGCCCTGTAACCAGTGGAACCGGCGACCAGGTCGCCGCCGGATTCCAGTGGAAGTGGGCATTCAAGGCACTATAGACAGTTTGCAGGATTCAACATCTAAGCTCGCAGAATCAGCAAGACCGCCACGAAGATCAGGGACAGAAACACGAAGATGATTGCCCAACCGCTCCAGAGAAATTTCCGCCGAGCGATCTTCGAGTTCGCCCAGGCCTGAGCGCTAATTTGGTCGACGAGTCTCGCTTCATCAATCACAAGCGCCTGGAAAACCGTTCGATAGTCTTCGTATCGGGTATATCTCTTCGCAACATGGTTGTAGTAGATCAGATTCTGCGGATTTTCCTTGATCCAAAGGCGAGGAATAAGGCAGCATCCGGCGCAAATGGCTGCGCCGAGAATGCTCGCTACGCAGCCAATGACGAAAACGATCTCGGCTGCGTTTAAGGTCGCATCCTTGGCGAGGTTATAGACCGTGCCACCGATGACCCCACCTGCCGCAAGGGCAGCCGTCGCTTTCACCTCAGAGGCACGAACCCAGCCGGTCACAACGTCCAGAATCTTCCAAGCCTGCTCTGTACCGACTGAGACGACTTCGACAATCGGATCGCCCGGCTCCTGGTTTTTCCCTCGGAGGCGCGGAAAGAGGCTCACCTCGGCCCTAGATGACGCAACTCACGCGCCTTTCTCGCCTTTTCAGCGAGCAAATTGCCGAACTGCGACTTCTGGACTTCAGCTCGGAGGTGCGCAACGTCGTCGCGCTTCTTTTCGCCGTCCATGATCGCTTGACAGAACTGAGGTCCGTGCAGTTCACACCAGCCAGCAAAGAGCATCCGACCCTGAGCCTCGGGCTCACCGTCAGGAAGGTTCTTGATCTCGACATTGCTCCAAATGTTCAGGCTCGGGCCACTGGGGCAGCCGCAACTTATCGAGAGATAATCGTTCTTCTCGACCAGATCCCAGACACTGCCCGTAACTATCACCTGATGACGATCGGCGGCCTGAGCAGCCTTCGCAGCGTAGTTGACAGCCTTTCCAGCCCAAATCGGCTCCTGCTCATTGGGGTTTCTCGGCGTACCAACTCGCTTTACCAACAGACGTCCTTCCGCAACGCCTACCTTGAATCCTGTCTCGGGGCTGTCAGGCCACTTCTTTTCCAGGCGCTCCGAGAAGTCTGCAGAGAAGGTCCGGATAGTAATGGCGGCACACATTGCACGCTCGAAGCATTGCTCGTCCCAGAAAAGAGCAAGCGCACCGTCGCCCTGAATCGCGATGAAATCTGCATCGAACCGATTGAAGATCTTCACTATATTACCGGTCCCGGCCTCGTAGATGCTCGCCGTTGACGCAGCGCGCTTCCCCGTGCCAAGTTTCGTTGATCCCTTGAGGTCAGCAACGACCGCAAATACTCCAGAGACCTTAAGCCAACGTCGCGCCTCAATCGGAAGTTTCGAAATATCGAGCGTTGTTCCGCTGTCCACAACTTCCGGAGCGGTCTTCAATTCATCCCGCACGCTCTCGTCGAGTTCTTTGAGCATGCCTTTGAGATCGATGATCTCCCCCACCATTGCCCCCCTGGCAATCCGATGATGTATTCACAGATCTGCGCATCTTGTCGCGCAGAGTTGAACGATGCTAGCCAACCGTGTCTGAGTGGATTAGTCCAGACCTCAGGTGACTCTCAGTGCCGACGACGACCTGGCGTAGCGACCGCAGCCCTTCTCCTGCCGCGAGCGTGCTCGCCCGACGTCACGTGCGTGACCCGAGATCGATGGTGCCGCGCCAGCCTTCCTGGGTGGTCCCATCACCGTTCGGATCAACGCCATCGGGTGGTGGTCTGGTGCAGGTGATCGTTTCAGGCAGTCGAATAGGCGGCCAGGCATGCTCCCCGGACTTCGCCCACGAATCGTCGGGGCGACGCCGACACCAGGGTTGCGACGGCGTCGTGACCCGCCGACCGCAATGCCCTCTCTTCAGCTCGTCGGATGGTGGCGGAGGTTAGGGCTGCGCCTCGATGGAGTTGAGGAGGCAGTCTACTACCTCGTTCAACGGGCGGGTGGTGTTGATGACGGTGCCTTGGGGGATGTCTTGTTTGGTGGTGTGTAGGTGGAGGATCTTTTGTTTTTCGGCATCCGTGCCGCCCCAGGCTTCGGGGGGTCGCAGGGCCAGTCGTTCTTTGAGGGTTTTGGTGTCTGTGTTGAGGACGAAGACCTGGTCGAAGAGGTGTAGGAACTTGGGGAAGTTCCTTGAGCCGCCGCAGAAGAAGGCGATGTCTTCGGACTGGTTCGCTGCCAGTTCTTTTACCTTGGCTATGTCCCAGATGTGGTGTTCGTGGCGGCCGCCGGGGGTTCGTTCGCCGGTTTCCGGGTCGCCGTGGTAGGCGAGTTCTTCGTCGCCGTCGATGGCCTGGTAGCCGCGGTTTCGGAGCTCGCGGCATACCGTGCTCTTGCCTGTGCACGTGCCGCCCTCGACCAGATAGTTCTTCTTGGCCATGGCTAGACGAGCCAGGCGCCGGCTTGCATGAGGGTTCGGTCCTTTAGTTCGTTTACTTCGCGCCAGGCCAGGATCTTGGTGGGGGTGGCTCGGTAGAAGGGGTAGTTCTTGAGGGGGCGGGGGTCGAAGCCGGCTTTCCGGGCGAACGCTTCGCCTTCCTCGGGTAGGACGTCGGCGGGGTCCACGCGTTCGCAGGTGGCGGTGATGTGGATGACGTCGCGGGTGTGGCCGAGGGTCAGCTGGAACTCGGGGTTCCGCTCGAAGTTCCTGGCCGTCGGGTTGGTGGCGGTGGTGGACATGAGGAGCGTGCCGTTGGTCCACAGGAACGACAGCGGCATCAAGTGGGCCGTGCCGTCCGGGGACGCGGTGGCGATCCAGGCGTCGACGTCCTCGGCCAGGCGGCGCAGGGTGTCTTGTTTGCGGACGTCGAGGGGGCGGGCAGCAGGGTCCGTCATGATGGAACTCCTTGGTTGTTGTCACACGGTGAACCTGTGGTACGTCAAGCGGATGACGGTACTGGGCCGGACTATGTGACAGATGAAAAGGACGGGGTCGGGATGGACGAGGTGGCTGGGGACGACTGGCTGGCGGTTCGGTTCGAGGAGAATCGGTCGCGCTTGCTGGATGTTGCCTATCGGATCCTAGGGTCCGGTCCGGAGGCCGAGGATGCGGTGCAGGAGGCCTGGATCCGGCTCAGCCGGTCCGACGGCGACGCGATCGACAACCTCGGCGGGTGGCTGACCACCGTCGTCGGGCGGATCTGCCTCGACATGTTGCGGATGCGGCGCGTGCGGCCGGAGCGCCCAGTGGGTGAGCACTCCCCCACGTTGCCGGATATCGACGTACCCGATCCTGAGCTTGAAGCCGTGCAGGCGGATACGGTCGGGCTCGCGTTGCTCGTCGTACTGCAGACGTTGGCGCCGGCGGAGCGGTTGGCGTTCG
Source organism: Kribbella sp. NPDC051952 (assembly GCF_040680855.1). Lineage (NCBI taxonomy): Bacteria > Bacillati > Actinomycetota > Actinomycetes > Propionibacteriales > Kribbellaceae > Kribbella > Kribbella sp. NPDC051952. The sequence goes on from NZ_JBFAXQ010000059.1 coordinate 5,804, forward strand.
TACTGCACGACATGTTCGCGGTTCCGTACGACGACATCGCGCCGATCCTGGGGAAATCGCCGGCTGCCGCGCGGCAACTCGCGAGCCGGGCGCGGCGGCGCGTGCAAGGTACGCCGGAACCGCCGGCGGTCGACGCGGCTCGGCAGAAGGAGGTCGTACGCGCGTTCCTCGCAGCGTCACGTGGCGGGGACTTTGCGGCGCTCGTCGAGTTGCTCGATCCAGAGGTCGTGCTGCGTTCCGACGCGGCCGTTGTCTCGCTCGGGAACGCCGTGCCGGTGGTGTCGGGTGCGGCGGCGGTTGCCGGGACGTTCTCCGGGCGGGCGCAGGCAGCGCGACTCACGTTGGTGGATGGACTCGCTGGGCTGGTGTGGTCGTATCGCGGCGACCCGCAGGTGGTGTTCTCGTTCACCGTTACGGACGGTCGGATCACCGCGATCGACCTGCGTGGCGACGCCGAGTACCTGCAGGGTGTTGAGCTCGCCTCATTGAAGGATTGACCGGCGTGGCGAGTGGACAAATCGATGGGGCAGATGTGACGAATGAGGTGAATTTCAGGCTCGTTCGGTCCGGATCGTGACACCGCGGAATCTGGTTTTTGCGTGGGCGAAAAGTGCGCTACTGTTCTGCTCTCGCACCGAGCGAAACAGCTCGAA
>NZ_JBFAXQ010000060.1:0-4986 GCF_040680855.1 Kribbella sp. NPDC051952
GCTCTTCGACGTCGGGTCGCTCCGGACCCTGCGGGTGCTGAAGCGGACCGGGGTCGGGCCGTCGGGTGGGCGGGCGCTCACCGTGGAGGCGACCGGATCGAAGGGGAAGCGGGTCCTGACGGCTGATCAGGTACGGATCCGACTGCACCTGCGGTCGGGCTGGATCGCCTTCCCGCTTGGCATATCAACTGCTGCTCCCGAAGTGCTTGGTCGCTGAGCCATTGACGGGCGGTCTGTGCGGCGGTTAGAACGTGACATCGATGTCATCAGCTGTGACCGACGAAACCGCCACCGCCCAGGAGGAGCAAGTCGATGCCACGGAGATTTGGTATATCAAGACGGATCGCGACCGGGGTGCTCGCGGTCGCCGTACTCGGGTCGTTGCACTTGACCACGGCTGAGGCCGGGACGAGTCCGGCGGCCCGTGCGAAGGCGTCGTACGACGCCATCAACAAGTACTTCGACGCCGGCACCGGATCGCTGCTGCGGGAGGAGTACCCGAACGAGCAGACCAACCCGTACTCGTACGTCTGGCCGTATTCGCAGGCTGCGATCGCCGCGGAGGACCTGGCCGGGGTGCCGGGTGCGGGCCGGAAGGCCGCGGCCGAGGCTGATCGACGGCTGGCGGGCTACGAGCCGTACTGGAACGCCGGTACGACGCCGAAGGGCTACGACTCGTATGTCCGGCCGCCGCTGGGCCAGGGTGGGGACAAGTTCTACGACGACAACGAGTGGATCGGGCTGAACCTGATCCAGCGCTACCAGCGGACTGGTGATCGCGCTGCGTTGGCACGGGCTAAGGAGATCTTCGCGCTGGTGGTGCACGGCTGGGACACCGACCCGGCGCATCCGTGTGCGGGCGGGGTCTACTGGACCCAGGCGCCGTGGAGCCAGGACCGGAACACGGTGTCGAACGGGCCAGGCGCCGAGCTCGGTGCGCATCTGTATCTGCTGACCCGGGACCGGTCGTATCTGACCTGGGCGCAGCGGATGTACAAGTGGGCGCAGGACTGCATGCTCGCGCCGAACGGGCTGTACTGGGACCACATCGACCTGGCCGGCAACGTCGAGAAGACGCAGTGGAGCTACAACCAGGGCGTGATGCTCGGTGCCGGCGTGTTGTTGTTCAAGGCAACGGGTAACCCGCGCTACCTCCGCGACGCGAAGTCGGTGGCGAACGCGTCACTCGCCTTCTACAGCGACAAGGCGGTGCTCGCGAAACAAGGTGCGGCGTTCAACTCGATCTGGTTCAAGAACCTGTTGATCCTCGACTCGGTCGTCCCCGACCACCGCTACCGCAAAGCCATGCAGGCGTACGCCGACGACCAGTGGAACACCACCCGAGACCCAGCCACCAACCTCTACCACTTCCGCGAGGGCACGGTAGAACTCCTCCAGCAATCAGGCATAACCCAAATCCACGCCCTCCTAGCCTGGCCCCGCTCCAAATACCACCTCCTCGCCTGACCCTTTTGAACAGCAGTCGGCCCCTCCTGAATACTTCGGGAGGGGCCGACTCTTGTGGTCAGGCTGCTGCGGTTGCGGTTTTGATTTCTACTGGGGTGATGGGGGCTCCGTCACCGGGACCGCTCTGGGGAGTTACGCCGGCCCGGGCGACCTTGTCGACGAGCTTCAGGCCGGCCTCGTCGATCGTGCCGAACGCGGTGTACTGCGGCCCGAGCGCCGATGCATCGCCGTACACGATGAAGAACTGGCTCCCGTTCGTGTTCGCCCCGGCGTTCGCCATCGCGATCACGCCGCGACCGTACTTGAGCGTCGGGTAGACCTCATCCGCGAACGAGTACCCCGGCCCGCCCCCACCAGTGCCGGACGGATCGCCACACTGCAGCACCTGGAGCCCTTCACCGACCGTGAGCCGGTGGCACTTGGTGTTGTCGTAGAACTTCTGCCCGACCAGGCTGAGGAAGTTCTTCACCGTGCACGGCGCCACCGCGCTGTTCAGCGTGAGCTGCAGGTCGCCGATCGACGTGTTCAGGCTGACCTTCGACGTACCCGACGCCTTGGTCTTGCCGTCCGCCGGCGCCTTGACCGGCTTGCTCGCCGGCTCGGTGCTCTTCTTGTACGCGCAGCTCACCTCGGCCGGCAACGGCGTAGCCCGCTTCAGCGGCGCCGCCAGCGCGGTCGGAATACTGGCCGGCTTGTTGTCCGGCCCGGCCGACGAGGGCAGCTCGGTCGGCGCGGCCGCCGGGCTGCTGTCACCACCGGGCACCCCGAACACCACGAAGACCCCGACGACGACCACGACCACCGCGGCGATCGCCGTGACGCTGATCGCCAGGTTCTTCCGCTGCCGCCTCCGCTCAGCGTCCCGCTCGGCCTGCCGCTGCCGTTTCCGCTGCGCCAGCTGCTGCTGATGGGTCTTCTTGGACATGCAGTAACCCTCCTCACCGGAATGTCTGCAGGGAACCTACCGCCTCAACCTGAGAACTGTCTGGTAGTCCACCCGCAAAATCGACACCCAGGCATCCGTCCACCGGGTTCGGGTGCCCGAAGAACCTCGCGTCGACCGGCTGGAAAGCCCAGGCCGCTGCCGCACCGTTCCGGCGCAGCCACCTACACCCTCACCACCAACCGAACCCGCACCTACCGCGCCCACGTCCCCATCCACCTCAGTCTGGTACTGCTACACCCGCCCAATCAGCCGCTGAAAGTCGGCCAAGTGGGTTTGTCTCAGCAACCGGCTGACTCAGGTCTGGTCGTCCAGGTTGAGGGAGTTCCAGCGGAGGCGGCCTTCGTCTAGGTACGGCGTCCAGGCAGCGGTTGTTGACCACGGTTGGCTCGTCCTGCGGCGGTTGGCGAGGTCCAGGAGGGCGGGTTGCTCGAGGGTGAGGGCGTCAGCGACATCGGCGAACATCCCGGCGACGCTCATCCACTGGGTCAGGTCGGTACCCGATTCGGAGTCGAACTCACCGACCGAGCCGAACAGCTCCCCCTTACGGAGGTCGACGTACAGGCTGATGTCCGTACCGGCGTCGCCGATCGGCAGGAACTGGTCGAGCCAGTTGGTCGACCAGGCACCGGCCGGCTCGGTCTGCTCGGGCCGCTCGGAGTCGGCATAGACCGAGCGCCACATCTCCCGCTCCCGCAGCATGTCTGCGCACGGCAACGGGTTGAAGAGGTACGGCAGCAGGTAGCCGAAAGACCCACGCTGTCCGAACCCATCCGCAATGCGCAGCCACGCAAGCAGATCATCAGGAAGCTCGCACCCCATAGCCGCCCGAACCGCCGCAACACTGTCAGCTGACGCTGGCGGTTGCAGGTGCTCGAGTGCCCCCGGAATCCGCTCCTCCAGCCAGCCGCTGATGAGTATCCACGATTCCGCCACCGACCGATCCACCCAGCCATCCTCAACCACCGAGGGGTCCGCACGGCCCCTCGATCGCCCACTCCCCAACGAACACACCCGCTGAATAGAGATGGCCCCCGCGGCGTGCGCCGTCACAACCACCCACCGCCGCCGCCCGGCGCGGGCCGCCGCCCGCAGACAAGAACCCGAGCTCGCGTCGCGCTCAAGTGGGGCAGCCGGGAACCCCGTCTCGCTCGGCGTGATACCTCGTCGCGGATCGACCCCGCCAGCATCACCGCACTCATCGGGATGGGCCTACGGCGCGGCGGCGCCTGGCTCGGGCTTGCGGTCTGGTGGTGCCCGCTTGGGCTGTGGTACGGCGGTGCTCGCTTGGGTGTGCGGTGCGGTGGTGCCTGGCGTGGGTTTGTGGCGCGGCGGTGCCGGTTGGGTCTGCGGTGCGGCGGGGCTCGCTTGGGCTTGTGGTACGGCGGTGCTCGCTTGGGTGTGCGGTGCGGCGGTGCCTGGCGTGGGTTTGTGGCGTGGCGGTGCCGGTTGGGTCTGCGGTGCGGCGGTGCCCGCTTGGGCTTGTGGTACGGCGGTGCTCGCTTGGGTGTGCGGTGCGGCGGTGCCTGGCGTGGGTTTGTGGCGTGACGGTGCCGGTTGGGTTTGCGGTGCGGTGGTGCCTGGCGGTGGGTTGTGGCGTGCGGTGCCGGTTGGGTTCGAGGCGTGGCGGTGCTGGGTTTGCGGCGTGGCGGTGCCGGCCTTGGGTTTGCGGGGTTGGGCCTCATGCGAGCGCGGCCTCTTGCTGCGAGTCGGGTGGATGGCTGCCCCGATGGAGTGAGTGACGGGCCGGAGAGAGTACTGCTGATGGAGTGGGGTTCCGGCCGGGATCGCGTCCGTGGCCGAGCTCAGCCCGGCATCCGCGACTGCGCGTTCCGCGACGCGGGCAAGCCGGGTGACGTAAGGGTCTCGCTCCAGCCAGCGAACCGGGCGGCCTCTTCCAGCATCGCCTCGTCGGCCGCCCAGCGGCTCGGTCGAGTCGTTGCGAGGGTAGGGTCGTCCGCCCGCGAGGCGGCAGCTGCTGCGGTGAGTGAAGCAAGCTGTGGAGTTGCTGAGCTCGGTGGTGGTGCCGGTGGTGAGCTCAGCTCCCGTGTTGGCAGTGAGCTCGATTGACCCGTGCTCGATTGACCCGTGCTCAGATGAGGTGATCCCGGTTGGGCGGAGCTCGGGTGGGGTGATCCCAGTCGAGCCGGGCTGGGTTGGAGCGGGCTCGATTGACCCGGGCTCGGATGGGGTGATCCCGGTTGGGCGGGGCTCGGTTGGGCAGGGGTGTCTGCCCGCGAGGCAGTTCCTGCGGTGGGTGGAGCAGGACGTGGAGTTGGCGAGCTCAGGGGTGGTGTTGGTGGTGAGCTCGGCTCCCGTGTTGGTGGTGGGCTTGATTGAACTGTGCTCGGGTGAGGTGAGGCCGGGTGGGCCGGGCGCGGTTGAAGCTTGGTTGGGCGGTCGGCGGCGCGCTTGGCCTGTTGTTCTGTGTCGATTGACCCTTGGTGGGATGGCCCGGGCTTGAGTGGTTGCAGGTGGCGTGGTGGGTCGGCCCAGGTTGGGCGGGTGACGTGGACTTTGCCGTTGGTGATGGTGATGGTCCAGTGGCCGGCGTGGAGGGCGGTGTGGTGGCGGCG
>NZ_JBFAXQ010000061.1:0-1870 GCF_040680855.1 Kribbella sp. NPDC051952
CGCTGATGCAGGCCGTCGCCGCCAACCCGCTCGCGGCGCCGGAGATCATGGGCGTCAACGCCGGCGCGGTTCTCGTCGTCGTCCTGGCGGTGACCGTCGTACCGTCACTGTCCGGAGCGCCCACGATCCTGCTCGCGTTCGCGGGAGCCGGTGCTGCCGGTGTCTCCGTGATGCTGCTGGCCGGCTCGGGACGAGGTCGGACCAGTCCGGTCCGGCTGGCGCTGGCCGGTGTCACCGCGAGCAGCCTGCTGATCTCGCTCACCCAGGTGCTGATCATCTTCGACGAGAACTCGACGGACAGCGTGCTGTTCTGGCTCGTCGGCGGGGTCAACTTCGCCGGCTGGGGCGACATCCGCAACCTGCTGCCCTGGCTGATCCTCGGCCTGGTCGGTGCGTTCGCGATGGCTCGGCCACTCAACCTGCTTGCCCTCGGCGACGACATGGCACGCGGGTTGGGTCAGAACGTCGAGCGGACGCGTCTGCTCGGCTCGGCCCTCGTCATCGTGCTCTGCGGCGCGGCGGTGTCGGTGGCCGGTCCGGTCGCCTTCATCGGGTTGATCGTTCCACACATCGTCCGTCGGCTGGTCGGCTCCAGCTACGTCGTACTCCTGCCGCTCTGTGCGATCGGTGGCGCCGTACTGGTGACGTATGCGGACCTCGTGTCGCGCTTCGTCCGGCCGCCGTACGAGGTGCCCGCCGGTGTGGTGACCGCGCTCATCGGCGCACCGATCTTCGTCTACCTCGCACGCCGGCAGAAGGTGACCTCATGACCAGTACAACGGTGATGGCGCAGCATGTCCGGCGTACGTCGCTGGCCCGGCGCCACCCGGGACCGTTGATGATCTCGCTCAGCGTGCTCGCGCTGATCCTGAGTTTCTACAGCCTCAGCGTCGGCGCGACCGAGGTCTCGCTCACGAACGTCCTGCACGCACTGGTCGGCGACACGTCGGACCAGGCGGCGTCGATCGTGCTGAACTTCCAGCTACCGCGGGTCCTGCTCTGCTGGCTCGTCGGTACGGCGCTCGCCGTGTCCGGCGCGGTCATGCAAGGCGTGATCCGGAACCCGCTGGCGGCACCCGATGTCATTGGTGTCACCAAGGGTGCGGGCTTCGGCGGCATGCTGTTGCTGCTCGCGATTCCGGGGATCCCGGTGGTGGCCGTCGTACCGGCGGCGTTCATCGGTGGCGTGCTGGCGGCCGGAATGGTCTACCTGTTCGCGTACCGGCGCGGGGCGACTCCAGTGCGGATCGCACTGGTCGGTATTGCGGTCAGTGCGGCCTTCGAGGCCGGCATCCGGTTCCTGTTGGTGCGCAACCCGCTCGATGTCAGTGCGGCGCTCATCTGGTTGACCGGGAGTCTGTTCGGCCGGTCGATGAGTGCGGTGCTCGAGATCCTGCCGTGGGTGCTCGTGCTGGTCCCGTTGATCGTGATCTGGGCCCGCAAGCTCGACGTACTCGGCCTGGGTGACGATCTGGCCGCAGGGCTTGGTGAGCCGGTGGAGAAGACCCGCCGGGTGCTGCTGCTGTTCGCGGTCGCCTTGGCTGCCGCCGCGGTGGCAGTCGCCGGGACGATCGGCTTCGTCGGCCTGATCGCTCCGCACATGGCCCGTCGGGTCTTCGGCGGCAAGCACCTGGCGTCCATCCCGGCCGCTGCGTTGTTCGGTGTCTTGCTGATGTTGTTCGCCGACATGCTCGGCCGTGGATTGGCCCCACCACTGGAGATCCCGGCCGGCCTTGTCACCGCGGTCGTCGGAGGACCGTACTTCCTGTACCTGCTAGGCGCGCCGAGCAGGCGGCCCGTGGCGGGATCTGCGAGCACCTTGCAGAAGCCTGTGGTGTCCTCCATCGCCCACCCGTACGCGACATCGGCG
>NZ_JBFAXQ010000062.1:0-1111 GCF_040680855.1 Kribbella sp. NPDC051952
TTGTCTCTGGCGTTGAGGGCGCGGCGCATCGCGGGGGTGACTAGGCGTTCGGCGCGGCCTACGTCGAGGGGCTCGGAGTTGGAGCCGAGGACTAGGGGGATGATCTTGGCGTCGCAGGCCAGGCGTCGGATCGTGCCGGCGGAGAGGGCGTCGCCGTGGATGACGTGGCCGATCGCGTCGGGAGTGGCTGCTTTGAGGTCTTGCAGGTCGATCGTGACGGTGATGCTGGCCTTCGCACCTGCTCCAGGTACGGCGCCGGACTCGGCGGCTGTGGCGGCGGTGGTCAGGGTGGTGGTGAGGGCGTCGGCTTGGCGCTTTTCGCGGGAGCGGGGGTCGAGTTCGCCGTCGATGGTTTTGTGGGGGCGGGCGTGGGCGTGGATCAGGGAGCGGAGGAGTTCGGCGTTTTCGTTGGCGAGGAATCCGCGGAAGGTGACGCCGTGGTCGGCGTCGGTCAGGGTGAGGGATTCGCGGTCGTAGGCTTTGTGTTCGGCGGGTTCGGGGCCGTCGGAGTCCAGTAGGTCGCGGATTTCTTTGCCGGCCTTACGCAGTTCGCCGGGGCTCAGGTGCTGGGCCAGGTTCACCAACTGTTGCTCGGCTACCACGATGTTCTCCACCGGGACCCGGTCGGGGACGGTTTCGAGGGCGAGCACGATCGCCTGGGCTTGCGCGGGCCTCAGGACCGGAGTCTCCAGCGGACCTGCCGGGTCGGGAAGGGCAGACGAGACGGTGGTGTAGCGAGGGAGGGTGCGGGCGAGTTTGACTTCGCGGTGGGCGTCTCGGCGGTCGAGGCGGTACCGCATCGCGAGCAGTTCAGCGGTGGTGGTGGCGCCAAGCTCCTGGGCGTGGCCCATTTCGTCGAGGCGGGCGATCATGCGGATCCGGTCGGCTTGGAGGCGGGCGATCGCGGCCTCGTTCGTGTCGAGAGCAGCCAGCAGTTCGCTGCCGCTCATCGACCAGATCGGCCGCTCGTCCGGGATCTCCATACCCACAACGATAGACACCGCCACCGACAGTTTTCAAAACCCGAAACCCCTTATATCCAAGGGATCCAGTTATCCACAACTAGCCAATCTGTGCCGAGGAGGGCGGCGACCTGGACGCGGCCCGGGAG